>NZ_RCCC01000001.1:3615059-3932315 GCF_003663825.1 Acidovorax sp. 106 | reverse complement strand
CCGCCGCACCCTTCCCCGACTCCTGCGCCTGTTGGCACTGACGGCGCTTGTCGGCACCGGCGCAGCCCAGGCCAACGACTACGCCGACATCACCCAGTTGCTCAAGGCGGGCAAGGCAACAGAAGCACTTGCCAAGGCAGACCAGCGATTGTCTGCCAACCCCCGCGACCCTCAATTGCGCTTCCTCAAAGGCGTGGCGCAAGCCGACTCCGGCAAGCCCGCTGACGCTGTGGCCACGTTCACCAAGCTGACCGAGGAATACCCCGAGCTGCCCGAGCCCTACAACAACCTGGCCGTGCTGTACGCCAACCAAAACCAGTTGGACAAGGCCCGCACCGCTTTGGAAATGGCCATTCGCACCAACCCCAGCTACGCCACGGCGCACGAAAACCTGGGCGACATCTACGCCAAGCTGGCCAGCCAGGCCTACAACAAGGCGCTGCAGCTGGACGCGGCCAACGCCACATCGCTCAAGCCCAAGCTGGCGCTGATCCGCGAACTGTTCTCCGCCGACGCGGCCAAGGGCGCCAAGCCCGCCGCAGCCGCACCGGCCCCTGCCGTGATTGCCGCGCAGCGCCCCGCCCCCTCACCTGCGGCAACACCGGCGCCGGCTCCAGCAGCAGCCCCTACGGCAGCCCCTGCACCCGCAGCAGTTGCCCCTGCCGCCAGCCCCGCACCTGCAGCGGCCCCAGCGGCTGCGCCCGCTGCCGACACAGCCAAGAAAGAGGCCGCCAAAGACACCAAGGAAGTCTCTGCAGCCGTGCAAGCCTGGGCCGCAGCCTGGGCTGCCAAGGACATGAAGGGCTACCTGTCGGCCTACGGCAAGGAATTCAACCCACCCGGCAAGCAAACCCGCGCCGCTTGGGAGAAAGAACGCGAAGCCCGCATCGTGGGCAAGTCCAAGATCACCGTGCAAGTGTCTGACCTGAACGTGTCGATGAACGGCAGCAAGGCCACAGCCCGCTTTCGCCAGGCCTACAGCGCCGACTCGCTTAACGTGACCAGCCGCAAGACGCTGGACCTGGTAGAGACCAACGGTCGCTGGCTCATCGTGCGCGAAGCCACAGGCGGTTGATTGCCCCCTGGCGCCCCAACTCCAGCCCAGACTCCACACCTTTGATAGGGCCGACAGCGCAAGCCGTTGGCTCTTCGGTTTTTTCTGACAGCCCCTTGATACAGCGCCACAGCGTGCCAGCCCCTTACTGCAGCGTGCAAACCCCCTTCTGGATTCGCCACGCGGCCATGGCCGTGACCCTGTTCGCCTTGGCGGCGCAGTCTGCAGCGGCCCCGCCGGTGCATGCGCAAGCATCGCAGCCAGCGGCCAAAAGCAAGCGCCCCACCCCCGCTGCGCAGCGCGCCGCCCCAACCCCTGTGGCCCCCAAGGCGCTGCAAGACGGTCAGGCCGAAACGCGCCTGCTCAAGGTGTATCAATTGGCCAGCGAGGGGCGCGGCCGCGAGGCACTGGCCCAGGCCGAAAGCCTGGCCCGCGAATACCCCAATTTCCAGCTCGCACAACTGGCCGTGGGCGACTTGCTGGCCGCGCGCGTGCGCCCCATCAAGCAGCTGGGCGATGTGCCAGAGCCAGCCCTGCCCTACCCGCCCGAAGTGACCGCCACGCTCGATGAGCTGCGCACCGAGTCGCGCCAGCGCGTGCAGGCCCAGCGCGCCCGCCCGGCGGCTACGCACATTCCGGCGCAATTTGTCGAGCTGGCCCCGCGCTACAAGCACGCCATTGCCATCGACGCCTCACGCTCGCGGCTGTACCTGTTTGAGAACACGGACAAGGGCCTGAAGCTGGTGGCCGACTACTACGCTTCGGTGGGCAAGTCGGGCATTGAAAAAGCCTCTGAAGGAGACCAGCGCACGCCCCTGGGCGTGTACTTCATCACCAGCCGCCTCGACCCGGCCACGCTCAAAGACTTCTACGGCGCGGGCGCCCTGCCCATCAACTACCCCAACCCGCTGGACCAGAGCCGGGGCAAGACCGGCAGCGGCATCTGGCTGCATGGCACGCCACCTGAGCAGTTCTCGCGTGCGCCACTGGCCACCGATGGCTGCGTGGCCCTGGCCAACCCTGATCTGGAGCGCATCTTGCGCACGGTAGAGCCACGCTCCACCCCCGTGGTCATCGCGCAGAAGCTGCAGTGGGTGCAGGCCCAGAGCATGCAGGCCGAGCGCCAGTCGTTTGAGACGGTGCTCAATGCCTGGCGCACCGCCAAGTCCAACGGCGATATGAACCGCTTGCTAGGCTTTTACGCCCCCGACTTTCAGAGCTACAAGAAAAAGCCCCTGGGCGAATGGGCCGCCGTGCTGCAAGCCGAGGCCCAGGCACTCAAGGGCCGCACTGTCCACCTCAAGGACAAGGCCTACCTGCGCTGGACCGATTCGGCCGACACCATGGTGGTAACGTTCGGCGAAGTGGCCGAGGGCGCACGCACCGGCCCCATCAAACGCCAATACTGGACGCGGCGCGGCCAGCAGTGGCAAATCTTTTTTGAAGGAGTGATTGGATGATTTCCAAAAGAAAATCGATGCTGGCGCTTTCAGGACTTGCGCTAGCAGCTATGTTTTCAGTAGCAACAGCCCAAGCGCAAACCGCACCCAAGGTCAAGCTCGCTACGTCCATGGGCGACATCGTGGTGCAGCTCGACCCTGCCAAGGCCCCCAAGTCGGTCGAGAACTTCCTCTCCTACGTGAACGACAAGCACTACGACGGCACCGTCTTCCACCGCGTGATGGACGGCTTCATGATCCAGGGCGGCGGCTTTACCGCCGATATGGTGCAAAAGCCCACCAAGCCGCCGATTCCGCTCGAAGCCAGCAACGGCCTCAAGAACGACACCTACACCATCGCCATGGCGCGCACGAGCAACCCCAACTCGGCCACCTCGCAGTTCTTCATCAACGTGAAGGACAACGCCATGCTCAACGCCCCCAACCCCGACGGCCACGGCTATGCCGTGTTCGGCAAGGTGGTGGAAGGCACTGCCGTGGTCGACAAGATCAAGGCCGTGGCCACCGGCAACAAGGGCGGCCACCAGAACGTGCCCAACACCCCCATCACCATCACTTCCGCCACCGTGGTGAAGTGATTCCGTATTTCTACCCCAGACCTTTTTTCTGAAAGAAGCATTGCCATGAGCAACCCACAAGTCGAACTGCACATCACCGGCTACGGCGTCATCACCCTCGAGCTGGATGCTGCCAACGCGCCTAAGTCCACCGAGAACTTCCTGGCCTACGTGAACAAGGGCCACTACAACAACACGATTTTTCACCGTGTGATCCCCGGTTTCATGGTGCAAGGCGGCGGCTTTGAGCCAGGCATGAACCAGAAGAACTCCGATGCCCCCATCGAGAACGAAGCCAAGAACGGCCTGAAGAACGCCAACTACACCGTGGCCATGGCCCGCACCAGCGACCCGCACTCGGCCACTGCACAGTTCTTCATCAACGTGGCCGACAACGGCTTCTTGAACCACACCTCGCCCACACCCCAAGGCTGGGGCTACGCCGTGTTTGGCAAAGTGGTTTCGGGCACCGACGTGGTCGACAAGATCAAGGCTGTGAAGACGGGCCGCAAGGGCTTCCATGACGACGTGCCAAAGGAAGACGTGGTCATCGAAAAGGCTGTGGCACTCTGATCCTCTTGAAGGCTCTGTGACCCCGACCGTGCCCACGTTCGCGGAGCTTGTTGCTCCTGCGCACTGGCGCACGGTCGATTTCATTTCGGACCTGCACCTGCAGTCCAGCGAGCCCGCCACCGTGGCCGCATGCCTGCACTACCTGCAGGCCACACCCGCCGATGCCATCTTTCTGCTCGGCGACATTTTTGAAGTCTGGGTGGGCGACGACGCCCTCGACGACCCTGGCAGCTTCGAGGCCCAGGTCTGCGCCCAACTGCAAGCCGCTGCACAACGCTGCGCGCTGTACTTCATGCACGGCAACCGCGACTTTTTGGCGGGCAATGCCTTTTTGCAGCACTGCGGCATCACCGGCCTGCCAGACCCCACCGTGCTGACCTTTGCAGGCCAGCGCTATTTGCTCAGCCATGGCGACCTGCTGTGCATTGACGACACGGACTACCAGCGCTTTCGCGTACAGGCGCGCAGCAGCGCCTGGCAGCAACAGTTTTTGTCCCAGCCCCTGGCCACGCGGCGCGCGCAGGCACGCGGTATTCGGCAAGAGAGCGAGGCGCGCAAGCAGTCCGGCGCCATCTATGCCGATGTGGACCACGCCAGCGCCATCGCCTGGCTGCAAGCGGCAGGCGCCCACACACTCATCCACGGCCACACCCACCGGCCCGCTGACCACGCCCTGGCCCCGGGCCTGCAGCGCGTGGTGCTGAGCGACTGGGACGCCACCGCATTGCCCCCCCGGCTGGAAACACTGCGTTTGTCCGCAGCGGGCTTGGAACGGGTGGCCCTGGCCCCCATGTACCAGCCATCCTGACTCAGGGGCCGTGATCGCGTCCCCACCAGATCACTGCCATGCCTCCCATCCTCAATCGGCTTTGGCGCCATGTGCGCGCCACCGTGGCCCCCGTGCCCGACATCTCGGCAGACCTGTGGCTGCAGACACTGCAGCGCTACCCGTTTTTGGCCGCGCTGTCGCTGCACGAACAAAGCAAGCTGCGCGCACTGAGTGCGCTGTTTCTGGACCAAAAGCAGTTCCACGGCGCGCACGACCTCACGGTGACCGATGCCATGGCCATCGACATTGCGGCGCAGGCCTGCCTGCCGCTGCTGCACCTGGGCGAAGCCGCCAAGGCGCTGGACTGGTACGACGATTTCGTGACCATCGTGGTGCACCCCGGCGAGGCCGTGGCGCGCCGCCAGACGGTGGACGAGGCCGGTGTGGTGCACGAACACACCCAGGTGCTGCTGGGCGAAGCCATGGAGCGCGGCCCGGTGATGCTGAGCTGGCAGCATATTGCCAACGCACACGAGAACACCGAGCGCGGGCACAACGTGGTGGTACACGAGTTTGTGCACAAGCTCGACATGCGCACGGGCACGGCCAACGGCTGCCCGCCCCTGCCTGCGGGCTTCATGGGCGCGCGCACGGGCCGTGGCGCTTATGAAGCCTGGTGGAACGCGTGGGAGCCTGCCTACCAGAACTTTCGCGAGCGCGTCATCCTGGCCGAGCGCTTTGGCGCTGAGCAGCCCTGGCTAGATGCGTACGGCGCCACGTCACCCACCGAATTTTTTGCCGTGGCTTGCGAAGCGTACTTTGTGAACCGGTCGCGCTTTGCGCAAGAGTTTGCGGCGCTGGTGCCGGTGCTCGATGCGTTCTTCATGCGCTCGACAGACCTGCGCGGGCTGTAAGAACCTGCGCCTAGCATCAACCGCTGGGCACTTCGGGGCCCTTAATCCACCGCCCAATAGCTGCGCGCGCCCTCGGGCATGGATTCCATGGTCCGGTCCCATGTGGGCGGATGCACCTGTTCACGCAAAGCGCGAGCGACAGCCAGCACCGCGTTGTCGGGCGAAAAGTTGTGCTCGTGCCGGACCGACCGCACATCGGCCAGCCACGCACTCGCATCGCCAAAATCCTTCGGCGGCTGATTGGGGTCCCAATCTTCCACAAACAGGGCGCGCACCATGGGCGGCAGCACCCGCGCAAATCGAATGCCGTCGGCCAGACTCAGGCGGGATCGGAAGGCATGCAAAACCCCCACCACCATATTCCAGGCCATGTTGGTGGTGGGCAGGCCAGCGTGATCGCGAGCGGACACCAGAAATCGCTCGAACTGCAGCGTAGGGTTTTGGTATTCAAAAGGAGGCGGCATGTAGCGATCGTATCGCGCGAGCCCCTGCGCCCCAGCACCGCCAATGCCCCTGGCTACATCGGCGCTATCCATCAAACACCCCGCTGCAGCGCAAACCGCGCCGCCTTGGCCACTGCCTGCGCATCCACCCCGAAGAACTGGCGCAGTGCCGCGCGCGTGTCGCTGCGGCCAAAGCCGTCGGTGCCCAGGGTGAGGTAGCGGCGGCCTTCGGGCACGAAGGCACGTACGGTTTCTGGCACAGCGCGCACGTAGTCGGTGGCGGCAATCACGGGGCCCTGGGTTCCTGCCAGTTGCTGCGCCAGCCACGGGGTCTGGGGGACCGCATCACCGTCCATGGCGCGCTGCTCGCAGGCGATGCCGTCGCGGGCCAGCTCGCTCCAGCTGGTCACGCTCAGCACCGTCACCTCCACGCCTTCGGCCGCCAGCAGCTCGGCTGCCTTGACTACTTCGGTCAGTATGGCACCCGAGCCCATGAGGGTAACGGATTTGGATGAAATCGGGCTCTCATGCCCGTCCTTCAAGCGCTGGTAGCTCCTGAAAACATAGCATCCACGCAATACCCCCTCGGCTGCATCCGCAGGCAAATCGGGCTGTGCGTAGTTCTCGTTCATCAGCGTGACGTAGTAGAAAACGTCGCGCTGCTCGGCCACCATCTCGCGCATGCCAGCGTCGATGATGACGGCCATCTCGCCCGCGTAGGCCGGGTCATACGCCTTGCAGTTGGGGATGGTCGCTGCCACCAGGTGGCTGGTGCCGTCCTGGTGCTGCAGCCCCTCGCCGCCCAGTGTGGTGCGGCCTGACGTGGCGCCCAGCAAGAAGCCACGCGCACGCTGGTCGGCGGCGGCCCAAATGGCGTCGCCCACGCGCTGAAAGCCGAACATCGAGTAGTAGATGTAGAACGGCAGCATGGCCAGGCCATGCACGCTGTAGCTGGTGGCCGCCGCCGTCCAGCTCGCAATCGCACCCGCCTCGCTGATGCCTTCTTCCAAGATTTGGCCGTCCAGCGCCTCACGGTAGCTGAGCACCGAGCCGATGTCTTCCGGCGCATAGCGCTGGCCCACGCTGCTGTAGATGCCCACCTGCTTGAACAAATTGGCCATGCCAAAGGTGCGCGCCTCGTCGGCCACGATGGGCACGATGCGCGGACCCAGCGTGGCGTCTTTCAGCAGCGTGCCCAGCATGCGCACAAAGGCCATGGTGGTGCTCATCTCCTTGTCCTGCGGCTGCAGCGCAAACTGGGCGTAGCTGGCCAGGGGCGGCACGGGCAATGCGTCACAGGCCGTCTCGCGCCGGGGCAGGTAGCCGCCCAGCGCCTGGCGGTGGCTGCGCAGGTAGCGCATCTCGGCGCTGTCTTCGGCGGGCTTGAAAAAGGCGAGACTGGTGGCCTGCTCGTCCGTGAGCGGCAGGTTAAAGCGGTTGCGAAACTCGATGAGGTCCGTATCGTCGAACTTCTTTTGGCTGTGCGTGGTCATCTTGCCCTGCCCGGCCGTGCCCATGCCGTAGCCCTTTTTGGTGTGGGCCAGGATCACGGTGGGCTGGCCCTTGTGGGCGGCGGCTGCAGCGTAGGCGGCGTGGATCTTCACCAGGTCGTGCCCGCCGCGCTTGAGGCGGTCAATCTGCTCGTCCGTCATGCCCTGTGCCAGCGCGGCCAGTTCGGGGCTTTGGCCGAAGAAGTTGTCGCGGTTAAAGCGCCCGTCCTTGGCGGCAAAAGTCTGCATTTGCCCGTCCACCGTGCCTTGCAGCGTGCGCACCAGCGCGCCGGTCAGGTCGCGGGCAAACAGGCCGTCCCAGTCGCTGCCCCACACCAGCTTGACCACGTTCCAGCCCGCACCGGCAAACAGGCGCTCCAACTCGTCGATGATGCGGCCATTGCCGCGCACCGGGCCGTCCAGGCGCTGCAGGTTGCAGTTGACCACCCAAACCAGGTTGTCCAGGCCTTCGCGCGCGGCCAGGGTCAGCGCGCTCATGCTCTCGGGCTCGTCCATCTCGCCGTCGCCAAACACACCCCACACTTTTCTACCTTGGCAATTGAGCAGGTTGCGGTGCGTGAGGTAGCGCATGAAGCGCGCGTGGTAGATGCTGCTGATAGGGCCGATGCCCATCGAGCCTGTGGGGAACTGCCAGAAGTCGGGCATCAGCCAAGGGTGCGGGTAGCTGCACAGGCCCTGGGCTCCGGCTGCGGGCGCCGTGAGTTCCTGGCGGTAGTGCAGCAGGTCTTGTTCAGACAAGCGCCCTTCCAGAAACGCCCGCGCATACACGCCCGGCGCGCTGTGGGGCTGAAAGAACACCAAATCGCCCCGGTGCTGCCCTTCGCCCAGCCCCTCGCGGGCACGGAAGAAATGGTTGAAGCCGCTTTCAAAAAGGTCTGCAGCGCTGGCGTAGCTGGCGATGTGGCCACCCAGTTCTCCATACGCCTGGTTGGCCCGCACCACCATGGCCAGCGCGTTCCAGCGCATGATGGACGCCAGCCGCTCTTCCACGGCCAGGTCGCCAGGAAACACTGGCTGGTTCTGCACCGCCACCGTGTTCACGTAAGGCGTGTTGAGCTGGGGCTGCCAGCCAATTTGCTGGGTGCGCGCCAGGTGCACCAGCTCGGCCAGGATGTGGCGCGCCCGCTCTGGCCCCTCGGTGGCCACCAAGGCCACAAAGGCATCGCGCCATTCGGCGGTTTCTTGGGGGTCCGCATCCGGCGCACCCAGGGTGCAATCGAAGGCGACGGGATCAGCGGCTTGCAGCAGGGTGTGGGGTGTGGGGGCGTTCATGCCATTCACTGTAGTGAGGACATCGCCAAATAAGTTGCCGATCTCGCTCCATATTCAGAGCAGACCAGCACAGAATGCCACAAAATCCATAAACTGCAGCACATGAAACTGGACACCATCGATTTGCGCATTCTGGCCGAGCTGCAGGCCGACGGCTCGCTCTCCAACGTGGAGCTGGCGCGGCGCGTGCACCTGTCGCCCTCGCCGTGCCTAGCGCGGGTCAAGGCGCTGGAGGCTGCGGGCGTCATCAGCCGCTATGTGGCGCTGGCAAGCAGTGCCGCGCTGGGGCTGGGCTTGAATGTGTTCATCAACATCAGCCTCAAAACCCAAAGCAAGGAAGCCCTGGCCGACTTTGAGCGCCGCATTGCCGAACACGACGAAGTAATGGAGTGCTACCTGATGACCGGCGACAGCGACTATCTGATCCGCGTCGCGCTGGCCGACATGGCGGCGCTGGAACGCTTCATCCTGGAGCAGCTCTCCCCCATTCCGGGGGTGGAGAAGATCCGCTCCAGTTTTGCGCTGAAGCAGGTGCGCTACAAAACCGCGCTGCCGCTGCCCAAGGCTTGAGCAGCACCGCCGCAGCGAGCGCAGGCCACACAGGAAGGGTCAGCGCCGCGCCAGCTCACTCGTTGCAATGCGCTTGCGCAGCTCGCGCAGCACGGCCTTGGCGCGGGCCTCGTTGGCAGGACCCATGCGCACCATGATTTTCTGGCCGCTCGACAACGCCTGCAGCGCCGGGTCGGCAAACTCATAGCGCAGCCAGGGCCGTGGGTCGGGCACCTCGGTTTGCACCGAGGTCAGCTTGAGCAGCAGCGGGCCCTGTGGCTCTGGGGCTTTGATCAGGTGGTCCAGCACGGCCACCAGCCGGTCGTTGAAGTAACGATTGGGGTAGCCCAGCTCTTCATACGCCTGCTGAAACAGCGGGTACAGCCGCGCATACAGTGCCACCGCGTTGTCCATGGGCACCGACTCGGCAAACCCCAGCATGGCCGCGTAGCGCGCGGCATTGGGCTTGGCGGCCACCAGTTCGGCCCCTTCGCCGTCCACCAAAAAGCGCTGGGGGGTGGGGTGCACCGGCCACACACGCACAGGGGCATGGGCCTGGGTCAGGCTGTCTACCGTGGCCACTACGCGGCGCGCAAACGATTCGGTCTGCAAGAGCGACGACACCTGGCCTGCACCCAGCACTTCGGACAGTAGCTCCGTCACCATCACATCCGATTCGGCCAGCGGAGGCAAGGCCGTATCGGGCGGGCCCAGCACGCCCACGGGGTTTTGCACCCCGGCGGGCGCCGGTGCGGCGTTGGGCGCCGCAGGGGCAGCGCCCTGCGCGGGGGCTGCAGCCAGCACCGGGCCGGGCTGCGCGGGCTTGAGCCACACCCAGGCACCCACCGCCGCTGCCAGCACCAGGGCCCCGGCCCCCACCGCCAGCAGCACGGGCGATGCTTGCCGCCGGGGCGGCCGAAATCGGGTGTCTTCTTTGTCAGGCATGTGCATTCCTCGTCATGTCAAAAGGGCGCCATCGGGGCGCCCCATCCGAGCAATGTAGCGGCGTGCGCCGCCGTTGGCGGGCACAGCCTGCCCAGGTGGTGTAACAGCGTGTTGCCCTTGTGCAGAACAAGCCGCAGCGCCCCAACGAGAGGGCGTGGGGACTACGCCGTTACAGCACAGCGGAAGGCGTGCTGCCCAGCCCCTGCAGCCAGGTCACCGTGGCCGCCAGTTCTGCGGGGCGAATCTCGTGCGCGCCCGGAAACTCCCGGAACGTGACCGACACCGGCAACTGCGCCATGTGGTGCGCAATGGCATGCGCATGCGCGATGGGGATGACGTTGTCGTGCGTGCCGTGGCTCAGCCACAGTTGGCGGCCGTGCAGCGCCTCGGCCGGGGCCGTGAGGGGCACCACCTGCGCCAGCAAGCGGCTGTGCCACACCATGGCGGCGTGCAGCAAGCCGGGCTGGGTCAACAGCAGCGACAGCGCCATGATGCCGCCCTGGCTGAAGCCGCCCACCACCACCCGCTCGGGGGCAACGTGGAGCTGGGCAGACGCAGCGGCCACAGCCTGTGCCACCAGGGCGCGGCTTTGCGCTTCTTGGGCTTCGTTGATGGAGCGCTCGCCATTGGGCTCGATCGAAAAATCAAACCACGCAAACGAGCCCGGCCCCATGCGAAACGGTGCGCGCAGGCTCACCACATGGAAATGGTCTGGAATGTGCGACGCCAGACCAAACAAATCTTGCTCGTTGCTGCCCACGCCGTGCATCAGCACCAGCAGCCAGGGGTGGGGAGTGGAAGCAGCAGCGGGGCGCTGCAAAAAGGTGAGTGGCAAATCAAGCATTTTCAGGCGCCAAAGGCTGTTTTGGATCGGTCAAAAAAGTGCGCGTGCAAGACGCGCACCACTCAGTGAACAGGGTGCAAGGCAAACGCATCCATGGCCAGCACGCTGTACATCACCTCGCGGCTGAGGTAGTTTGCGCGCAAATCGTCGCCCGCAGCGCCCAGGGCAAAAAACAGCGGCAAAAAGTGGTCTTCGGTCGGGTGGGCGCGCGCAGCGTGCGGCGCCTGGCTGCGGTAGTTCAGCAGCGCCTTCAGGTCGCCACGCACCACGGCGTCTTCAATCCAGCGGCTGAACTCGACCACGTACGGTGCGGGCTCAGTGGACCCGCCAAAAAACTCCGACAGGTTGTGCGTCATGCTGCCCGAGCCCATCACCAGCACGCCCTGGCTGCGCAAGCTGCGCAACGCAGCGCCCATGGCATACACCTCTGCCGGGCCAGCCGCTGCGGGCAAAGCCACCTGCACCACCGGCACATCGGCCTGCGGAAACAGGTGCATCAGCGGCACCCAGGCACCGTGGTCAAACGGCCGGGCGGCATCGCCCTGCGCGGGCATGCCCGCAGCGCTGAGCAGCGCCACCACCTCGGCCGCCAGCGCTGGCGAGCCCGGTGCGGGGTATTGCAACTGGTACAGCGCAGGCGGAAACCCGCCAAAGTCATGCCACGTCGCAGGCTGCGGGCCCGCCATGACCAAGGGCGAGCGCGCCATCCAATGCGGCGACATGATGACCACGCCCCGCAGCCCCGGAAACTGCGCCTTCAAATCCTGCCCCCAGCGCCCCAGCGCTGGCCCCGTCTCACCTGCGTCCACCGCAAACAGCGGTGCACCGTGCGAGACAAACAGCGCAGGCAAAGCCAAGGCCGGGGCATTCGCAGACGTGACTTGGGGGGCTGACGGTGTGGCAGACATCGTGGACATGGTGAACCTTTGGTAACTAATAGCCACTGTAAAAGAGATCACCCAAGCGAAAAAGTAGCCCACCCACAACGGATTGTTCTAATTTCAGAGCCAATCCTGCAGTGCAGATGCAGCAGCCTGCATGCGGTGCCACAGCCTCAATCCCCGCCCCGCACCCTGCCCCGCAGCGCCTTGGTCTCACCCCGCTGGCTTTTACCTGCCAAGCGGCGCTGCTGGGAGCCATAGGTGGGCTTGGTGGCGCGGCGCGTGCGGGGCGCCACAGCCACAGACTGCACTAGCGCATTCAGCCGCGCCAGCGCATCGGCGCGGTTTTGCTCCTGGCTGCGAAACTGCTGCGCCTTGATCACCACTACCCCCTCTTGGGTGATGCGCGTGTCACGCAGGGCCAGCAGGCGCTCTTTCACCGGCTCGGGCAATGAAGAGGCGGGCACATCAAAGCGCAGGTGCACCGCGCTCGACACCTTGTTCACATTCTGCCCACCCGCCCCCTGGGCGCGCATGGCAGAAAACTCCACCTCCTGCTCATCCACGTACAGCAAAGGCGCCACCGCCAGCATCATCCGCACCCCACTCTGTTCATACCCACCCCGTGTCCCGCCACAACCTGTTTAAGAACCTGTTCAAAGGGGCACATCATAGGCAGGCGCAAAAAAACGCCCTGGCATACGCGATGCACAGGGCGTTGAGAAGGCGCCCGAAGCCCTGAAGCAGGGCAAACAAGCGCCGAGGGGAACCAGGAGACAACGGTGCCAAGCCCACCAGGGGCTGGGCACCACCAGCGCTCAATCAGCGCCAGTCACGGTATCCGTGGTGCCGGTGGTGGCGGTGCCCTTCACGGTAGTAATAACCGGGGGGCGGTGCGTAATACACCGGTGCGGGTGGCGCGTAGTACACCGCTGGGGGTGGCGGTGGGGGGGCGTAGTAAATGGGGCGTGGGGCCACATACACAGGGGCCGGGGCCACATAAGCAGGGTAGCCGTAGCCATAACCATTGCTCACACCCACCGACACACCGGGCGAATTCACGCCAATCGACCAATTGACATCGCGCGCCTGGGCAGTGCCTGCGCCAGCCAGCAGCGCCAGTGCCACACCAGCCGCAGCGGCCATGGCTTGGATAGAACGGGTTTTCGTCATGGAAATCTCCTTTTTGAAGGGAGGCGGCCCACGGGTGGGGTTGGCCTCTGCAGTGCATAACGCACCAAGTGACCAAAAGGATGTCATGAAAACACCGCAATATTGTTTCTGGAAGTACACACTGACAAGCGCCCAGAGAAATACGTCACACAAAGCCCAAGTTCGCCCACAGGCCCGCCAGCCTGTAACCGCCGCCTAAAATGGGCGAATGAGCACCCCCAACCCCGCCAACACCCAACCTGCAGGCACCGCCGCAGCCCCTGAATCCGTCAAGCCCAGCAACTTTCTGCGCCAGATCATTGAAGCCGATCTGGACAAAGGCACCTACGCCGCCCGCCGTTGGGCTGGCACCCCAGGCGACGCCGCCCACCAAGCCGCAGGCGAGCCCGACCCCGCCAAAATCCGCACCCGCTTCCCGCCCGAGCCCAACGGCTACCTGCACGTGGGCCACGCCAAGAGCATCTGCATCAACTTTGGCCTGGCGCGCGACTACGGCGGCGTGTGCCACCTGCGCTTTGACGACACCAACCCCGAAAAAGAAGACACCGAATACGTCAACAGCATCATTGACGCCGTGAAATGGCTGGGCTTTGACTGGAACGGCAGCCAGGGCGACTACAGCGCCGCCCCTTACCAGGCCAGCGACTACTTTGGCTTCATGTACCGCGCGGCGGAATATTTGATCGAAGCCGGCCACGCCTATGTGGACGAGCAAACGGTAGAGCAGATCCGCATCAACCGGGGCGACTTCAGCAAGCCCGGCGTCAACAGCCCCTTCCGCAGCCGCACCCCGGCCGAAAATCTGGCCAAGTTCCGCGAAATGCGCGACGGCCAGCACGAAGACGGCTCGATGGTGCTGCGCGCCAAGATCGACATGGCCAGCCCCAACATCAACATGCGCGACCCGGCCATCTACCGCATTCGCCGCGCTACGCACCACAACACGGGCGACACATGGTGCATTTACCCCATGTACACCTTTGCGCACCCCATTGAAGATGCGCTAGAGCAAATCACCCACAGCCTGTGCACGCTGGAGTTTGAAGACCAACGCCCCTTCTACGACTGGCTGCTGGAGCGCTTGACGGAAGTGGTAACACTTCCCGATGGTCGCGTTGTGGGCGGCCTGCTGGCATCGCCCCCGCCCAAGCAGTACGAATTCGCCCGCCTCAACCTCACCTACGTCATCACCAGCAAGCGCAAGCTGGCCCAGCTGGTGTACGACCATAAAGTGAGCGGCTGGGACGACCCCCGCATGCCCACCATCGTCGGCTTGCGCCGCCGTGGCTACACCCCCGCCGCCATCCAGACCTTTGCCGACCGCATTGGCGTGACCAAGTCCGACAGCTGGATCGACTACAGCACACTGGAAGGCTGCCTGCGCGAAGACCTGGAGCTAAAGGCCCACCGCGGCATGGCCGTGCTCAACCCCGTCAAACTCGTGCTGACCAACTGGGACGACGTCATGGGCGCAGGCCACCTGGAGCCCTGCACCCTGCCCGCCCTTCCCCACCCACCCGAAGGAACAGAGTCGCCAACCCGCCACTTCACCATCGGCAAAGAAGTCTGGATCGAACGCGAAGACTTTGAAGAAGTGCCGCCTAAGGGCTACAAGCGCCTCTTCCCCGGCAACAAGGTGCGCCTGAAGGGCGGCTACGTCATCGAATGCACCGGCTGCACCAAAGACGCTAACGGCGTCATTACCGAAGTGCTGGCCACCGTGGTGCCCGACACCAAGAGCGGCACCCCCGGCGCCGACAGCGTCAAGGTCAAGGCCGCCATCACCTGGGTGGGCGTGGCCGACGGCGTGAACGCCGAAGTGCGCATGTACGACCGCCTGTTCCTGGACGCCCACCCCGACGCGGGCGGCAAAGACTTCATCGAAAGCCTGAACCCGAACAGCCTGAAGGTGGTGACCGCCATCGTGGAACCTTCATTGGCCAATGCCAAGCCGGACGACAAGTTCCAGTTTGAGCGGCACGGGTACTTTGTGGCGGACCGGGTAGATCACCGGGCGGAGAAGCCGGTGTTTAACTTGGCGGTGGGGTTGAAGGACTCTTGGGGAAAATGAGCTGTTCAGCCTTGCTTGCCAGAAAATCAAATAATATTTAGTTGAAAAGCCAAAATCAACTCAACTTCCTCGTAGCTAGGAACTGCACAATGCTAACAAGACTTCGTGTCAAAGGATTCAAAAGCTTAATCGATTCCGAAGTTCGATTTGGCCCATTCACATGCATTGCCGGGGCAAATGGAGCGGGAAAGTCGAATTTATTCGACGCCATTCTATTTTTACGTGACTTAGCAGATCACTCTATTATTGAAGCAGCGCATCGAGTTCGCGACAGAAATGGTGGTCGCAAAGGTGATTTACGGTCTCTATTCACAAAGACTATCGATCAGAATTTACCCAACATTTCGATTGAGGCCGACTTCATAGTTGCGAATGAGGTCACCGATGATTTTGGACGCAAAGCAAAACCAAGCACAACTTTTTTGACATACAAAATTGAATTAAAATATGTCATTGATAGCGATTTCAATGAACGAATTGAGCTTGTTTCTGAGCATTTAACCTATCTACCCAAAAGCAGTGCAAAAAAACGTATTGGCTTTAGCTGCTCCAAAGAATTTTTTAATTCAGCGCTAGCTGGTGAACGCAGAGCCCCTTTTATTACAACAGAGCAAGACTCCAGCACAGGCTCATCCACCATAAATGTAAGCCAAGACGGAAACTCAGGGCGCCCATCTCAAATTCCAGCCCAAAACTCACCACGAACTGTACTTGGATCGGCAAATACTGATGAACGCCCAACTGTGCTTGCAGCACGAAGAGAGATGCAGAGTTGGAAGTTACTTCAATTGGAACCATCTCGTCTGAGGTCACCCGATGAATTTTCAGATGATCCGCACATCACATTTGATGGCGCTCATATTCCCTCCACTCTCGAGCGACTGAAGAGATATGAAGAAATTTCAAACAGAGTTGCAACACTGCTACCCGAGGTCAGAGGCGTTTCAGTAGATGTTGACAATACTCGCAGAATAAAAACTTTGCTTTTAGAACAACGAAATGGAGTAGTTCATCAAGCGCGATCACTCTCTGATGGAACATTGCGTTTTCTTGCACTTGCAACCATGGCGTTTGATTCCGATTCAAAAGGACTTATTTGCTTTGAAGAACCAGAGAATGGGATTCATCCTTCAAGAATTAACGCAATCCTAGAGCTACTCAGGGAGATGGCCGTCAATACACAGATTGCGGTTAGCACGGATAATCCCTTAAGACAAGTAATCATTAACACACACTCACCGGTTGTCGTCAGAAATTTAACACCTGACGAACTTCTAGTTGCGGTTCCAATCAGAAAAAATCGTTCCTCTTTCACGGCTTACGGAGCAATAGTTAATTCTTGGCGTCTTTCACACCCAGACCACCAATCAGAGTTAACCCCAAAAGTAACCGTAACGGAGCTGCTAGATTACCTAAGAAACTCCGACGATGTTCCAGAAGATGACTTAAACAGAGGAAAGCTCTGGCAACTGGCTTCTGAGCAAGGCATGTTTGATTTTGAACCAATCACTACTAAATGAGGTTGGTCTTGAGCGTCATTACTATATCCATAGTTTGCGATGGAACCTCTGATTTGTGCATTCACGATTTGATTCAATGGATTACAGACACGTCATTCCCAGAACAAGCCTTTCGCATCTCCGAAGCACGAGAAGTAATACCTGCACACGGCCCCTTACATTCAAGATTAAAAAAAGCCTATTCATCATACGAGCCTCACATCATTGTTTGCCATAGAGATGCCGAGAGCATGTCTATCGAAAAAAGAATAACTGAAATTATTGCTGCACATACACATGCCGAAATCCCAATTCCAGTGGTACCAGCTGTACCAGTACGAATGATTGAAAGTTGGCTCTTGACCAATGCACATGCAATTCGATGTGCAGCCGATAACAAAAATGGGACCGTTGAATTAAATTTGCCACGAAATCGCGATATCGAGCAGCTTCCAGATCCTAAATCTGTTTTATTCACCGCGCTAAAAACTGCAACGAATTTAGCCCCTAGAAGATTAAAGCAATTTGATGCACACCGCGCAAGAAGACGTATCGCAAGCTTCATGGAAGACTTTGATTCTCTTAAACGCCTTCCTAGTTTTCAAAAATTTGAAAAACAGCTGATCACTGCAATTGCCTCTCAAATAAATTAAATATTGCCAGTTTTGAATACCTCTGCACTCCATCAACTAATGGGCACGGTTCTCACATTCTGGCTCAGCGACATAGATCCAAAACAGCACTTCACAAAAGACGTTGTACTGGACGAAACCATCCGCACTCGCTTCGGCCCCACGCTGGATGCCGCAGCCCGCTGCGAGCTGTTCCCCTAGCGCGCCACTCCAGAGGGCCGGCTGGCTGAAATCCTGGTGCTGGACCAGTTCTCGCGCAATGTGTACCGCGATACGCCCCACGCCTTCGCGCAAGACGCGCTGGCCCTCGCCCTGGCGCAAGAGCTGGTAGCCAGCGGGCAAGACCGCAGCCTGCCCACGGCGCAGCGCGTGTTTGCCTACATGCCGTACATGCACAGCGAATCGGCGGTGATCCATGAGCAAGCCCTCAAGCTGTTTGCGCAGCCGGGTATGGAAAACAATCTGGACTTTGAGCGCCGCCACAAGGCCATCATTGACCGCTTTGGCCGTTATCCGCACCGCAATGCCGTCCTGGGCCGCACCTCAACGCCTGAAGAACTGGCGTTTTTGAACGAGCCTGGGTCTTCGTTCTAAACGGCCCCTCAATTGCTACTCTTTTGATAGCTACCTGCGCTTGTTCTATGTGCGCTACAGCCAGATATCTCTCATAATTTGGGCATTCAACCGCCAGAGAGCGCGCTCGCTGGCTTTCAAGAGGGGGTGGCAATGCACAAACCGACCGGGCAAGCATCGGTGGCGATGGAGCGTTTTGGCTGGATTGAGCGGCCGGGGCGCGAGTTTCCTTTCTTCAACAACCAGCCCGCCCGCATCTCCGGGCCGCAGTGGCTGCTGCTGATGGCTGCGGCAGCTGCCGGGTTGCTGGTGGTGACTTTGCCCATTGCTTGGCCTTGGCCCCCTGCAGGCAGGCTGATTCCGTCGGTACTGCTTGCGCTGATTCCCTTGGCTTGCCTGCGCTGGGTGGCTCCGGGGCATTGGCAAAGTTTGTTTGCCAGGGTGTCTGCGCGCGATGTGCTGTGGATGTTTTGCTTTGCGCTGCTCAACATTGTGGTGACGGTGGCCGTGGGGTTGATGCTGACATCGGTGATGCCCCAGGCGACCAACCCTGGCGCGACGATGTTGCAGGCCAGCGGCCCGTGGGAGCGCGTCATCATCTTTGCCAACATGGCGCCGCAGCTTCTGGGGGAGGAGCTGATCACCATCCTGCCCTTTTTGGCGCTGATGGCGCTGTTCACCCAGCGTTTGGGGGCCCGCCGCAAAACCGCTGTGGTGGCAGCGTGGCTCCTGTCTGCGGCCCTGTTTGGCCTGATGCATCTACCTACGTATGGGTGGAATGTGGTCCAGTGCCTGGCCATCATCGGCACCGCCAGGCTGGTGCTGACGCTGCCGTGGATCATGACCAAGAACCTCTGGGTTTCTACGGGCGCGCACATCATCAACGACTGGACGCTGTTTGGCATGGGTTTGCTGGGTGGGGGTGCGCTTTTGTGGACGCCACCAGGGGTTTAGCTGGCGTTCAAGTCAGGCCATGGGTCCGTCATGGGGGCTTCGCTGCAGCATCCACTACTCTATCGCTACGCTTTTCATAGCTGCCTGCGCTTGCATTGCAAGCGCTACCAGCTGATTTGACCTGTGCCGCATGAGGCCAATGACGACCCCGGTGTGCCGACTAGCTACCGTGGCGGCGGGCATACCGGCATACCAATAGCCAGCGATAAGCCTGCGCAGCACCAAAGGCCCCCGGTGCGGCAGGTGCTGCGCAATTTGCGATACAAACACCGCCATGCTATCTACGCCACCCACGCCGTCCCCGTTGCCCCCATTCACCCCCACCTATGGCCCCGTGCCGCCCGGCCCGCTGGCGGGGCCGCTGCAGTTGCTGCCCGTCAACGCCGAGGTGGTGGCGGTGCACACGGCCACGGGCGCACATGTGGGTTCGCTCAAAAAGATAGGCGGGGTGTGGAAGTTCAAGGCCATGGGCTACGGCGCTGGCGGCGGCATGGAACCCGGCCACGGCCCGCTGACGGACCAGCACAACATGGCTTTTGCCACGCCCGATGCGGCCGAGGTGAGCGCGCGGCTGCTGGGCGCGCTGGCCGGTGGGTCGGGGGCGTCGGCCTGAATCTCTTTGCACACAATTTGCTTCTATTTTGATAGCTGCTTGCGCTGGTAGTGCAAGCGCTGGGGTCGGATTTGATTCATAAAAATAGCGTCAAAGGCATTGTGAACGGTAGCCCTAGCCCCAAAAATCCAAAAAGTGTTTCTCATATTTGACAAAAAAGCATTTTTGCAAATAATGAGAAACATCATGCCATCACCCGCACCGATTACACCTGAACATTGCGCCGCCCAGTTGCAAACCCTGGGCGCGCAGATTCGCGCCCAGCGCAAGGCGCTGCGGCTGAGTGCTACGGTGACGGCAGAAGCCGCAGGGCTGTCGCGGGTGACGCTGCACCGCATTGAGAAGGGCGAGCCCTCGGTGACCATGGGCGCGTGGTGCAACGCCATGGCGGCGCTGGGCATGGGGCTGCTGGCCCAAACCGGCACGCAGGCACCGCCCGCCGCAAAGGCAGACCGCACGGGCTGGATTCCGGCGCGGGTGGCGCTGGCGGACTACCCACATCTGCGCGCATTGGCGTGGCAGGTGCATGGCACGGATACCCTCACGCCCGCCGAGGCGCTGGGCATTTACGAACGCAATGCGCGGCACCTGGACATGACGGCCATGCCTGCCCACGAGCAGGCGTTGCTAGAGGCATTGCGGCTGGCACTGCAGCCCGCCGCTAACGCAAAGGCCAGCGATGCAGTTTGAGCGCCCGCACCACCAGCGCATTGCGCATGTGCTGGCGGCGATGAATGGAGACACGCTGCGGCAGCACGGTTGCCTGTTTGGGGGTGGCACCTGCATTGCGTTGCGCTACGGCGAGTACCGCGAGTCGGTGGACATTGACTTTTTGGTGTCGGACGCGGGCGGTTACCGGGAGCTTCGGCACCTGCTCACAGGCCCTGATGGCTTGGCCGCCATCACCCACCCGCATGCCCAGCCGCTGGTGGCCCTGCGCGAGATTCGGGCCGACCAATACGGCATTCGCACGCAGGTGCAGATGGATGGGCAGGCCATCAAGCTGGAGATCGTGCGCGAGGCGCGCATTGCACTGGAGCCACCGGTGGCGGGCGACACGGTGTGCGGGGTCAGCACGCTGACACGGCTGGACTTGGCTGCATCCAAGCTGTTGGCCAACTCAGACCGGCAGGCCGACGATGGCGTGTTCAGCCGCGACGTGATCGACCTTGCCATGATGGAGCTACCCCTGCCCGCCTTGCGCGGCGCGCTGGCCAAGGCCGCAGAAGCCTATGGCCCTTCGGTAGCGCGCGACCTGGGCAAAGCCATAGACCGACTGCAAACCCGCACTGGCTGGCTGGAGCGCTGCATGCAAGCGATGGGCATGCTCATGCCCAAAGCGGCGCTGTGGCAAAAGGTGCGAGCCCTGCGGCGCATCGTGCCCGAGGCCTGAGGCAACACTCCGCCCCACCGACAACGCGCACCATGTCCCGCCGCCCACACCACCACGTCTACGTCATCGAACTATCGAAAGACGTGCTGCTGGAGCCGCGCTTTCGCCGCTGCAACCCTGGCTATATCGACGGCAAGCCGTGCGTGTATGTGGGCATGACGGGGCTGGACCCGGATGTGCGGTTTGACAAGCACAAGGCGGGCATTCAGGCCAACCGGTATGTGCAGCAGTACGGCCTGTGGTTGCTGCCAGACCTGTACGAGGGCTTTAACCCCATGCCTTACGAAGAGGCGGTAGACCGCGAGATTGAAATCGGCATTGACCTGCGGTCGGCCGGGTTTGGGGTGTGGCAGGCCTAGCGCCCCTTTGCTCGAATCGCCACGCCGTATCCGCGTCGTCGGGGGCTTTGCATAGCCGCCCATCCTGATCGACAGCGCACACGCACCGCTTGATTCGTGCACAGGATCAAGAGACTGCGCGGCCCAACGCGCTGCACTGAACGCAGATGCGGCCCGCAGGGCACCGGCCCGGCAGAGCCCGGCAAAGCGCACTAAAGCCCGGAACGGGTGCAAACCATGCCGCGCGTAACAATATACCCAAAAGTGTTAACTAAATGTAATATTTAGGCCGCGCCGCACGTTGCAGGCGGCGCAAAAAGCGCTGCCAAAACGCTATTATTTTAGTAGCTGCCTACGCCAGTATTTCAATGCCTTGGGGCGACTTAAGCACCCCAACCGCCCCAACAACTGCCGCCCACCGCCTGCCTGCGGTGGCGCCCTACGAGGAGAACACTTTGGCACACACCCGGTACAGCCCCCTGGGCCGCAGCAAGCGGCAAGACCGCGCCCGGCGCGAGTTGCAAGAAAAAGGCTGGACGGCCTGCGCGCTGGGCCTGGGGATGCTGGTGGTGCTGCCCCTGCTGGCGGGGCAGACGCCCGTGGCTACAGCGGTGGTGCAAGGCCTGCGGCCAGTGGGGTGGACAGTGCTGGCGGTGGGCGTGTTGCTGTTGGCCGTGCACTATGCGGTGCGCGCCAAGTCGCCCCGGCTGCACATGGCCGAGCAAGGCGGGCAGGCCCCGGCACAACGGCAGCAGCGGCAGCGCCGCCAGCGCACCCACTTGCAGCAAGTGCCCCGCTCCGCGCCACAGCCTGAATGGGCCAGCACCCTGGGGTCGAGCTGGGGCGCAGACCCCGGCACGGTGGCGCCCCTGACCGCAGAGGACAACCCGGCACAGCCGCACGCTATGGCGCCCCAACGCACCGAGCCCCACCTGCAGCGCGATGCGCAGCCTCTGGCTGGCGACACGGCTCCAGCGGGCAGCAGCGGGGCGGGCATGGCAGACAACGGCTGGAGCACGGCCGTGTTTGCCGCGATTGAATGGCGCCGATTTGAAGCCGTGTGCGAGGCCCTGTTTGCCCAGGCGGGCTTTGAGACGCGGGCCCAGTCGCATGGGGCCGATGGCGGGGTAGACATTTGGCTGCACAGCCGCAACAGCCCCGGCCCTGCGGCTGTGGTGCAGTGCAAGCATTGGCAAAGCAAGCCGGTGGGCGTGCGCGAGATGCGCGAGTTTTTTGGCGTCATGGCGTCGCACCAGCTCAAGCGCGGCACCTATGCCACCACATCCACCTACACCGAAGCCGCGCTGGAGTTTGCCAGGGCCAACAGCATCCATACGCTGGACGGCGCGGGCTTGCTGCAGCTGATTGCGCGGCGCACACCGGCGCAGCAGCAGGCACTGCTGCAGGTGGCGTACGAGGGGGAATACTGGCGGCCCACTTGCGCCAGCTGCGGCATCAAGATGCTGGAGCGCACGCGGGGCAGCGACGGCGGCAAGTTCTGGGGGTGTGCCCACTTTCCGACATGCCGACGCACGCTGGTCAAGACTGGGGCTTGAGCACCAGCGGCTGGGCCACTGATCGCCGGGCCCCTGGTCGCTGAGTTGCGGGTCCTTGAATCCTTGAGTTGTGGATGCATCGGCTTTGCTCCTGCATGCAAGGCCGGTAGCCCGCCACTGACGCGTCATCGCCCAGCCATCCATCGGCTGCAAGCCAGGCGCAGGCCCATAGCAAGCGGGACACAAACCAGCCACCATTCATTGCGCCCATGGGCCACTCAATAAACTATCATTTCGATAGCAGCCTGCGCATATTTTTCAATGCCTAGCGGCCTGTTATGCCTAAAATAGTGCTGAACGCCGTGCCACAGCCAACGGGTAAATCCCCGGATGCGCTGCGGGCTGGGCGTCCCTACGATGAACTGGCGCGCCCACCATTGGCGTGGCCCATTCCCCAGGAGTTTCAGCCGCCATGCCCCACACCCACAGAATGCCCACCGCACAACGATGGAGTCTGGCCGCAGTGTTTGCGGGTCTGCTGCTGAGTGGGGGTGCCACAGTGCACAGCTTGCTGGGCCTGGTGCGGGCACAGCAAACGCTGGACGCGGCCTATCGCTCGGTGCACACCACCGACGCACTGTTACGCCTGGTGCTGATTGCAGAGATCGGCCAGCGCGGCTACCTGATTGCGGGCACCTCAGACCATCTGGCCCCCTACCATGTGGCGGTGTCTGAAGTGCGCGGCACGCGCCGCCAGCTCGAGCAGATGGTGACCGACCCCCAGGCCAAGGCCCAACTCAATGAAATGCTGGCGCTGGTGGATGAAAAATTGCAAGAACTGGCGCAGGCCGTGAGCATGCACGTGGCAGGCCAGAGCGAGCAGGCCGTCGCAGGGGTGCGCGACGGCCAAGGCCTGGCGCTGATGGAGAAGCTGGGTGCCAGCGCCCAGCGCTTTTCAGCGCTGCAAAACGAAAGCATCGCCCAGCTGCAGGCGGCGCACGACCAAGCGATCAAGCGCGCCTACATCACCACCGCGCTAGCCATGCTGACCGGCGTGGGGTTGCTGCTGCTGGTGGTGGCGCGTGGCGTGGCCTTTGCGCGCCGCATGGCCGACAACGAGGCCGACCTGACCACGCGCAACGCCGAGCTGCTGGCGCTGGCAGAGCGCACCAGCGAACACAACGCACACATGCAGCGCCTGTCGCAGCTGGGGCGTTTTTTGCAGACCTGCGCAGACATGGCCGAAGCGCAGGCCCTGCTGCAAGAGCGGCTGCCAGTGCTGCTGCACGCGGCATCGGGCGCGCTGTACCTGATGTCGGCATCGCGCAACCAGCTGCGCCGCTGCGTGGCCTGGGGCGAGCGGCCCTTTACCGAATATTTTGAGCCGCAGGAATGCTGGGCACTGCGCAAAGGCCAGCCCTTTGCCCAGCCCGATCACGGCCAGGCCAGCACCTGCCGGCACCTGCAGCAGGGGGACGAGCCTTCGCTGCAAGGCACGCTGTGCTTTCCGGTGGCCTCGCATGGCGACCTGACGGGCCTGCTGGTGCTAGACCCGCATGGCGCCTCTGTGTGCCTGCCTGAGGCCCTGCTGGCGCAGCTGCGGCAGACGGCGCTGGAGCAGGTGTCGCTGTCGCTGGGCAACCTGCGCCTGCGCGAGTCGCTGCGCCAGCAGTCCATCCGCGATGCGCTCACCGGCTTGTACAACCGCCGCTTTCTGGACGAATCGCTGACGCGCGAGGTGCTGCGGGCCGAGCGGCGCAGCCCCGACCAACCCGACACGCCCCTGGCCGTGCTGATGATTGACGTGGACCACTTCAAGCAGTTCAACGACAAGTTTGGCCACGAGTTGGGCGACCGGGTGCTGCGCAGCGTGGCGCAGACCCTGACCGACACGGTACGCGCGAGCGACCTGGTAGCGCGCTATGGCGGCGAAGAGTTCACCGTGGTGCTGCCCAACACCACGCCGCAGGTGGCGCTGGAGCGCGCCCAGGCCCTGTGCGATGCGGTGATGAAGATGCCCCCTGTGGCTGACGGCGGCAATGTGCATCCGCCCATCACCATATCGGTGGGCATGGCCTGCATGCCTGACGATGGGCAGGATGCCGACGCGCTGGTGCAAAACGCCGACGCCGCGCTGTACCGCGCCAAGCGCGACGGGCGCAACCGGGTGGTGCGCTACACCGCCGGGGGGTGATGCGGCGCGGGGCCTGGACCGCGCCTCGTTGCAGCTATTGAGTCAGCTTGAATCAACTTGAACCGTTCGGGCTGAGCGCAGTCGAAGCGCCGCGCAGGGCTTCGACAGGCTCAGCCCGAACGGATTTTTCAAGTTCAAAGATGCCGACTCAATAACGTCGCAGCCGACGTTGCCGCCCGCCTCAATACCGATTGGAAAAATTGGCGCTGATGCGCTGGCGCAGGTACTCCGCCCCGGTGATGGGTGGGTACTTTTTGCCAGGGCCTTCGATCACGGCGTCTTCGTTGGCCTGTGCGAAGAAGGCCAGGCTGTAGCGGGCGCCCTGGTATTCGTGCGGCAGCGGGTTGCGCACGCGGTGGAAGTTGCTGGGCAGCGCGTCGTCGCTCCAGCGGGTGAGCATGTCGCCGATGTTGCAGGTAATGACGCCTTCGGCGGGCTCCACGGGCGTCCACTGGCGGCCTTCCATCTCTTTGCCGGGCAGCACCTGCAGGCCGCCCTGCCCTGGGCGCTGAAACAGCAGCGTGAGGCAGTCAAAGTCGGTGTGTGCGCCTGCACGCCACAGGCCCAGTTCATCTTTGAGTGCCGGGTCCATCGCAAAGTAATGCAGCATGCGCAGCGTGCTTTGGTAGCTGGGCACCTCGGGATTGTGGGCGCGGGTGAAGAAGCCTTCGTCAAACCCCAGCTTGTACGCAAAGCACGACAGCAGGCGCATGGCGACCTCCCAGCACTGGCGCTCAAAGGCCAGGCTGGCTTGCTCAAAGCCGGGCAGCTCGGCATCGGTGGGCCACAGGCCCTGCATGCGGGGGCGGGTGATTTGGTAGGACTCTTTTTGGTCGGGCGTGCGGGTGGAGGGGCGGATCTGGCTCTTGTGCTCCCACCCCGCGTTGCGGGACAGGGGCCACTGGGCCTTGGTGGCGGCTGGCAATGCAAACAAAGCCTCGGCCCGCGTGAAGGCATCGCGGATGTCTTGCAGCGCAATGCCGTGGTGGCTGACCTGGAAGAAGCCGATGTCTACCGCCGCGCTCCACAGTTCGTCGGCAATCTCGCGCTTGCGGTGTTCAAAGTCGCTCAGGTCAATGCAGCGCACCTCGCGGGCGTGGGTCTCGTGGCCCATGTCGCCCATGCGGGCTTCTTTGGCCAGCTCGCCCAGCACGTCGGGCGCGACGGAGGGGGAATACGGTGTGTGGGAGAGGCTGTGTGGCTGGGTCGTTTCAGCGGTAGCGTTAGCGGTAGCGGTGGTCATGGCAGTGTTCCTTGTCAAAGTACCAAAGTACAAAATCAACAAGGGCTGGGCCTGCACGGGCCAGCGTTGCCATCTGTGTGCGGCGCACAGCAGACACGTTCACTGGCCCATGCATGCGCCTAGGAGCCTGTCGGACTTGGAAATCGTCGGCTACAAATTGACCTCAGCGGTCCATTTTTCACCGTCTTTTTGCCCCATAGCTGGGCTATGGGGCTGCAAATCCGGCAAAAACTGTCCTCGCTGGGGCCAATTTTCGCTTTCGACGCTCCAAGTCCGACAGGCTCCTAGCGCCCTTGAAGTGGACAGGGGCAACGGCCCTGCCGGGGCCAGGCCGCTTCCCTCTTCAAGAGCAATGACCCGCCTACCGCCTCCGCACCCTGGTGGGCGGAGGCTGCAGCGCTGAACGCTTCTACTCTTGCCCTCACCCAAGCAATTCAGGGGCCAGCAGTGCGGTGGCTTCCCAGCGACTCACCGCACTCAAAGACACCGCAAAGACAATGCATCAGTGCCATGCAAGGGTGCGCAGCACCACCCCCTGCCCCGCTTCGGTGATGCGCTGCACCACAACGGCGTGCGCAAGCTGGTGCAGCGCCGTGTGCTCAGGCCAACGCAAGCGCCCAGCGGGCCGCGCAGCCGCCACCACAAAAACACCGCGCACCTTTTGCGCTGCAGCAAGAGCAGCCTGAATCACCATCGCAACATCACCGCCATGTCGCGCTCCGGGCACGCTTCATGCATTGGCATGCCCTTGAGTAGAAGCGTTCAGCACACAGGCCCCGCGCCTGTGTTGCCCGGAAATTGCTCAGTTTCGTGCCGACCTGTCTGGCATGTGTCGGAGGCTGGTGCGGGTGCCCGTTTGCCTTGTGCAGGGGCGCGCGCCCTGCCCCGCCACAGCGAGTGCGGTCGGTGGTCTGCAGCACTTGTTCAATGGGGCACCGCCATGCAAAGACGCCTGTTTCTCTCGACCTCTGTCGCTTCTTCCCTCAGCCTTGCTGCACCGTGGGTGCACGCCCAGGGGCCGCTCACACCGCTCAAGTTCACGCTCGACTTTCGGGTGACGAGCCAGACATCGCCCTTCTTTCTGGCGCAGGCCAAGGGCTACTACAAGGACGAAGGCCTGGACGTGAGCATTGATGTGGGCGCGGGCTCGGTGGCCTCCATCACCCGTGTGGCCAGCGGGGCGTATGACCTGGGGCTGGGCGACATCAGCTCGCTCACTGAGTTCCACGCGCAAAACCCCGACACACCGGTGCAGGCTGTGTACCAGTACTACAACCGCGCGCCCTTCGTCATCATTGGCCGCAAGGACCGTGGCGTGACCAACGACTTTTCCTCGCTCAAAGGCAAGCGCGTGGCGGCGGCTGCGGTGGAATCCACCCGCCGCAGCTGGCCCATGGTGGCGCGCAGCCTAAAGACCACACCCGATTTGTTTGAGTGGGTGACCACCGATTTCAGCGCGCGCGACAACGTGATGGTGCGCGGCGATGTGGACGCGGCCACGTACTTCCACGACTCGGCCGTGTCGCTGTTTGCGCGCATGCCGCCCAAGGATTTGGCGGTGCTGGAATATGGCAAGGCGGGCTTGCAGCTGTATGGCAACGCCGTGCTGGCGGGCAAGCTGCTGCAAGACAAGCCCGAGCTGGCCAAAGCCTTTTTGCGCGCCAGCAACCGCGCACTGCGCGAGACACTGCAAAACCCCGACGCCGCGCTGGCCGCCATCAAGGCGCGTGAGCCCATCTTGAACATGGATGTGGAACGCGAACGCTGGGCCATCACCCGCCAGTACCTGGCAGCGCCCGAGGTGCAGACCGTGGGCCTGGGCGGTGTGCAGGCCAGCGTGCTGGCGCAGCAGGTGGACGAAGTTGCCGCCGTGTATGGCCTGGCGCGCAAGCCTGCGGCTGAGCGCGTATTCAATCCCGCATTCTTGCCCGCTGCGACAGACCGCAAGGTGGCGGCATGACGGCAGTGCCTGCACAGCCCCCGCTGCCCGCTGAGGTGCCGCTGCACGAGCGCGATGGCCGCTACCTGCGCCACGCCATTGCGCTAGCCGACCAGGCCCGCGTACGCGGCAACCGGCCCTTTGGCGCGGTGATTGTGGCGCCCGACGACACGGTGCTGGCCGAGGCCTGGAACGCCAATGGCGAGACGGGCGACTGCACGGCGCACGCCGAGACATCGGCCATCCGCCTGGCCAGCCCGCGCCACAGCCGCGAGACGCTGGCCCAGGCCACGCTCTACTCGTCGGGCGAGCCGTGTGTGATGTGCGCAGGTGCCATCTTCTGGTCGGCCATTAGCCGCGTGGTGTACGGCATTGACGCCGAGCGGTTGCGCGTGTTTCGCGGCGAGCGGCTGGACCAGCGCGATGCCGAGCTGTCGTGCCGCGATGTGTTCAACACCTCAGGCCACGCCATCGAGTGCATCGGGCCTGCGCTGATTGAGGAGGCATCGGCTTCACACCAGGGGGCGTGGAAGGCTTGATTGCGGCGCAGATTGCTATGTTTTCTATAGCTTCTAGCGCTTTATCCATGAGCTCTAGCAGCCTATTTAGCCTGATTTTCGGCCTACCTTAGACGCCTTCTCGGCCCCAACCGTTCGGGCTGATCCTGTCGAAGCCTTGCACGCAGCTAGCCCTGGCTTCGACGGGCTCAGCCCGAACGGATGGAGTGGTATCTGAGGCAAGTCGCTAGTCAGGCATTTTCTGGAGATATCAACTACCGATAGCCATAGATCCAGATCGAACCATCGGCCTTTTCGTAGGGCACGCCCAGCGACTGCAGTGCCTGTTCCAGCGCAGCTTCGCAATCGGCCACGGTGGGCGGTAGCAACTGGCCGACAGGCTCCAGGTATCTGGGGCGGATGCGCAGCCATTCGATGGAATACAAGGGGTGAATCCCCTCCACCCAGTCGCCGATGTACCAAACGTCTGCATCAAAGGTGCTGGGCTCTGGTTCAGCGCGCAGCACGTCTTTGCGCTGATACGGCGGAGGAAAAGGCAGCGTATCAATAACGCCCAACAGCTCACGCCACTTGGTGTCATTCATCCACGCGCCCAGGCCGCGCTCCGCCAGCGCTGCCCTCACTTGGCGCTTGTGCTTTGCAACGTCGTCCATGCGCAGGTCAGCGGCCACTGGCCAGCACAAAATCCAGCGCCGCACACACCGCAGCCACTTGCGCGGCGGTGCAGGCAGCGGGCGTGGTGCGGGGGCTGTCGGGGTAGACCTCGGTGGTGGTGGTGTAGCGCGCGCCCGTCACGCTGGCGCACAGGCCCCAGGCCGTCAATTGGTAGCGGATGACGCCGGGCTCCGTCATGGGTGAGCCGATGATTTCGTTGCGCTCGTCAGGCAGGGCAATGTGGGTGACGCGGGCCACCGCTTGCAGCACGGCCTGCTGGAAGGCGGGTTGGGGGTTTTCGGTGTCATCCACCAAATAAAAGCCGTCGGGGATGCTGCCGGACTCAAACGCCTTACCGTCGCGCGCGGCCACTGCGGGGCGGTACTCGGATTCGTCGGTGTCGGTGGTCTCGTGCAGGTCGATGTGCGCCGCAAACTGGCCATGCAGCGGGGCCACTTGGGCCACCAATGCCATGAGCGCGGCAGACTCTTGCACGGTGTTGCCGGGACGAAAGCTGCGGTTGGGGTCGATGGCATCGTGGTTCCAGCGCTGGATGCGCTCCCACCCCCAGGGGCTGACGCAGGGGGCCACCAGCCAGTTCACGCAGCCTGCATAGCGCTCGCCGTGCTGGTCCACAAACCGCAGCGCGCCCATCACGCCACTGGTTTCGTAGCCGTGCACACCGCCGGTGACCAGCACGATGGGCAGGCCAGGAGCCCAGGCGCGGGGGCGAATGGCCTGCAGCGCATAACGCTCATCACCATAGATCACCTCGCCGTAGCTCGTCACATCAAAGCGGGTGCGCAGCCTATCGACTGCGGCCAGCACGTCATCGGCATAGCTGCGCTGGCGCACTTGGCGCTCGCGCCACTGGGCCAGCTCGGCAGCGCCCCAGGGCTGGCCGGGGGTGCCAATGGGATACGAAGCGGGAGGGAATGCCGTGGCGGGTGCAGTAGTGGGCGCAGTGCTCGGTACGGTCATGAAAAAAGCCCCGGCTGCAACGCCGGAAGGGGTGTGCGGCGTGTGGCCGGGGCCTTTATTTTGCCGGGGGATGGCGTGGATCCATCAAGCCGGCAGCTCACCCGCTGGGCAGGTTACTTCAGCCACTTGGTGGCGGCCTGCTGGATGGCGCCACGGCTTTCGATCAAGCCCCACACAAAGCCCATCACGCGGGTGTAGTCGGCGTCGTCGGTGGGCACCATGAAGCCCAGGTAGTTCTTGGGCGTCAGCGGTGCGTCCACAAACGCAGCATGCAGGCGCGGGTCGGCCTTGGCGTAGTGCAGGGCTTCGTAGGTTTCGGTGATCATCACGTCGCCCTTGCCGTCGGCAATCAATGCGGGGATCTCGGCGTTCTTGTCGTGTGTGCTGACCTGCGCGGCTTTGAGGTTGGCCAGCACAAAGGTTTCGTTGGTGCCGCCGGGGTTCTTGATGACGCGCACAGTGGGCTGGTTCAGGGCATCCACGCTGGTGTACTTGGCCTTGTCGGCGCTGCGCACCAGAGCCACTTTGCCAAACGGGGCGTAGCCGGGCAGCATGTCAAACAGGCGCATGCGGGTGACGTTGCGGGTGATGCCGCCCACGGCCACGTCAAACTTGTCAGCCTGCAGGTCTTTGGTTAGGTTGGGCCAGGAGGTCTGCACATATTCGATCTTCACGCCCAGCTCTTTGGCCATGGTTTCGATCACGTCGATGTCGTGGCCCGAAAAGCCAGCATCGGTCTTGATGGCGAAGGGGCGGTAGTCGCCCGGCGTGCCCACGCGGATGGTCTTGGTCTCCATGATCTTGTCGAGCCGGGGGCCTGCCTGCGCCGCCTGGGTGAAAGACAAGCAGGTGATGACGGCGGCAGCGGCGATGGCGAGGAATTTCTTAGGGGTCATTTCAAAAAGGCTCCGGAGAGGACGAGGGTGGAGGGAAAACGCGATAGCAAAAGCACCGTAAGCCAAAGCACGATGGATGCCAATGCGGGGTTACCACGGATGCATCTGGCCAAAACCCGCGCGTGCATAGCGCCAATGCATGCCAGCGATTAGTTTTAATCAATGGATATGAACAATTGATTGAAATATCCTTCAACCCACTTGTTTCAGCCAATTACCAAGGAGAGCCCCATGAGCAGCAACGAATCGAAATGCCCTTTCCACAGTGCCGCCAACGCGCAGGCAGGCGCCAAGACCGCCGTGGCCCGCCAGTCCAACCGCGACTGGTGGCCTAACCAGCTGAACCTGGGCATCCTGCACCAGCATGCTCCGGCGTCTAACCCGCTGGGCGAAGACTTTGACTACGCCGCCGCCTTTGAAAAGCTGGACTACGCCGCCCTCAAGGCCGACCTGACAGCGTTGATGACCGATTCGCAAGACTGGTGGCCTGCCGACTGGGGCCACTACGGCGGCCTGTTCATCCGCATGGCTTGGCACAGCGCAGGCACCTACCGTACGGGCGACGGCCGCGGCGGCGCGGGCACGGGCAACCAGCGCTTTGCACCGCTGAACAGCTGGCCCGACAACGGCAACCTGGACAAGGCCCGCCGCCTGCTGTGGCCCATCAAGCAAAAGTACGGCAACGCCATCTCGTGGGCCGACCTGATGATTTTGGCGGGCAACGTGGCGCTCGAATCCATGGGCTTCAAGACCTTTGGCTTTGCCGGCGGCCGTGCCGACATCTGGCAGCCCGAAGAAGACATCTACTGGGGCGCCGAAGCCCAGTGGCTGGCCACCAGTGACAAGGCCAACAGCCGCTACAGCGGCGAGCGCGACCTGGAGAACCCCCTGGCCGCCGTGCAAATGGGCCTGATCTACGTGAACCCCGAAGGCCCGGACGGCAAGCCCGACCCCGTGGCCAGCGGCCGCGATGTGCGCGAAACCTTTGCCCGCATGGCCATGAACGATGAAGAAACCGTGGCCCTGGTGGCCGGCGGCCACACCTTTGGCAAAGCCCACGGCGCAGGCGACCCCACCCTGGTGGGCCCCGAGCCCGAAGCCGCCGCCATTGAAGTGCAAGGCCTGGGTTGGATCAACAAATTGGGCACGGGCAAAGGCGTGCACACCACGACCAGCGGCATCGAAGGCGCCTGGAAGCCCAACCCCACGACCTGGGACAACGGCTACTTCGACATGCTGTTTGGCTACGAGTGGGAGCTGACCAAGAGCCCATCGGGCGCGCACCAGTGGGTGGCCAAGGATGTGAAGCCTGAGCACATGATCCCCGATGCGCACGACCCCAGCCAAAAGCACGCGCCGATGATGACTACGGCGGACCTGTCGCTGCGTATGGACCCGGCCTACGAGAAGATTGCCCGCCGCTTTCACCAGAACCCCGCCGAATTTGCCGACGCGTTTGCCCGCGCCTGGTTCAAGTTGACGCACCGCGACATGGGCCCCAAGGCCCTGTACAAGGGCCCTGAAGTGCCCGCCGAAAACCTCATCTGGCAAGACCCCGTGCCTGCCGTGGACCATGCACTGATCGACGCAACGGACGCGGCGGCACTCAAGGCCAAGGTGCTGGCGTCGGGCCTGTCGGTGGCGGAGCTGGTGTCCACCGCCTGGGCTTCGGCATCGACCTTCCGCGGGTCGGACAAGCGCGGCGGTGCCAACGGTGCACGCATCCGCCTGGCCCCGCAGAAAGACTGGGAAGCCAACCAGCCCGCGCAGTTGTCCAAGGTGCTGGGCGTGCTCGAAGGCGTTCAGACCGCGTTCAACTCGGCGCAAAGTGGTGGCAAAAAGGTGTCGCTGGCCGACCTGATCGTGCTGGCTGGCAACGCTGGGGTGGAAGCCGCAGCCCAGGCCGCAGGTCAGGCCGTGCAAGTGCCCTTCACCCCTGGCCGTACCGATGCCACCCAGGCGCAAACCGATGTGGAATCGTTCGCCGCGCTGGAGCCCGTGGCCGATGGGTTCCGCAACTACCAGAAGAAAACTTTCAGCGTGCCCGCCGAGGCCTTGCTGATCGACAAGGCGCAACTGCTGACCCTGAGCGCGCCCGAGTTGACGGTGCTGGTGGGTGGCCTGCGGGTGCTGGGTGCCAACGTGGGGGGTGCACAGCATGGCGTGCTCACCCAACGCGCCGGGCAGCTCACCAACGACTTCTTTGTGAACCTGCTGGACATGGGCGCCACCTGGGCCCCCACATCGTCCGCCAACGATGTGTTTGAAGCCCGCGACCGCAAGACCGGCGCCGTGAAGTGGACAGGCACGCGGGTGGACCTCGTGTTTGGCTCCAACTCGCAACTGCGTGCCATTGCAGAGGTGTACGGCCAGGCCGATGCGCAAGCGAAGTTTGTGCGCGACTTTGTGGCCGCATGGACCAAGGTGATGAACCTGGACCGGTTTGATGTGAAGAAGTGAGCGTGCATCCTTGATGGATGCGACGCAGGGCGCGAAATTGGGTTAACTTCACGCCCCTGCGCTTTGGCCTGCCTTTGATAAGGCATGCCGATGGACCCACTGGGCTGGTGCAGCAATGCACCAGCCCTTTTTTGTCACGACTTACGCACAACAGGGCGTATTGAGCAGGCATCTTTGCACCTGAAACATCCGTTCGGGCTGAGCTTGTAGAAGCCTTGCGCAGCGCTTCGACAAGCTCAGCGTGAACGGTCCCAAGTGGGTTCATGGCAAGGGATAACCTCTGGGTGAGCCGCTTGTTGCACTCCGATGTTGCGTAAGTCTTATTTGTTTGGAAATGGAACCCATGAACTTCGCTGACCGCCTCAAGCAACTGCCCTCTGCCGCCCACCTCACCTCCTTGCAAGTGCTGGGCGCTGACGGCGCTGTACTCGCCACCCTAGAGAACAAGCCCGGCCAAGCCGGTTCACTGGCGCTGTATGCCGCGCTGGCCGCGCTGTACGGCGGCCACATCACACCCGCCGCAGCCAGCCTGGGCCTGGAGTGGTATGCCGAGCACACCGCCGATGCCCACGCCCACCCTGGCAAGCACCCCAACATCGACCGCCTGGTGCAGTGGGCCCAGGGCAGCGCCAGCTACGCGGTGCGCGTGCAGGCACTGGCCTGAGTGCATTGACCCGATGGCTGAGCGGCCAGCCCAGCCCATCGGAAACACCCTGTAAAGCCGCAAGCGCAGGCGTTTACAGCGCCACAGGGCTGGGGGATGATGGGCGCCCCAGCACTTCCCCCACCCAAGGCCCAACATGAGCCAGAGCAACGCACCCGCCGCTGAAGCCACCGGCACCGTCACCCTGCACCGCATGTTGCGCGCCCCGCCAGAGCGGGTGTACCGCGCCTTTCTGGACCCCGACGCCATGGCCAAGTGGCTGCCTCCCCACGGCTTTACGGGCCGGGTGCTGGAGATGGACGCCCGCGTGGGCGGCGTGTACCGCATGCAGTTCACCAACCTGGCCACGGGCCACACCCACGCGTTTGGAGGACGCTATCTGGAACTGGTGCCGGGTGAGCGCATCGTCAACACCGACCGCTTTGACGACACCCACCTGCCGGGCGAAATGCGCACCACCGTCACATTCAAAGCCGTATCGGTGGGCACCGAGCTGGTGGCGGTGCAAGAAGGCATTCCGGCCATGATTCCTACCGAAGCCTGCTACCTGGGCTGGCAAGAGTCGCTGCAGTTGCTGGCGCAGCTGGTTGAGGCCAACATTCCGGGCTAGAACGGCCTGCACCGAAGGCAAGGCAGCCCGCCCACCCAAAGCAGCCCGGGCCAGCTAGCTCCTCTTTTTATAGCTGCCAGCGCTTATTCCTTGAGCGCTGGCAGCACTTTCTATTCAAAATTCGGTTACCCTCGCCGCCTTACCCTCAGGAATGCACCATGAAAAAACTCAACGTCACCATCCAGCTTGAAATGTCCGTGCCCGACGACTGGGAGCTGGTGGGCACCTCGGAAGGCACCCCTGTGCTCAAGCTGCCCAACGGCACCTTCATGGACGTTGCCATTGAGCCCCTGTTTGCCACCAACCCCGAAGAAACCTGGAGCAGCACCGACGATGACGACGTGCTCAACGACGTGCTGGACATGGTGGACAGCGAATCGGTGACCTACGAGTTTGTCACCCACTGATGTTCTTGTGACGGGGCTGGCGGTGCGCGGCGTACCGTGATTCGCACGGCCCCACGCCAACTCACCGCATCAAAATTGATAGCTGCCAGCGCTTATAAAATGAGCCCTGGCAGCTATTTTTCTTTGAATCTGCCGCTGCTCTCCCGCACCCTCACCGCTTCGCACTCCATGCACCAACCCCACCGCCGCACGCTGCTCACCACCCTGGGTCTTTTGTCTTTGCCGGGCGCCAGTTGGGCGGCCAAGCCGCAGCCCGCCGCGCCCGTGGTGTGGCCGCACGCGCTGCAGGTGCCGGGCGGCGTGGCGCGCCTGTCGCTGGGCCCCGCGCCGCAGCGGCCCCGGGTGCAGGTGCACCAAGGTGATGCCGACGTGCCTGTGCTGGTGGTGGGCGATGCCATCGAGTGGACGGCGGTGCTGGGCATCCCATTGGCCGCCGCCGTGGGCAGCGCACACGCCACGCTGCTGGCCAGCGGCGCGGATGCCCAACTGGCGCAGGCCCGGCAGTTGCCCTACACCGTGGCGCCCAAACGCTATGCAGAGCAGCAACTCAAGGTGTCTCCCCGCACCGTGGATTTGTCGCCCGAAGACCAAGCCCGCTACGAGCGCGAGCGCGACCACCAGGCCCGCGTGATGGCCACCTGGAGCGAGCCCGCAGGCGGTGCCCTGCCATCGCTGCGCATGCAGCAGCCCGTGCCGGGGCGCCGCTCCAGCTCGTTCGGGCTGCGGCGGGTGTTCAACGGGCAGTCGCGCAACCCGCACAGCGGCATGGACATTGCCGCCCCCACGGGCACCCCCATCGTGGCGCCGCTGCCTGGCACCGTCATTGACACGGGCGACTACTTCTTCAATGGCGGCACCGTGTGGCTGGACCACGGCCACGGCCTGCTCACCATGTACTGCCACCTGAGCAGCATTCAGGTCCGCGTGGGCGACACCGTCCAGACGGGGGAAGCCTTTTGCAAGGTGGGCGCCACCGGCCGCGTGACCGGGCCGCATCTGCACTGGGGCGTGATGCTCAACCGCACCATGGTGGACCCGGCCCTGTTCATTGAATGACAATGCGGCAGCGGCCCACAGCCCGCGTCGCCCCATCGCTCTCGCCTTTTCACCCGCCATCACCATGCCCAGCCTTCGCTCAACCCTCCAGACTTCTGCCGCAGCCTGCCACGCCAAGCCCCACCCACGGCCCGGCGCCATGCTGTGGGCGGCTGTGTGCACCGTATCCCTGCTGTGTTCTGGCTGTGCGGTGGTGGCCGTGGCCGACGCGGCCGTGACGGTGGTCAGCACCACCGTGAAGGTGGGAGCTACCGTGGTGGGCACCACGGTGGACATAGGCGCTGCAGGCGTGAGGGCCGTGGTGGGCAAAGACGAGGACTGAGGGCTTTGACCGGGGCCTGCACTGCCCCACCCGATGACCGCACGGCCCTGCAAGCTCTGCCCCACCGTCCCCATCTGCCCCCTCCACCCGTTCACGTTTGCACAGGCATGACGCAGCCCCCACGCCGCCCCACACTCTCGCGCCCTGCCGCCGCCCCGCGCACAGGCCCGGCCAAAGCCACACGCCCATCCCCAGCGCCCGCGCGCAGGCCTGTGACCGAGCGCATCGCCCCCGAGGCGGTGCAGCTCATCTGCTTTAACAAGCCCTACGGCGTGCTCAGCCAGTTCACCCCCGAGGGGCAGTGGCAGGGCCTCAAGGACTACATCGACCTGCCCGGCGTGTATGTGGCCGGTCGGCTGGACGCCGACAGCGAAGGGCTTTTGCTGCTGACCAACGATGGCAAGCTGCAGGCCCACATTGCCGACCCGCGCTTCAAGATGGCCAAGACCTATTGGGTGCAGGTGGAGGGCGTGCCCGATGAGGCCGCCCTTGCCGCACTGCGCCAGGGCGTACAACTCAACGACGGCCCTACCCTGCCCGCCCAGGCCCGCTTGCTGGACCCCGCACCCGCTCTGGCACCCCGGGTGCCGCCCATCCGCGAGCGCAAGTCAATCCCGACGGCTTGGCTGGAGCTGGTGATACGCGAAGGCCGCAACCGCCAGGTGCGGCGCATGACCGCCGCCGTGGGGTACCCCACGCTGCGGCTGGTGCGCGCCGCCGTGGGCCCCTACACGCTGGAAGGGCTGGCGCCGGGGGCATGGAAACAGGTGGCGGTGCAGTGATTGGAGTGAGGGGCACGGCCCCGGGGCGGAAATGACCACGGCCCCACAAGACCTTGGGCGTGTTGTAGTGCTATCGAGCGAGCTTCTTCGAACTTGAAATATCCGTTCGGGTTGAGCTTGTCGAAACCTTGCGCAGCGCTTCGACAAGCCTGTCCTGAGCCCGTCGAAAGGCTCAGCGTGAACGCATCAAGAAGGTCCGTGCCGGATCCATCACAGCAAGACCGTAGCAACCCGTTCAGGCGTACACGTTCACAAACATCCCAGCACTGACGCCACCGGCCACGCGGCCGGAAGCACTGAGCAAGCGGGTATTTTCAGGAGGTGCCGCAGGCGCCACGGCCTGGGCCTGAGTTTGGCTGGCCGTGCGAGAGGCTGGGTCATTCGCCGCCGCCAGATTGCGCCGTGCACTGACCGACCGCTGGCTCGCATCGGCCGACTGGCCGCTCAAATCATCGGCCCGGGCCTGCTCTTGGTCGGCGCTGCGCTGGGCGGCCTCGGCCTGGGTTTGCAAGTTCTGCGCCGTTTGCTCAGCCTGCAGGGCTTCACGCCGGGCGGTCTGCACGGCATACGAGCTGCTGGGCGCTGCGGCGGCGCTGCTGACGGCGGTGACCATGGTGAACTCCTAGCGCGCGGGTGGCGTGCGGTGGGGGCCGGGGAGGATGGGTCAGGCCACAGAGGCCGCACCCTCGCTGGCTTGATAGGCGCGGCGCACTTGGGCATCGCGCGGGCTGGTGCTGTTGGTGTTACTGGCGCTGTTTGCGGTGGCCTGCTGGGCCGCAGCGGTAGCCGCTGCATCGGCAGTGTCCTGGCGGGCTTGCGCCGCGTCACTGACCTGCTGGGTGCTTTCGCGGGCTTCTTCCTGGGTTTCCTGTGCCGCCAGCTCTTGCGCGCGGCGGCTCAGGGTCACGGTGGTTGCGCTGGCCGGGGTGGCAGGGGTATCTGCCGCCTGCGATGCGTTGCGGTTGCCCACCGTGGCACGGCCCGCAGGCTGCACCCCGTCCGTGGGGTTCACTGCGCCGTAGCGGCTCACGGGGTCGATGCGGGGCTGAACGGAATCCATGGCTGTCTCCTGTTGCAGTGCAGAAAACCAAATCGTCCCGCAATCGGCGCCAAAAGTAAAGGCCAGGGCGGTGAACGCGCCTGGCCTGGGTTCAGGGTTGAGCCCCTGGGGAGGGGTCGAATATCCGTTTTAACTGCCTGCCGAAACCTCAGCGGGCACATCATCGGCCACTAGGTAGCGCTTGATCAGGTCAAAAAAGCTGTCGTAGAAGCTGTCGGCCGCAATGGTCTCGCTGCCCACCTTGACCAGCGAGTCGCTGCTGGCCGCAATGGGCAAGGACACCGACCCCAGCGCCCCCACCCCCAGGCTGGCCGAGTTATTGGTTTTGCGCAGGGTGTAGCTGTCTTGCAGGGCCGTCACAAAGCCCAGGCTGACCTTTCCGCTGGGAGAGTCGGGCACGCACACCACCCGGATGACCATTTGCAAGTGGGTCTCTGCACTGGGCTGGAAGCTCTTTTTGCCCTCCACCATCTCGGCCGTGGTGGTGTTGATGAGGTAGCCCTGGCTGAGCAAGGCGCGGCGCGAGGCTTCGCAAGTCTGCGCAGGCGTGGCATCAAACAGGCGTGAATAGGTGGCGACCGAGCCGAACTTCTCCTGCGGGCCATAGAACTTGGGCGCAGGGCCGGTGGCAGCGCAGCCTGCCAACAGGGCTGCCGCACCAAGGGCGGCCCAGGGCGTCAGTCGCCCCACCAAAGCCGACAAGGCGCCGCCAACGTGTGCGCGTAAAAGATGCTTCAAAACCGTTTTCTCCAAACTGGGCATGTGCCGTGTGCCGCGCCCTGCCGATGGCTTGTGTGACCCACCAGTGTGAAAGGGTAGCCTGTTTTTGGGGCGGCCCCATGAAGCCCAGGGCCGTCGCACCAAAAGCCCCCAGCCGCACAGCAAAGAAACCCACCAGGGCAGAGCCCCCTGGGGAGGCGGGAGTTCCCCTTCTTTGCGCAGCAACCGTTCACACCGCCTTGGCTACGCCACGGGCTGGCAGCCCATCAATGCTATCACTTCAATAGCTGCCAGCGCTTTATCCATAAGCCTTAGCAGCCAAAAATCCTAAATACCTTCAACCCATCTCATCGCTTTTTGGGTTGCACCTTGCCCGGGGCTTTGGCTGGCCCCTTGGCAGCGCCCCTGGCCTGGCCTTTGACCTGGCCCTTTTGGGCGCCCTTGGCCTGCTCTTTGGCCGGCTCGCCACGCTGGTAAAAAATCTGGCTTTGCAGGTTTTGCGCGATGGGCTTGACCTCGTTGTTCCACTGCGCGGCGTACTCTGGCGTGCACAGGCCCTGCGGCGTGGTGTCGTGCACCTCACGGCTGACCTTGTAGCCATTGGCGGTGCGCTGGTAGGTGGCGCTGTAGTTCAGTGCCTGGTTGCGGGTTTGCAGATTGGGCGGCACGCGGTTGAAGGCCACGCCCGCGCCCAATTCCACGTCATAGGTTTCGTAGCTGTGGTATCCGTAGCAGCCCGTGCGCCTGCGCGGCAGGTGCTTTTCTTCGGCCTCGGCCAGGCGCGCAATGCCCATGGGCAGGTTCAGCACCGGGGCCAGCACAAAGGCGCCGCGCTTGCCTGCCTGCAGGTACTTGGCGATCTCGAAGGTGATCGAAAAGCTGTAGCTGTCCGACAGCTCCTTGGCAGGTGCCAGGTCGCCCCGGTCCAGCACGCCCTGGCCCTTGAAGCCCCCGCTGGCCAGCATGTTGCGCACAAAGTCGCGCTCGCCGTCGCCCTGCAAATCGGCCATGTAGCTGCGCATCTGGGCGGCAGCCAGCCCCTTGAAGGAGGCCTGCAGGCTGCCCTTGGCGCTGCCATCAGCCGCGATCTGGATGCTGGTATGCGCACGCTGCTCCGTCAGGTCGGCACTGCCGGGCGGGATGCTGGCCAGCGCCTTGTCCGCGCCCACATGGATCACCGGCTTGGCGTAGGCGCTGCCGGGCAGGTAGCCAAAGGGCACCTGCTTGGCGGTGGCGTCCAGGTACATCTTGAAATCGGGCAGGTAGTTGATGACGTGGTTGACGGTGGAAACCACCGGCGTGGTGGGCAGGTCATACAGCTCGCCCGCATTGACCAGCACCTGCTCGCTGCGCACGCCCACCGCGGTCAGCAGCGCCTGCAGCAGCGTGGCGTGGTCTTTGCAATCGCCCATTTTGTTGTCGAGCACAACGTCCACATCGCGCGGCACCACGGCCCCCACGCCAATGCAATTGCCGCCGTAGGTGATTTGCGTGGACACCCATTCGTACAGTAGCCGTGCGCGTTCGCGCGGGTCGGTCTGCGCGCCCACGATGGACTGGGCCAGCGACTCGATGCGCGGTGTGGGCCGGGCCTTGGGCAAGGCGCGCTCGCCATAGGCGCGGGCAATGCTTTCGTAGTCGGCAAACGTGCTCGCCAGCAGCACGGGCGATTCGTCCAGCCGCCAGATGCCGGCATCGGCCTCGTCCCAGGCCTTGGGGGTGGTGTTCTGGTAGCGCCACTGGCGCACGGTGGCGTCGCCGTCTTGCACCGGGGGCTGCTCTTGCAGGCCGTGGGCTTCAAAGCGCAGGTTCAGGCCCTTGGGCGCGCGGATGGTGACGCGGCTGTCTTCGTGCACACCATACGGCGAGAAGCCCTGCACCACCGAGAAGGCGCCCGGAAAGATGGGCTCTTTGTCATCAATGCGGTAGCGCATGCCCACCGAATCGCCCACGGCCAGGTCCGGGAACACCACGGAGATGCGGGTGCGGTCAGAGAACAGGGGCTTGGCGCCATCGCGGCCATCGCTCACCACAGTCTGGTAATTGGTGGGTGGCACCGGTATGCGGCGGCCGTCGGCCTTGAGGGTGTAGGCCTCCAGGATTTGCGCGGTCTGGATGCCTGCGCTGTAGGAGAAGGAGAACGATTTCATGCGCTCCAACGCGCTGGCGTGGGCCACCTGGTGCTGCGTGGCGTAGGCCACCGAAGACTTGCCATCGGCCGCCACGTCATAGTCTACATGCCACAGTTGCGAGACCACGGGCACGCCAGCGGCGGCCCCCGCTGCAGCGGCTGCGGCCTTGGGCGGCGTGGTCTGGGCGCCTGCCCCCACACCCCAAACCGCCAGGGCCCACAAAGCCCCGGCCGAGCAACGGCGACCCCATTGGAGGTAATTGAACATAGTCGGATCGGTTTCCTGTGATTGGTTGGAGGCAGCCCGGGGCGCTGAACGCATCCATCGGGATGGATCGGGCCATCGCCTCTGGTGTCACTCCTGCTGTCGCGGGTATACCCATTCGCCAGCGGGGCGCCTTGTGCCTGCGCAAAAAAGCCCGCCCAAGGCCCGTCAGGGGCCCAGGCAAGCGGTGGCATCTTAGTGGCGAAGTGGGCCGTTTACCCCGAAAAACGCCGCAAAAAAACATCCAGAAACACAACGGCAAGCAGCGTTAACAATGGCCTCGCGCGCACGGGCGGCACCACGAAAGAAGCCCGTATAGTGGCGCCCCTTTGCCCTTTAAATTGAACAGGTGGTGCAGGCGCTGGCATGTGGGCCGCCGCTGCCGCACGCCACCACAGACTTGGATTTTTGTGCCCGTAACGACCCTGCTCTGCCTTGTCATCGCCATCAGCGATGGCGACACCCTCACCGCCCGCTGCGGCCAAGCCGGGGCCTACCGCCCGATCAAAGTACGCATTGCCGCCATCGATGCGCCAGAGAGCAAGCAGGCCTATGGCTTGCGCTCCAAGCAAAACCTGGCACGCCTGTGCTTCAAGCAGCAAGCCACGCTGCGGCCCCTGCAAAAGGACGACTATGGCCGCACAGTGGCCAATGTGCGTTGCAACGGACAAGACGTTGCAACGGCCCAGGTGAGCGCTGGCCTGGCCTGGGTGTACACGCCTTATGCCAAGCAACACCCACAGCTGGAGCCGCTGCAGAAACGGGCCCAGGCCCGGAACGTGGGGCTGTGGTCGCAAAAGCGGCCCCAAGCGCCGTGGACGTACCGGCATCGGCAGCACCCGCGCTAACCCAGACCTGCAGACCTGCCGTGCCGCCCTCAGCGCAGCAACGCCAGCACGCCCTGGGGCACCTGGTTGGCCTGCGCCACCATGGCAGTGCCCGCCTGCTGCAGGATCTGCTGGCGCGCCAGGGCTGCAGCCTCGACCGCAAAGTCGGCATCCACAATGCGCGCGCGGCTGGCCGACAGGTTCTGGCTGGTGTTTTGCAGCGTAGACATCGTGGTCTCCAGCCGCGAAGACTGGGCACCAATCACTGCGCGCTGGCTGTTGACGTAGTCCAGCGCCCGGTCCACCGCCACGATGGCCTGGGCTGGCGAGATCGTCACATCCAGCGTGCTGCGCAAGCCCAGCGCACTGAGGTTGACTGCACCCACCCGCGTCTCCAGCGTCTGGTTGGCATTGGCCCCTACCTGGAACACTTTGGTCGTTGTGGAGCCGCCCGAGGTGGCAATCGCCTCAAACGACTCCGTGAACCCATCCAGCACATTGGTGCCCGATTTGCTGCCGCTGTTGGGCACCGTGCTGGTGGCGGTCTTCACATCCCCTCCGTCCACATCCAGCCCCCCGATGGCACCGGTGTCTGCGTTGTTCAAGTCAAACGCGCCGATGAACGCAGCACCCGCCGCCGCAAACTGGGTTTTGAAATCGGCCGCGCTGGCAAACTGCCCGCTGGACGCGTTGGCCAGTGCCTGGTCGAGCGTTGAGCCGGGGTTGCTGTTCAGGTAGGTGAGCACGTCCTTGATGCCCTCGCCCCCTGCCGCCTTGATTCGGCTGTGCAGGTAGCGCGCCGCCGAGTAGCTGGCCGAGTAAAAAGCGCTGGTGTTGGACGGCCCATTGATGGCCGCAGCCACTGTGGCGGCACTGGAGCTGGCCACGTCGGCTTTGACACGCTCCTCCGCCCCCTGGATGAATTCGGCCGTGCCCTCCACAAACCACAGGTGGTTGCCCGTCAAGTCCTGCCAGTTGGTGGCGCGCGCCATCACGGCGTGCACCATTTCGTGGGCAATGATGCGGTCGTTGTAGTACGGGGCAGAGCCGCCGTTGGGCAGGTTGGGCGGCACAAAATCTGCCATATCCACCTGCAAAACAAGATTGTTGCCACGGCCTTGCCCATCAAAGCCCGTGGCCTGCACGTAGGCGGCGACGCCACCGGCGTTGTCGGTAAAGCCGGTGTAGCGAATCTCCAGCGCCGCCCCATCGGCCTGGATGCCGTACAGGCTGGAAATCAACTGCTCGCTGCTCTCCAGCCAGCTGCCCACGCTGGTCATGCCGTCGAACACGGCCAGCTGATTCTCGTCCCCCACCGCACTGGCCCGGCTGGGGTCAAACACCGCCATGCCGTTGAACTGGGTGGCCAGGGCAGACCGGTCGATCTCTGCGGCCAGTTGCGCCACCTCGGCCTGTATGGCCTGCTTGTCTGAGGCGCTGTAGGTGCCATTGGCCGCCTGAACCGCCAGCTCGCGGATGCGCTGCAGATTGCCGCTGACGCCAGACAGCGCGCCCTCTGCCGTTTGCAAAAGGGACAACGCATCGTTGGAATTGCGCGCGGCCTGGTTCAGCCCCCGGATCTGGCTGGTAAAGCGCTCGGATATGGCCAGCCCGGCGGCATCGTCCTTGGCGCTGTTGATGCGCAGGCCCGACGAAAGCCGCTGTATGGACAAGGCCAGCTCGCCCTGCACACGGCCCAGACTGCGCTGCGCGCTCTGCGACATCACATTGGTATTGACGCTCAGCCCCATGGCAGTTCTCTTAGGTTGTCTCCAAATAGACAGCACTGGCCCCAGCCGGGGCCTGCAACGGCACACGCACCGCTGGCTCTGGCGGTGGTGACATCTCCCTCTTTGATTCGCGTTCTATGGGTTATCGGACGTTTGTGCGAAAACTTCTGGGAAATGTGTGCAACGCTCTGCGCAGCCGTTTTTCAGCGCGGGTCCGGTGCGCCCTGACCCTGGCGGCGGCCAAGCAAGCTGCGCCACAAAGCGTTAGCATGCGAATCAATCTCATGCGCGGCCGGTGCCGCTCCTTCAAGTGACGTCTTCCACCTCCCTCCCACCAGCGGCTGCCCCGGCCAGCATCTACCGCCACCCCGGTTTTCTGTCTTTCATCAGCGCACGCCTCATGGCGGTGTTTGCCACCCAGGTGCAAGCCGTGGTGGTGGCCTGGCAGGTGTATGACCTGACGCGCAACCCGCTGGCGCTGGCCTATGTGGGGCTGGCGCAGTTCCTGCCCATGCTGTGCCTGCTGCTGCCTGCGGGCGATTTGATCGACCGCTTCTCGCGCAAGAACATCCTGGCCATCAGCTGGGCCGTGGGGGCCTTGTGCAGCGCCGGGTTGTGGTGGCTGTCGGGCCACGGCGCCAGTGGCGTGGCGGGCGTGTACGCCGTGTTGGTGCTGTTTGGCTGCTCGCGGGCGTTTTCAGGGCCCGCGCTGCAAAGCCTGCTGCCCCAGGTAGTGCCGCGCGAGCAACTGGCCCAGGCCATTGCGGCCAACAGCATGCTCATGCGCTCTGCCAGCATTGGCGGCCCGCTGCTAGGGGGCGTGCTGTATGCCCTGGGTGGCGGTGAACTGACCTTTGCCCTGTGCTTTGCCTGCTTTGCCATCGGCACTGCGCTGCTGATGCGCGTGGCCACAGCCCACGCAGGCCCCGTGGGGCCCACGCTGGGCACCATGTGGCAGCGCTTTGGCGCGGGCATCCGGTTCATTCGCTCGCGCCCCATCATCCTGGGCACCATCTCGCTGGACCTGTTTGCCGTGCTGCTGGGAGGCGTGGTGGCGCTGCTGCCCATCTACGCCAGCGAAGTGCTGCACGTGGGCCCGGCGGGCCTGGGCGCGCTGCGCAGCGCTGTGGCGGTGGGCGAAGTGGGCGCCGGGCTGTACCTGAGCATGCGCCCCTTCAACAGCAAGGTGGGCCGCACCATGTTTATCGCGGTGGCCGTGTTCGGGCTGGCCAACCTGATATTTGCGGTGTCGACCTGGTTCTGGCTGTCGTTTGCGGCACTGCTGGTGGCCGGGGCGGCCGACATGGTCAGCGTGTACATCCGGGGCGCGCTGGTGCAGTTCTCCACCCCCGACCATATGCGTGGCCGGGTGAATGCGGTCAACATGCTGTTCATCGGCTCGTCCAACGAGCTGGGTGAGTTCCGCGCAGGCACCAGCGCCGCGTGGCTGGGCGTGGTGCCCGCCGCGGTGCTGGGCGGCCTGTGCACCCTGGGCGTGGTGGGCGGGTGGACGCTGGGCTTCAAGCAGCTGCGCAAGGTGGACCGCTTTGAAGAAGCGGCCGAGGCCACAGGCAAACAACCCTGAGCACCCACGGCAGATCGTTCAACAAGCAGGGGCACGCAGGGCGCAAAGCCCCCGCATCTGCAGCAAAGTGCAACCGCTTCAAGCGCATTTATGTCGCGCAGGTAAAGCCTGTGCACAGCGGCTTGCATGCCATGGGCAACGTGCGGCAGCATAGGCAAAGAGCCGTTTAAAAAGGTTCTAGACATCTGCTGCGTGAGGCTGCCCCATGACCCCTTTCTTGACACCCCCACCCTCCATCGCACGCCGCACCTTGCTGGCAGGGTTGTTGGGCATGGCGGCGTCGGGTGCATCGGCCGCTTCGGGCGACCCCAGCCCCACCCGCATCGCACGCACCAAGGCACGGCCTGCCGACACCACGGCCCCCGGTGACTGGACAACGGCCGATGAGCGCACCACGGCGCAACTGCTGGACCGCGTCACCTGGGGTTGCACGGCGATGGGCGCGCACGCCGTGGGCACCATGGGCGTCGGTGCTTACCTGGCCCGGCAACTGCGCGCCGGCACCACTGCGGCACTGCCTGCGGCGGCCCAGGCGCAGATCGACGCCATGGTGATCTCGCGCACGCCTATCGAAGCCCTGGCGCTTGACATGGAAGCCCGCCAGCGCGAGGCCAAAGCCCTGCCGACCGAAGACGAGCGCAAGGCGGCTTTGAATGCCTGGCAGCAGGACATGCGCGCACTGCAACAAGAAGCCGCGAGCCGCCACATGCTGCGCGCCCTGTACTCGCCCACCCCGCTGCGCGAGAAGATGACCTGGTTCTGGATGAACCATTTCAACGTCTTCGCGGGCAAGGGCAACCTGCGCGCCCTGGTGGGCGACTACGAAGAACGCGCTGTGCGCCCGCATGCGCTGGGGCGGTTTCGCGACCTGCTGGGCGCCACCGTGCGCCACCCGGCCATGCTGCACTACCTGGACAATGCGCAAAACGCCGCAGGCCGCATCAACGAGAACTACGCCCGCGAGCTGATGGAGCTGCACACCCTGGGCGTGGGCGGCGGCTACAGCCAACAAGACGTGCAAGAGCTGGCGCGCGTGCTCACCGGGGTGGGTGTCTCGCTGCGCCCACTGGGCGATGAGCCGCCGCGCATGAAGCCCGCACTGCGCCCGCATTACGTGCGCGAAGGCCTGTTCGAGTTCAACCCCCAGCGCCACGACTGGGACCCCAAGACGCTGCTGGGCCAACCCCTCAAAGCCGAAGGCATGGCCGAGGTGGACGAGGCGCTGGACCGCTTGGCACGCGCCCCGGCCACGGCGCGGTTCATCTCCCGCAAGATCGCGCTGTTCATGGTCGGTGACCAGCCCACGCCCGCGCTGCTGCAGACCCTGGCCCACACCTTCGAGCGCACCGATGGCGACATTGCCGCCGTACTGGAAACAGTCTTTGCCACCGCAGAATTTCGCGCATCGCTGGGCCAGCGGTTTCGCGACCCGGTGCACTACGTGCTGGCCAGCCTGCGCCTGGCGCACGGCGACGCGGTGCTGCCCAGCGTGGAGCCCACCCTGGGCTGGCTGCAGCGCCTGGCCGAGCCCCTGTATGGCCGCGCCACGCCCGACGGCTATCCGCTGGACGCTGCCGCGTGGTCCGGGTCGGGGCAGATGGCCAGCCGTTTTGACATCGCTCGGGCCATTGGGGCTGGGGGCGCCGGAGGTGCTGGCACCGCCGTGGCGGCCCCGGCACCACCGGACATGGGCATGGCCCCGTCGCGCGCGCCTGCGGCGTCTTCTGCACCACCGGCTGCTGCCCGCACGCCCCCACCCTTGGCTCAAAGCGCCTACGTGCAGGCCATGCTGCCCAGCCGATCGGCCGCCACGCGCCAGGCGCTGGAGCAAGCCACATCCCCGCGCGAGTGGAACCTGCTGTTCCTCGCGTCGCCTGAGTTCATGTACGGGTGAGGACACGATGAGGCACATCCCCTGAGTCGCTTCACGCCCTTGCACCGCAGCCCTGGCCTGCGACGCGCAAGCTCATGCACTGCAGGCGCGGCCATGCGCCCGGTCGATTGAAAGGACCCCTCCATGCTTCGCAGACACCTTCTACAAGCCCTGGGCGCCAGCACACTGGCCGTTGGCAGCGCTGGCGTGCTGGCCGCACCACAGGCACAAGATGTGCGCTTTCTGCTCGTGTTCTTGCGTGGTGGATACGACTGCGCCAGCCTGCTGGTGCCCACGGGCAGCAGCTTTTACTACGAGTCGCGGCCCAACATTGCCATCGCCCGCCCAGGGCAGGAAGGCGGCGCCCTGCCCCTTACGCCCGACTGGGGCCTGCACCCGGCGCTGGCGGGCTCGATGCTGCCGCTGTACCAGCAGGGCCAGCTGGCGTTGGTGCCTTTTGCGGGCACCGACGATCTCTCGCGCAGCCACTTCGACACGCAAGACAGCATGGAACTGGGCCAGCCCGTGGGTGGGCGGCGCGACTACCGCTCAGGCTTTCTGAACCGGTTGGTGGCCGAGCTGAGCCCGCGCACAGGGGCCAGCTCGGCTGCGCTGCAACCCATGGCCTTCACCAGCACCCTGCCCCTGGTGCTGCGCGGCGCAGTCGATGTGCCCAACACCTTGCTCAGTGCGGGCGCTGGCCGGGGCGGTGTGGATGCAAGGCAGGCCCAGCTCATTGCGTCCATGTACCAAGGCACGGCACTGGCCACAACCGTGGCCGAGGGCTTTGCCACGCGCGACGAAGTGGCCCGCACCATGCAGGGCGAAATGGAAGCCGCCAGCCGCAACGCACTGAGCACCAAGGGCTTTGAGGGCACGGCCCGGCGCATGGCGCGGCTGATGCAGGCGCGCTACCAGATCGGGTTTGTGGACGTGGGGGGCTGGGACACCCATGTGGCGCAGGGCGCCGCCACCGGGGCGCTAGCCAACCGGCTGGAAGAGTTGGGCCAGGGCCTGGCGGGCTTTGCCGACGAGATGGGAGCGGCCTGGAACTCCACCGTGGTGGTGGTGGTCAGCGAGTTTGGCCGCACCTTCCGCGAAAACGGCAACCGGGGCACCGACCACGGCCACGGCACGGTGTTCTGGGTGCTGGGCGGTGGTGTGCAGGGCGGGCGTATCGCGGGCGAGCAACAAGCGCTCACGGCCACCACCTTGTTCCAAAACCGCGACTACCCCGTGCTCAACGACTACCGCAGCCTGCTGGGCGGGCTGTTTGCACGCATGTACGGGCTCAACGCGGCGGCCGTGGCGCGGGTGTTTCCGGGAACGAAGGGGACGGATTTGCGGCTCGTCTAGGCCGCAGTGGGCGGGGGTGACAAGCCCCAGGCGCACCACCCGATTTGCTACATATTCAATAGCTGCCAGCGCTTATTCCCAAAGCGCTAGAGCCTATTTTTATTGAAAAACCACGCCCGCCTCAAGCGTTGAAGGTGCCCGTCAGCAACTCAGGCAGGCGCTCCACCCCCATGCGAAAGCCGCAGGCCTGCGCGTGGCCGCCGCCGCCCATGCTTTCGGCCAGGGCGATGCAGTCGAAGTTGCGCTGGGCGCGCAAGCCCGCCTTCACGCCCTTGTTGCTGGCACTCCACATCAGCGCAAACGTGCCCGTCTTGGCCGAGAGGAGGTCGCCCACCAGGCTGTGGAACATGCCCGGTGCATTCACCATCAGCCCAGTGATGCCGTTGAAGATCAAGGGCTGCGCGCCCTCGGCAATGTCGTGGGCCATCTTGCGGTACTTCTCGTCCATGGCGCCGCCACGGGCCATGAAGGCGTCCAGCTGCTCGGGTGTGAAGTGGGCGATCTCCTTCCAGCGGGCGAAGTCCTGCACCTCCATATCGAGCGCCGAGAGGAAGGCCGCGCTTTGCGGAAACTCCCACTTCCAGATGTCGCGGTCTTCCACGTACTGCAGAAGCGCGGGCACGGGCTGCTCGGGGTGAAAGAACTCCCAGGCTAGGCGGGCGCCCGACTTGCTCATGTCGAAATGCACCACACCACAGCGGCAGGCAAAGCCGGTGAGCTTTTCCGCCGCGCTCTTGTGGTGGTCCAGCATCACCAGCTTGGCCGCCTGCGCGTCGATGGCGGTGAGGATCTCGGCAGAGAAAGAGAAGTCGAGGACGTACACCGCACGCCCCGCCAGCGCAGGCAGGTCGGCCACGGTCTGCACGTCGCCGTGGTCCAGCCCCACATATTCGGCCCGGTCACCGTAGTAAAGCCACGCGGCCAGCGCGGCGCCAAAGCCGTCAGGGCAGCGGCGGCCGTGGTACAGCACCAGCGGAGAAGGGTCGTCTTGGCTGGGGGCAACCAGCAGTTGCAGGGGAAGAATGGTTTTTTTCGTCATGAGCCTGCGATTGTCGCCTGCACGTTGCCTGGTTTTCGCCTTAGGCAGGCTGTGCGCGGCAGGGCCAGCGCTTCAGTGCGTGCCAAGGGCAAGGCACTACACCGGCAACCAGCGCCACCAAAAGGGCTTGCGATCTTCCCTCGCACCGCGTGCTTGCAGCAGCGCAACGAACTCGCCGCGCTGGTAGCGGCGTGCCGCCTCCAGCGGGGTCATGTCGTCAAAATCCGAGCGCAGTTCCGGGTCAGCGCCGTGCGCCAGCAGGTAGTGCGCGATCTCGCGGTGGCCATGGACGAGGCTGGCCACCAGAGGTGTGCACAAAATCTCGGGGTGCTGGTAGTTGGGGTTCACCCCCGCACTGATGTGGTGGCGCACCAATGCCAGATCGCCCGCCACAGCGGCGGCATACATGTCTTTCCAATCTCCTGCGGACATACCTGGGCATCCTTTCTGCGAGGTGATCAGGCCAGTGTAGAGACCGCCGCGTGCGGCACAATCCGCGCCTTCCCTGACACCCCGCCCGCAACGCTCTTCGCCTTTTCAACTTCCATGCACACCCCACTGCACATCCTCTGGCAAGACGAGCACATGGTCGCCGTCTACAAACCTGCGGGCTGGCTGGTGCACCGCACGGGGCTGGATGCCGGTGAGACGCGCTTTGTGATGCAAACCCTGCGCGACCAACTGGGGCAGCATGTGTTTCCGGTGCACCGGCTGGACAAAGGCACCTGCGGCGTGCTGGTGATGGCGCTGCACAGCGATGCGGCGCGGGCGCTGTCGCAGGCGTTTGAGCAGCACGCCACCCACAAGCGCTACCTGGCCATGGTGCGCGGCTGGGCCCCCGCCGAGGCCGAGGTAGACCACCCCCTGCGCCCCGACGACGCCCCGCCAGATGCCCCCGTGCAGGACGCCCACACCCGCTTTCGCACCCTGGCCCGACTGACCCTGCCCGAAGCCAGCGACCCGCGCTTTGCCACCACCCGCGCCGCGCTGGTCGAGGCCGTGCCCACCACAGGCCGCCGCCACCAGATACGGCGCCACCTCAAGCACCTGGCGCACCCCATCATCGGCGACGCCACGCACGGTAAAGGCCCTCTGAACCGCTGGTGGGCCGAGCGCTTGGGGCACCAGCGGCTGTGGCTGCACGCCTGGCAGCTGAGCTTGCCGCACCCAGTGACAGGTGAGTGCCTGCAATTGCACAGCGGGCTGGCGCTGCCTGCCATGGCGCAAAACACGCCCCAGCCTGCCGGGCCAGCCACCACGCCAACAGCAGACTGGCAGCACTTGCTAACCCAATGGCCGTGGGAATGGGGGGACGCCAACGCCCCCAAGGCTGACAGCGGGTCCAGCCGCAGACACAGCCTGACGCAGATGCCGCAACGGACTACCATCGCCAGCCTGCAGCCCCTTCCTCGGCACCGTCCCCCTCGCACTACACCATGCCCTTCCCAACCGTGCACCTGACCCGCCTCGCAGCACTGGCCCACCGCTTGCCAGCCACTTGCTGGCTGGCGCAGGCGCTGCAGCGGGATGCGCAGTCTTGGGCCGATTTGCCAGTGTGGTGGGTAGACGGCGACCTGGACCTGGCAGCGCTGGAGCTGTGCGCCCACCCCAACACCAGCCACCCTGGCGAGCACAGCGAATGGCAAGCCCCCATCCCAGCGGCCGCATTGCCCGCCACCCACGCGCACCCCGGGGGTGCCCTGCTGTGGGTGAACGGGCATTTGCACCTGCAAGGCGCCTTGACCACGGCCATGGCGGGCACCACCCCTGCCAACCCACCGTTGCCCGTGCACGCGCTGGTCATGGGCGATGCGCGCATGACCAGCGCTGTGCTGCAAGGCGTGCATCTGCATGTGCAGGGCGACCTGGCCGTGCAGACGCTGCTGTGGAGCGATGGCGCGCCAGGCGGGCTGACGGTGCTGGGGCAATGCACCGCCCAGGTGGGTCTGTTCACCCGGGGCAGCGCGCTGCACTGGAACAAGCCGCCCCATCTGGAGTTTGCGCTGCAAGACCCGCCGGGCCTCAAGCATGAACACCCCACGCACGCGCACCATGAAACAGCAGACCACGAAACGCTGGGCCTGCTGCTGCCACCCCACTGCCTGGCCGCCGACGACGCGGGCACCGGCAGCCTGGCCCAGCTGCTGGACCCTGCTGAGGTACTGCGTGCCGCCAAGGCACAACAACCCCTCACCCAGCCCACGGCGCTGGTGCATGCACTGCTGCCGCCGCTGCCCATCCCTGGCTTGTTCGCCGACGAAAGCCTCAGTGCCGCCAACCTCCTGGCCGCCGTGCGCTCGCCCATCATTGCGCACAAAGAACACACAGCAGCAGGCTGGTTTGGGCAAACAGACTTTTCGCTGTGCCGCCAGCATGTGGACGCCGACGGCGATGCGCGAGACAACAGCGTGTTCATCACGGTGTGGAAGCAATGGGACTTCTACCTGGCCGTAGACCACCCAGAACACCGCCGGGGCTTGCTGGGTACAGCCCTGGCTGCACTGCAAGGGGTGCTGAAACGGGGGAGGCGACATCCGCCATCGCCCAGCGCGCCACCCAGCATGCCTTCCACGGCATCGACCAAAGCAGCGTTTGCCGGCCCGCTCACCCTGCTGTACCGCCCTTACCACCAGGGCGAGCCCGGCGACTGGCAAGCCTTGCTGCCGCCCGATGCAGCCGAAGCCCCTGGAAACGCACAGGCATGGCAAGCCTGCCAACAGGCCTGGCGCGGGGTGCTGGACTACGTGCGCAAAGGCACGGCCCAGGCGCGCGCGCGCTACCCACTGTGGGCGCAGTTGCAGGCCGAGATCACCCCGGCGCGGCTGGAGGCATTGACCTCTGGCCCGCTGTTCACCGAGCACTACAACGACTGGTGGGACGGTGAGAAAAACGGCTTTTGGGCTGGGCAGCTCTGGATCGGGGCGCGCCAGCCCTGCCTGCACGAAGGCGAGCCCTGGGGCCGCGCCTTCAAGCTGAGCTGGCAAAACGGCGAAGACGGCCCCGGCGACCCGCCCGACGATGCCCACGCCGCTTACCAGCTGGACCTGGACGAAGCACGCGAAGGCCCACCGCAGGTGCTGGTGCAGTACACCCAGCGCCAAAGCGAAAGCCGCAGCCCCCTGCCCCCTTGCGCAGCCGACCACCTGGCGCGGTTGCTGCGCCTGGTCCGCCAGGCCCAGGCGCACATTGAAAGCCGCTCGACCGCGCTGCAAGCCTCTGACCCCGCCGCCGCGCCCGCACTCCCGCTGCTGGCCACGCCCCCACTGCCGGACCAACTGCCGGACACCGACGTGTTTGGCCCCCAAGGCATGGAATGCTCGGGCCTGTGGCAAAGCCAAGGGCAAGACTATGTGCGCACCGTGCGCGCGCACCTGCAGGCCACACAAAGCCCGGTGGACGGCACCTTGCCCGGGGGCGATGCCCCTGATGCCGGGCAGGCCAGCCTCCCGTCACCCTTTCACATGGCGGATGACGCCCCCGCACCGCCCGAAGACCCACGCATCCCGCTGGCCGATGCCGTGCTGCAGCTGGCGCGTGCGGTGCACCAGCACGCAGACGGGGAGCTGTCTGCCCGCTTTCGCCAGCGCTTTGCCTTTGCGCCCGATGCGTTTGCTGCGCACGCCTACCGCGCAGGCCAGGCCACCGGGCCCGCTCTGCTGCTGGACAGCGGGCCCAACGGCAGCCGCGTGGTGGTGCGCACAGTGCAGTCTGGCCAACCCCAGTGGTGGTTGCTGCAGGGCCTGCAGGCCGAGCCCCTGCCCGGCCTGCATGGCGCAGGCCGCTCGCCCAACCACCAGTGCTTTGCCCTCTGCGACGGCACCCACATCACCACCCATGCGGGGTGGGACGGCCCGGTGATTGCCCGCTTTGCATTGCCCCAAGGCAACGAGGGCATACCGCCTGCGCTGGGCTTGGCGGCAGGTGCGGCGGGCCAGGCGTGCGACGAACTCATCCCCTTAAACAACGGCCAGCGCGTGCTGCTGCGCAACAGCACGGGCGTGTACCTGCTCACGCCGGATGCGGTGCAGCGCCTGCACCCCCTGCAATGGGACGAAGACGGCCCCTACACCTGGGCCAAGAATCAACAGCCCTGCCCCGACGGCCACATGCTGCGCCTGCACATGGTGCACATGGCCTTGTCTGCCGACGAGCAACACATCGCCGTGGGCGACCAGGACAGCGCGCATATCGTGATTCAGACCCAGGCCTCCATTCAGGCCGAGGCAGGAGTGCTTGCGCGCTACGCCCCCCTGTCTGCCTACCCTTGCCACGCGACTTTCACGCACACCACCCTCCCGCATGGATCGGCCACACTGCTGGCCAGCGCATGCCACCTGTACGCAGGCAGTACCGGCATGGTCCTGGTTCACAGCCTGGGCACGCCAATGCATCCCGCAAGGGGCGATCTGGCCCTGCAAGCCATCCAGACGCAGTGGCGGATCGAGGCATCGGCCGCCATGGCCGGGCTGGTGGTGTTGGGCGATGCGAACGGCACGCTGCACGGGCTGGACGACACCGGGCAGCCCCTGTGGCACCACCACATCGGCGGCGCGGTGGCCGCCATCGACCTGGCGCCCGACGGCAGCACCCTGATCGCCACCAGCCACAGCGGGTATCTGGTGCTGCTACAGCGGGTAGAAACAGGCCCGGACCCCTATGCCATCGGCAACTCAGACTACGCCGAAGTGGGCCGCTGGATTTTCTGGGAAGACCACGCCGCGCCACTTCACTGGTGACAGCAAAGCATTGGCACCCAAAAGGGAGACTGAAACACACCTGGGCGCCTGCATTTGTGGCTTACCATGCCGGGGCGGTCCCATCCCGAGACCCTCAGAACCTGTTTATGGGCGTTTCGGGGATCGCGTTGGAGTGCAATCGGAAGGGGTGGATGCAACGGATGCGCCACATGGGCCCATGCCCATGCAGGCAGTCGAGGCGTCAAAACTCCAAGCTCATCGGCTCGATTTCACTTCAACCCTGCGGGCAAGGCATTTGCACAACCCCGAATGATCGTAAACAGGTTCTTACAGGAGGCCCCATGGCCAAAGGCGAACAGCGCAGCAACAAGATGGCGAAGAAGCCCAAAAAGGACACTTCCCTTCCCAAAGAATCCAGCGGTTCCGACCGCCCCATGCCACCGACCACCACGGTGCTCCCCAAGGGCAAAGACAAAAACAAGTAGCCCCAGCGGGTGGCCGCCAGACAAGGCGGCAGAGGCCACCAGCCTCTGCCAACGGTCAGCAGCCACCGGGCAACGGAAAAAAGCTACCAAAAGCATAGCTGCCAGCGCTTATTCAATAAGCGCTGGCAGCTATTTTTGTTTCAAGTCTCGCACGCCCCTTGCATTACAAGGCGAGCCGCTCCATCCACTGCGCCACGGGCTCGGGGCGCCCGAACAGGTAGCCCTGGTACACCATGTCAGACTGGTGCTGCTCGAGAAAGCGCACCTGCTCGCGGGTCTCGACACCTTCTGCCACCACGCGCAGGCCAAAGTGGCTGGCCACCGACAAAATGGCTTCGACCAGCGCTCCGTCGTCGGCATTGGTGGGGGCTTCGCTCACGAAGGAGCGGTCAATCTTCAACTCCTGGATCGGCAGCCGCTTGAGGTAGGCCAGTGACGAATAGCCCGTGCCAAAGTCGTCCAGCGCAAACTCCAGGCCCATGGCCACCAGCTCGCGCATCTTGGCCACCGCGTCGTCAAAGTCTTCGATCACCAAGCCCTCGGTCACTTCCAACGTGAGCAGTGTGGGGTCGGCGCCTGTGGCCACCAGCAAGGCGCGCAGGTTGGGCACAAAGCTGGCCTGGCGAAACTGCCGCGCACTGAGGTTGACCGACATGCGCAAGCGCCGCTGGCTGAAGGCAGGTGTCGCCAGCACCGCACAGGCCTGGGCCAGCACCCAATCGCCCAGGCCCACAATCAAATCCGACTCTTCGGCCACCGGAATGAACACGCCCGGCGCCACCAGACCATCGCGCGGGTGCTGCCAGCGCACCAGCGCCTCTACCCCCGTGCACTGGCCGAGCCCATCGACTTGCGGCTGCACGTACAGCCGCAACTCTTGCGCGCCAATCGCTTGGCGCAGGTCACGCTCCAGGTGAAAACGTTGGGCCGCCACCTCACCCATGCCTTGCTCAAAAAACGCCGCGCGGGCACCGCCCCCGTGTTTGGCGCGGTGCAGCGCCGTGCCCGCCCGCCCCATGGCGTTCAGCGGCAGGTCATCCCCCCCCTGTGGGTACAGGGTGATGCCAATGCTGGCCTGCAGTTGCGCCTCCTCGGCCGCATCACCGGCTTGCAACCCAAGGCGCAACGGCTGGGCCAGGGCCTGCGCCACCTGCTCGGCAAATACCAGGGCGCGGCGGCCTGCGGCGGCGGCATCGGCGCTCAGGCCGTGCAGCACGATGCCAAACTCATCCCCTGCCACGCGCACCAACAGGTCCTGCGCCCCCAGACATTCCGACAGGCGCAAGGCCACTGCGCAAAGCAGCCGGTCCCCCATCTCGCTGCCGCGCGCGTCATTGAAGGTGGTGAAACGGTCCAGGTCCAGCAACAGCAGGGCGTTCAGGGATTCGGTGCCACGCGGGTGGCGGGCCTGCAGGCCTGTCAACCGCTCGATCAGCATGGAGCGGTTGGGCAGACTGGTGAGCGGGTCGAAATGGGCCAGGCGGTGGATTTCTTCAGCCGCCCGCTTGCGCTCGCTCATATCCTGCTTGAGCTCCACATGGTGGCTGATACGCCCATCGGGCTGCCGAATGGGCGCCACCACCACGCTCTCCCAGATGGTGACTCCGTCTTTGCGCACGTTGGCTTGCTCGCCCGCCCAGCTCTCGCCACGGGCCAGGGTCTCTTGCAGGCCTGCAAGCTGCGCCGGGGCCAGCCCGTTGCCCGAGAAGGCGGAGGACAACTGGCCGAGCACCTCGCTGCGCGCATAGCCTGTGCGGGTCACAAAGGCATCGTTCACAAATTCGATGCGCCCTTGCAGGTCGGTGATGACGGTGCTCTCGGGGCTTTGCTCCACCACGCGCAGCAGTTTGCGCAGCTCGGTGTCTCGCGCGGCCAAATCGGCCGCCATGTCTTGGGCTTCGCCCACCCGGCCCAGGTAGCTGCGCCGCGACAGCAGCGTGGCCGTGGCCGTGAGCCCCACAATGCCTGCCAGGTAGGCGGCATAGGCGTAATGGTTGTTGGCCGGCGTGACGGGCAGAGCGCCCCGGGCATCGGCCCAAAGGAAGAAACCAAACAACCCGCCCGTCAACACCAGCAGGCACAGCGTGGCCCGCCCACCCAGCAACCAGCCGGACAGCACGATGAGCACGGGGTAGTTCAGCAAATTGGGGCCTTTGACGCCCCCGTTGCCCGCCGCCACCAGCGACACAAACACCCATACCCCCCACACCAGCACGTGCGCGGCAAGCAACCAGCGGCGCAGATGCGCCAGAACCAGCGCCGTCACCCCAACCAGCCCCGCACACAGGTTCAAAACCACCCGGTTCCACTGCACTGGATCGTCTCGCAGCAAAAGCAAGGCGACCAAACAGCCGATCAGGGTGACAGCCCAACCGGTCACCTGCACCAACTTGCGGAGGGTGGGATCGCTCTGATCGGATGCGCTCAGGAGTGAAACGTCGGCCATGGCGGGTGGTTTGGACAATCGTTCCATCCTACCGCCGCCCCCCAGGGCCGCAGCCGGGAATCCACTGATGTGACGTGGAGATGCAACGGGGCAGCAACCCGCCAGCCCACCCACACAGGGGCCAGGGGCAAGAGGCGCTACAGGGGCGGCTTACTCGGTCGCAGCGTCGCCCGATTGCGGGTCGCGCCGGCCGGTGCCCTTGCCCCGGGATTTGGTGCGGGCTTCCTTCTTGGCAGCGCGTTCAGCGTCTTGCGCCTGCCCGGCGGCCAGCCAGACTTCAAACTCTGCAGGGGTTTCCAGGGTAATGCGGCCCAGCGTGGCTGTGCGAAAGTCGGTCATCACGATCTCGGACGTCTTTTGCAGGTTGACCCGGCCACCACCGAGCATGGCCCCCCGTTTGCGGCCGATGGCTTCGAGCAGTTCTTCGTCGTGCATCTCGCCCACAGCGCCTGCAGGCAGACCGAGCTTGTAGCGCGCCTCCAGCAGCGGTGCGTAGTGTTGCTGCAGGCGGCGCAGCAGCTCCAGCGCCACCAGCTCTTCGTCGTAGGCGTTGCGGCCCACAGCGCCGCTGGCGGCCAGGTTGTAGCCGCTCTCGGGCACGATGATGCGGGGCCACAGCATGCCGGGGGTGTCCCACAGGTAAAAGTCGTCAGCCACCGTGATGCGCTGCTCCAGCTTGGTAATGCCTGCTTCGTCGCCCGTCTTGGCCTGGCGTTTGTTGCTCAGGGTGTTGATCAGCGTGGATTTGCCCACATTGGGCACGCCGCAGATCAGCACGCGCATGGGCTTGGCCATGCCACCCCGGTTGGGCGACAGCAGGTGGCAGGCGTCAATGAGCTTGCGCGCGGGCGCAGGGTCAGAGGCATCGAGCGGCACCGCGCGCGTTTCGCTTTGGGCGTTGTACCAGTCCAGCCACAGCGCGGTGCGTTCGGGGTCGGCCACGTCCTGCTTGTTGAGCACCTTGAGTTTGGGCTTGTGGTCGGTGATTTCGGCCAGCAGCGGGTTAGCGCTGGAGCCCGGCAGGCGCGCGTCCAGCACCTCGATCACCACGTCAATGTCCTTGATGCGTTCGGTGATGGCTTTTTTGGTCAGGTGCATGTGACCGGGGAACCACTGGATGGCCATGCGAGGGGTACTTTCTGGTGTATTCGGGGCAAAAAACCGCCCTCAACTGCAGGGCGGGTTTCTGAGGAAAGGGGGCAAGGATAATCGCGGTCCGGGTTCACCGGCCATTCACTGGCATGTTCCAGGTGAAAACCGTTCACGCCCTTCCCGCTCACACCCAAGCCCACTTCAGGTTCGACATGTCACCACGCACGCCCTCTGCCCCCACACCAACACCTCCCAGCAAAGCCGACAAGGAGATGCTGTTCAAAGGCGTTACCTGCGCGCTGATCGGGCTGGTGATTGTGCTGGCGCCCTACGCTGCCCGCTCTGGCAGCGTGCGTGAGTTGATGGGCCAGGTGGCTGCGGTGGGCTGGTTTGCGCTGGTGCTGGGCGCGGCGTTCATTGGGCAGTACGTGGTGCGCCGCGTACGTGCCGGGGCGCATCGGCAATGAGTGCGTTGCCTGCCAGCCACCCCACTGCAGTCGCTGTAGACACTGGGGCCCCCGCCATCGATGGCCCCAGCGCCCTGGCCTTGTTTGCCGCACTGCAAGCACAGGCGCAGGCCCAGGGCGTGCCCCTGCGCCCGCCGCCGCCAGAGCCCACCACTTGCTGTGGCCGGGGCTGCAACGGCTGCGTGTGGGAAGGGTTCCTCAGCGCAGCCGAATACTGGCGGCAGGATGCTTTGCAGGCGCTGAACGGCTAGCCGATTCAAGCCAAAAACGGCTCTAGCGCTTTACCGACGAGCGCAAGCAGCTATTTATTCGATAGCAAATGCAGATCCCGCCGTGCAGGCTCAGCCCAAGCCTTCCACGGCCATGTACTGCTCGCGCCAGGTTTCAAACGGCAAGGTGTCGGCGGCTTCGATGGCTTTTTGGGCGGCGATGGATTCGTCGCTCATGGCCAGGTAGCGCGCCTGCTGCTCTGCGCTCCAAGGCAGGGCCAGCAAGGCGTCGCGGGCATGCTCGGATTGGCGGAAGGCAAAGCCCTCGAAGCTGCTGGCGTGCTGCTGGGCCATGGTGTCCAGCACACGGGCCGATGGGGTGCGATCGGGTGCTTGCATGAGGGCGCGGGCGTCGCGCAGCGCAGCGCTGTAGTCGGTGGTGCCGTGGGTGGCGTCCAACGCGGCGGCCAAGGGCTCGCAGGCGGCCAGCACTTCGTCGCCCCAGGTGGTCAGCGCCACGTTCTGGCCATTGCGCTGCAGCTGCAGGCCTGGCTCGCGGCCGCGCTCGGCCGTCAGGTGCTGGTTGCGCTGCAGTTCGGCAATTTCTGCAGGGGTGTCGGGCGGGCTGTCCGACAGCAGGCAGTGCATCAAAAACACGTCCAGCAAACGCATGGTGGGCGCCGTGATGCCCACGGGCACAAATGGGTCCAGGTCCATCAAGCGCACTTCGACATATTCCACGCCGCGCTCGCGCAGCGCATGCAGCGGGCGCTCGCCCGTGCGCACGGTGCGCTTGGGGCGGATGGTGCCGTAGAACTCGTTTTCGATCTGCAACAGGCTGGTGCCCAGCTGGTTGTAGTCGCCCCCCGGGTTGCGCACGCCCACCGTCTCATACGCGGGGTAAGGCTGGGTCAGCGCTTCGTGCAGCGAATTGGCATAGCCTTGCAGGCCGTTGTAGCTCACGGCCAGCGTGGCCTGCGCGTCACTTTGGTAGCCCAGGCGCCCCATGCGCAGCGATGTGGCGTGCGGCAGGTACAGGGCACTGTCGCTCAGGCGCTGCAAGCGGTGCTCACGCCCCTGCACAAAACAAGGGCACAGCGCGGGCGATGCGCCAAACAGGTACAGCAGCACAAAGGCATGGCGGCGGAAGTTGCGGATGAGCGAGAAATACTGCTCACTGCTCACCCCTGGCAACGACCAGTTGTAGTGGATGCCCGAAATGGTCTGCATGCGGCGCCCGTAGCGGTGGCCCAAGCCCATGCGGTAGACGCTTTTGGCGCGCCCCACGTTAGAGCCGCCGTAGCGCGCTAGCGGAATCGTCTCATCGGTGGGCAAGCCGCAGGGCATGCTGGAGGCCCACAGCAGCTCACTGCCGCTGTCCTTCAAGGTGTGGTGCACAAACTGGTGCACTTCGGTCAGCTCGTCCAGGCATTGCTGCACGCCCCGGTGCGCGCCGGTGATCAGCTCCAGCTGCGATTCGCTGTAGTCGGTGGTGATGAGGGGGTGCGTGAGTGCCGACCCCAGGGCCTTGGGGTGCGGGGTGAGTGCCAACCCGCCCGTGGGCTGCACGCGCAGCCCTTCCTTTTCAACCCCACGGCGGATGCCGCGCAGGGCGTCGGGGGTGAATGCGCTCAGTCTGTCCTGCAATTTGCTCATATCGTTATACCGGTCCATCTTCTCGTTGGGCCGGAACTTAGCACGGCACAGCGCCTCACGCCCAGACCGGGCGCAAGTCCTTCAGCCCCAACGGCTGAAAACCCGGTGGGGCGCACGATGGCGCTGGCTGTGCTTTGCAGAAGAGAGCGGACCGCAGCCGCTGCGCTCAGCGACGCGCCAGAGCTTTGCCAACCTCGTTGGTGCCTTGCGCCGCGCCGCTTTGCGGCACTTGCTCGCCCGTGCGGTCCACCACTTCGGCCAGGCGCGCGGCCAGTTGCTCAGGGATGTCGCTGCCCACACCCAGGTGCACACCTTGGGTCAGGGTGATGTGGGCCGCCTCGAAGGTGCCTGCGCCCGCGCACAAAATGGTGCGCGTGGGGGCAGATTCGTGCGCCAGCACCAGCATGGCGGGCACCACCGCTTCGGGCTTGAGGGCGTCCAGCACTTCTTGGGGCATGAGCCCCTCGGTCATGCGCGTGGCGGCCGTGGGGGCCAGTGCGTTCACATGGATGTTGTGTTTGGCGCCCTCAATGGCCAGGGTCTGCATCAGCCCCACCTGGGCCAGCTTGGCCGCGCCGTAGTTGGCCTGGCCAAAGTTGCCGTACAGGCCGGTGGACGAGGTCGTCATGACGATGCGCCCATATTGCTGCGCCACCATGTGGGGCCACACCGCCTTGCAGCAGTGGGCGGCGCCCATCAGGTGCACATCCACCACCAGCCTGAAGTCGTCCATCTCCATCTTGCCGAACGACTTGTCGCGCAAGATGCCCGCGTTGTTCACCAGCACATCCACACGGCCCCAGGCGTCCACCGCCTGCTGCACCATGGCCTGCACGGCCGCAAAGTCGGTGACCGAAGCGCCATTGGCCAGCGCCTCGCCCCCTGCGGCGCGGATTTCGTCCACCACCTTCTGGGCCGCGCCCACCGTGCCACCACTGCCGTCCACCGCCCCGCCCAGGTCATTGACCAGCACCTTGGCACCCCGCTGGGCCAGCGCCAGTGCATGCTGGCGGCCCAGGCCGCCGCCAGCCCCGGTCACGATGGCCACGCGGCCCTTGAAGTCAATGTCTGTCATGCGATGGATCTCCTGTATGGGTTGGTGGCCACCTCGGGGACACCCCGGGGCTGAAATGCTTCTGCGCGCAGCACTGTAAGCCAAGGCAGGTGACGCACGGGTTGCATGGGGGACAACCGAGGCACGCCCACGCATCCCACTCAGGGTTATCCCTGACATCACTGGACAAGTATGTGGATAACTGCGGAGAAGTCCTGTATAGGACTGCTAAGTGCTTGATTTACAAAGACCCACCACGCAGCGCTCATTTTTTAAGCAGCAACTATCCACAAACTCGCACTTATCCCGCCAGACACTGGACAATCCTGTGCATAAGTTTTGACAAGTTCTGTATGAAGCACATAACCCGTTGATTTATATAAACATTCAACGAAGTGCTCAATTTAAAGGCAAATCACAAGCGCACGGCGCACCCCTGCTTTTGCGCCACTTATCCCGCTGACCGCTGGACAATCATGTGGATAACCTTAGATAACTTCTGTATGGGCAGCGTAAGTGCTTGATTTACAAGGAGCCGCTACATAGCGCCCAATTTTTAAGCAGCACGTTACCTGAAGAGCACCCCATAAAGCTATACTTTCCATAGCTGCCAGCGCTTATCTCATAAGCGTTAGAGCCCATTTTTATCGAAAACACATGACACAAACCCCATTGGCCCACAGCCCCGCCGCAGAGCGCAACCAGGCGCCCATCCTGGGAGTGATGCGCAAGCTGCTGGCCCCCACCGGCACCGCACTGGAGATTGCCTGCGGCACTGGCCAGCATGCCGCCTGCTTCGGCGCCGCCCTGCCGGGCTGGCAATGGCAGCCCACCGACTGGCAAGACACCTTGTTCTCGTCCGTCATCGGCTGGTGCGCGCAGCACGGCGCGGCCAACGTGCAAGCGCCGCTGCGCCTGGACGTGACACTCAGCCCATGGCCTACCGATGCACCCGCCTTTAGCACCCCGTTTGACCTGATCTACTGCGCCAACATGCTGCACATTGCCCCCTGGGAGTGCTGCGGCGGGCTCATGCGTGGCGCGGCGCGCCACCTGGGCGCGCAGGGCTTGCTGGTCACCTACGGCCCCTACCTGGAACAGGGCGTTCCCACAGCCGAAGGCAACCTCGCCTTTGACGCCAGCCTGCGCGCGCAAGACCCGCGCTGGGGCATTCGCGCCGTGGAAGAGGTGGCGGCAGAGGCCCAGGCGGCAGGCCTGCAACTAGCCCAGCGCCATGCACTGCCCGCCAACAATTTGCTGCTGGTATGGCAACGTAGCCGGTGATGGACGGGCCCAGCCTCCCCTCCCTCACACGCAACTACGCACCGCTTATTTACACTGCGCCCGCCCGTCCTTCCACAAGCCATCGCACATGACCCAAGCCGCCCCCTTTTTCACAGCCCACATTGAGCCCGACGGCATGCAGTGCGATGCCTGGCCCCAGCAACCCCTGCTGCAATCCATGGAGCAAGGCGGCATTGACTGGCCCAGTTCGTGCCGCAACGGCACCTGCCGCACCTGCATCGGGCAACTGGTGCAAGGGCAAGTGCGCTACGAGATCGAATGGCCCGGCCTCTCGCCTGAAGAAAAGGCCGAGGGCTGCGTGCTGCCCTGCGTGGCCTACCCCGAGTCAGACGTCGTTTTGCAAGGCTCTGCGATCTGATCGCAGCAAAACCGCCCGCCGACACACAACGGCAGCGAGCCACCCCGGGCAACGGCACATTCTGAATATGGATATGCAGGCCATTGATGCTGCACACGGCCCGCGCCCTTTGGCTGAACTAAAATAGCCAGCTTTGTGGGAGGCTGCACGCTTGGCCTCCCCCCGTGCGGCAGCGCCGCATCGCATGTTCTTTGGGTGGTTTTGGGGGTGTGCAACGCCCCGGCCAATGAGGGGCATGCGGTTTGCGCTGCACAACCCTGCTGCGGCCCTAACGAAAGCCCTCTCCCATGAACACCCCCCTGACCCCAGTGTCCATCTCGCCGGTGGAAGACATCGTGGCCGACATGCGCGCCGGGCGCATCGTCATCTTGGTGGACGAAGAAGACCGTGAAAACGAAGGCGACCTGGTGCTGGCGGCCGACCATGTCACGCCCGAAGCCATCAACTTCATGGCCCGCTTTGGCCGTGGCCTGATCTGCCTGACGCTCACCCGCGAACGCTGCGAATTTCTGAAGTTGCCGCCCATGGCTGCGCGCAACGGCACCGTCTACAGCACCGCATTCACCGTGTCGATTGAAGCGGCCGAAGGCGTCACCACGGGCATCTCGGCAGCCGATCGCGCACGCACCGTGCAGGTGGCGGTAGACCGCAAGAGCCAGCCTGCCGACCTGGTGCAGCCAGGCCACATCTTTCCGCTGCAAGCGGTGGATGGCGGCGTGCTCATGCGCGCTGGCCACACCGAAGCGGGCTGCGACCTGGCCGCCATGGCAGGCTGCAGCCCCGCCTCGGTCATCTGCGAGATCATGAAAGACGACGGCACCATGGCCCGTCTGCCGGACCTGCAGCTGTTTGCAGCAGAGCACGGCCTGAAGATTGGCACCATCGCCGATCTGATCGAATACCGCAGCCGCAACGAGTCACTGGTGGAGAAGGTCGGCAGCCGCGAGCTAACCACCGCCTACGGCACGTTCACAGCCCATGCTTTCCGCGACAAGCCCAGCCAAGCCGTGCACTTGGCACTGGTAATGGGCGAATGGACACCCGACGATGTGGTGCCTGTGCGTGTGCACGAGCCGCTGTCGGTGTTTGACGCGCTGGAGGTCAACCGCTCCATGCACTCATGGGGCCTGGACACCAGCCTGCAATACCTGGCCAAGCAAGGCAAAGGCGTGGCCGTGCTGCTGAACTGCGGCGAAACCGCTGGGCAATTGCTGGCCCAATTTGAGGGCACGGCCCGTGCCTCTCAAGCGCCCGAGCGCGGCCGCATGGACCTGCGCACCTACGGCGTGGGCGCGCAGATTCTGCGCGACTGCGGCGTGCACAAAATGGCCCTCATGGGCCAACCCCGCCGCATGCCGAGCATGGCAGGCTACGGGCTCGAAATCACAGGCTTCATCCCCAAGGAATAAACATGTTTGGCGCAGAAAAAGGAACCTCGGACCGCCTGGACGGCAAGAAGCTGCACATCGGCATCGTGCAGGCCCGGTTCAACGAGGGCATCACCAACACCTTGGCCGCCGCTTGCCTGGCCGAGCTCAAAGCCCTGGGCGTGCCCGAGAAGAACATCACCCACGTGCAAGTGCCCGGCGCCCTGGAAGTGCCCGTGGCACTGCAAGCCATGGCCGAGAGCGACAACTTTGACGCGCTGATTGCCCTGGGCTGCATCATCCGTGGTGAGACCTACCACTTTGAACTGGTGGCCAACGAATCTGGCGCGGGCGTGACCCGCCTGTCACTGGATTACCAAATCCCCATTGCAAACGCCATCATCACCACCGAAAACCTGGAGCAAGCCATCGCCCGCCAATCCGAAAAAGGCACCGATGCCGCCCGCGTTGCGGTAGAGATGGCCAACCTGCTGGACGACCTGTCATGACTGAAAACACCCCCTCGTCCCATACACGCCCCCCCAAGCAATCGCGCACCGGGCTCAAGGCCAACGGCACGCGCAAGGCCGCGTCCAAATCCAACCGTAGCCGCGCCCGCGAATTTGCCCTGCAGGCGCTGTACCAGCACATCGTGGGCCGCAACGATGCGGCGGCGATCGACTCGTTCACGCGCGACCTGGCGGGCTTTCACAAGGCCGATGCCGCCCACTACAACGCCGTGCTGCACGGCTGCATCAACACGGCGCAAGACCTGGACGCGCTGATCACCCCGCTGCTGGACCGCAAGCTGGGCGAGATCTCGCCCATCGAGCGCGCCTGCATGTGGATTGGCGTGTATGAGTTCCAGCACTGCATGGACGTGCCCTGGCGCGTGGTGCTCAACGAGTGCATCGAGTTGGCCAAAGAGTTTGGCGGCACCGACGGGCACAAGTATGTGAACGCTGTGCTCAACGGCCTGGCCCCACGCCTGCGTGCAGCCGAAGTGGCTTCGGACAAGTCGTCCGAGAAAGCCCAAGGTAAGCCTGCTGCGGACAGCACCGCAGCCCCCGAGGCCGACGCCGACGGCCAGTGAGCCCCCTCCTGCGGAGCTTGCCGCGACGCAGGACCCCTCACACAAAGCACAACGGGGCACGCCCGCGCTGGCTGGGCGGCAAATGCCGCACCTGGCTGGCGCCAGCCCACCACCCCGCCCTTTTTTGAGCCCCACCCGCACCCACGCGGGCCGCAGGACCTCTCTCCATGAAGTTTTCCGCACGCGCAGAGCGCATTGAACCGTTTTACGTGATGGAAGTGGCCAAAGCCGCGCAGGCCCTGGCCCGCGAGGTGGCAGGCACGCGCGAGCCGATGATCTTCCTGAACATTGGCGAGCCCGACTTCACCGCGCCCCCCCTGGTGCAAGAGGCCGCCGCCAAGGCGGTGCGCGATGGTGCTACGCAATACACCAACGCACTGGGCCTGGACGCCCTGCGCGAACGCATCAGCGGTTGGTACCAAAGCCGCTTTGGGGTGCAGGTGCCAGCCCGCCGTATTGTGGTGACGGCCGGGGCATCGGCAGCGCTGCACCTGGCCTGCCTGGCGCTGATCGAAAAAGGGGACGAGATCCTCATGCCCGACCCCAGCTACCCCTGCAACCGCCACTTTGTCAGTGCGGCCGAAGGCAAGGCCGTGCTGCTGCCCACCACGGCGGCAGAGCGCTACCAGCTCAGCAGCGACAAGGTGCGCGCGGCCTGGACCGAAAAAACACGGGGCGTCTTGCTGGCGTCGCCCTCCAACCCCACCGGCACCTCCATTGCGCGGGGCGAGTTGCAGCGCATCCACGAGGTGGTGCAGGGCCATGGAGGCATCACGATGATCGACGAGATCTACCTGGGCCTGTCGTACGAGGAAGAGTTTGGCCACACCGCGCTGGCCATTGACGAGAGCATCATCAGCATCAACAGCTTCAGCAAATACTTCAATATGACCGGCTGGCGCCTGGGCTGGATGGTGGTGCCCGAGGCCATGGTGCCCGTGGTGGAGCGGCTGGCGCAAAACCTGTTCATCTGCGCCAGCACCGTCTCGCAAATGGCCGCACTGGCATGCTTTGAGGCCGAAAGCATCGCCGAGTACGAGCGCCGCCGCGCCGAGTTCAAAGCACGGCGCGACTACTTCATCCCTGCGCTGCAATCGCTGGGCTTGCAAGTGCCTGTGATGCCCGACGGCGCCTTCTATGCGTGGGCAGACTGCACCGATGCGGCGCAGCGCCTGGGCGTGACTGGGAGCTGGGATTTCGCGTTTGAAGTGATGCGCCGCGCGCACGTTGCCATCACCCCGGGCCGCGACTTTGGCAGCCACGAACCCGAGCGCTTTGTGCGCTTTTCCACGGCCAACTCCATGGCGCAGCTGCAAGAGTCGGTGGCGCGCCTGCGCACGCTGCTGGCCTAGCGCGGTTTGAAAGCACACGCATGGCCTTTGAGTTTCCGATTCGCATCTATTGGGAAGACACCGATGCCGGTGGCATCGTGTTCTACGCCAACTACCTCAAGTTTTTTGAGCGCGCCCGCACCGAGTGGCTGCGCTCGTTGGGCATTGGTCAGCACACATTGCGGGAACAAACCGGCGGCATGTTTGTCGTAACCGACGCGCAGCTGCGTTACCTGCGGCCCGCGCGGCTCGACGATGAACTCATTGTTACCGCCAGCCTGCAGGACAAGGGGCGTGCATCGCTGACAATATTGCAGCAAGCGCTCCTGAAACCAGAGCACATGACCGAAGCCAAGCCCACGTTACTGAGCGAAGGCACCATCCGCATAGGCTGGGTGGACGCCGCAACGATGCGCCCCGCAAGAATACCGAGCCCCCTTCTGGAACAACTTTCATGAACCATCAAAACATGTCCATCTTGAACCTGGTGCTGCAGGCCAGCTGGGTGGTGCAGCTGGTGATGTTGCTGCTGCTGACCGTGTCGATCGCCAGCTGGGCCGCCATCTTCCGCAAGCTGATTTCCTTGAAGCGCGTGAAGTCGCTCAACGAAGACTTTGAACGCGACTTCTGGTCAGGCACCAGCCTGAATGATTTGTTTGCGAGCGCCGCGCAGAACGCCAAGAACGCAGGCCCCATGGAGCGCATTTTTGCCAGCGGCATGCGCGAATACCAAAAACTGCGCGAGCGCCGCATCACCGATGCCGGCACCTTGCTGGACGGCGCCCGCCGCGCCATGCGTGCCAGCCTGCAGCGCGAGATGGATGTGGTCGAATCCAGCCTGTCCTTCCTGGCATCGGTCGGCTCTGTGTCGCCTTACGTGGGTCTGTTTGGCACCGTGTGGGGCATCATGCACGCCTTCACGGGCTTTGCGGGCATGGAGCAGGTCACCCTGGCCACCGTCGCCCCCGGCATTGCCGAAGCGCTGGTGGCCACCGCCATCGGGCTGTTTTCGGCCATTCCGGCCGTGATCGCCTACAACCGCTTTGCGCGCGACATTGACCGCGTGTCCACACACCTGGAGACCTTCATCGAAGAGTTCTCCAACATCCTGCAGCGCAATCTGGGCGCACAGCCTTCGCAATCGGCCTCTGGCCATTAAGGAGCCCGCATGCCCGCCATGGCGTCTCGCGGCAAAGGCCGTCGCACCATCAATGAAATCAACATGGTGCCGTTCATCGACGTGATGCTGGTGTTGCTCATCATCTTCATGGTGACGGCGCCCATGCTCACCCCCGGCATGATCGATGTGCCCAGTGTGGGCAAAGGCAAGAACGTGCCCAAGGTGGTGGCACAGGTCATCGTGAACAAGGACGGATCGCTGCAGCTCAAAACCCCCGAGGCCACCCGCACCGTGACCCAGCGCGAAGTGGGCGACGCCGCCCTGCGCTGGCAAAAAGACCAGAGCAAGGACACAGCAGTGCTCATCACCGCAGAAAAAGGCGTGCAGTACGAAGCCGTAGTGAAAGCACTGGATGCTTTGCGAAGTGCAGGTGTGCAACGCGTGGGTCTCTCCGTCAAACAGGGCGGCTGACACCGCTGCGCTACCAGGCCATCCATGCACGCTCACGACGAACGCGACCAGTTTTCTCCGCCCCGTCCACCAGGGCGCCTGCGCGCAGTGGCCATGGCCGTGCTGGTGCACGCCGCACTGATGGGCGCCCTGACCCTGGGCGTGGACTGGAAGACCACAGTAGACCAACCGGCGGTAGAAGCCGAGCTGTGGTCCGCTGTTCCGCAGCAGGCGGCCCAGGCAGACAGTACGCCCCCGCCGCCACCTGAGCCTCCTTCGCCGCCCGAGCCACCGCCACGGCCGGTGCCTGCGCCCCCTCCTCCACCCCCACCGCCCCCGCAGCCCCGCGCGCAGGACAAGCCTGACACGCGCGAGGCAGACATCGCCATCGAGCGCGAGAAGAAGCGGCTGGAGCAGGAAAAGCGCGAGCGCGCCGAGCAGCAAGAGCGCGACAAACGCGAACGCGAGCGCCGCGAAAAGCTGGAAGCCGAAAAGAAGGAACGCCTGGAGCAAGAGCGCAAGGAGCGCCTGCAAAAGGAAAAAGACAAAGAGCGTGAAAAGGAACGCGAGAAAGAACGCGAGCTGAAAGAAAAGCAGGCCGAGCAAAAGCGTGCCGAGCTGAAAAAGCAGGCCGACGAAAAACGCAAGGCGGAAGAAGCGGACGCCAAACGCAAGGCCGAGGCGGAGTCGGATGCCAAGCGCAAATCAGAAGCCGATGCAAAGCGCCGCGCCGATGCGCAGGCCAAAGAAATGGCAGCACAGCGCGAAGCCAACTTGCGCCGCATGCAAGGCTTGGCCGGTGCTACCGGCGGTGAAAACGCCACCGGCAAGGACAAGGTGTCTTCGGGCCCATCGGGCAGCTATGGCGGCAAGGTCGCGGCCAAGATCAAGCCCAACATCGTGTATCCCGATGCGATTTCTGGCAATCCACGTGCGGTGGTGGAAGTACGCGCCGCGCCAGATGGAACCATCGTCAGCAAAAAGCTGATCCAGTCCAGCGGCAATAAGTCCTGGGACGAGGCGGTACTGCGCGCATTGGAAAAGACCGAAACACTGCCGCGTGACACAGACGGAAGGGTGCCATCTGGGCCACTGGAAATCGGATTCCGTCCACAGGACTGAGAAACCGCCTGGACTCTCCAACCGCGCCCACCCGGTCACCAAGTGACCGAGTGACCGGATGGGGAGCAGGGCCTCAGCCATTGCAGAGCGCCCCAGTACGCAAATCACACCGCAGCGCGAGGCTTGGGCACGCTAGAGCCCGCCCACTCCAGCTCGGCCAGCACCAGCACCACCAGCCCCTGCAATACGACCCAAACCTGCCCCAGCGGGGTCAGGGCCATGCCGGAACCCCAGACGAGCCAGGCACTGGCGGCCACCCAGGCGAAGTTGCCAAGCGCCAGCAAGCGCACCCCCGTGGATGGCAACTGCGGGCGCGACGCCAACCAGGCCGCCAGCGAAGCAGCCGCCAGCACGATCAGCGCAGCCAGTTGCAACACGTAGGCCGGGATACCCATCCACGGAGCGATGAGCGCACTGCCCAGCCCATGGCTCAGGCACATACCGAAGCCAGAGGCGGCATCCAGCCACAACACGCGGCGCAGGGTAGAAGAACGAATCGTGAACATAAGGGACTCCTGTGAACCAAGTAGTAGGAGCCCCATGTTCCGCAGCATCGGTCATGGCGTCGATGACCTGGGAGGTCATGGGACTGCAGGCATTGGGGGTGGTGTGGCGAAACGAACCTGCTCACAATCACGGCCATGGCATCCGACACACACCCTTCCAAAGCAGCCACATCCGCCGCAACCCGGCGGATGGCCGTGGGCGATCATCTGCGCCAGTGGCGCCAGCGCAGGCGCCTGAGCCAGCAAGAGCTGGCCGATGACGCCGCCCTTTCGCCACGCCACCTGAGCTGCGTAGAGACGGGCAAAGCCAGCCCCAGCCGCGAGCTGGTGCTGCGCCTGTGTGAGCGGCTGGCCGTCCCCCTGCGCGAGCGCAACGCCTGGCTGGTGGCGGCGGGCTACGCACCCATGTACCGCCAGCAGCCGCTCGACGACCCGTCCATGCACGCCGCCCGACAGGCCGTACAACACCTGCTCGACCGTCACGCCCCCTGGCCCGCCGTGGCGTTTGACCGGCACTGGAACATGGTGCTGGCCAACCGCATGGTGCAACCCTTGCTCGGAGGGGTGGACCCTTCCCTGCTGCAAGCCCCCGTCAACCTGCTGCGGGTGAGCCTGCATCCCCAGGGGTTGGCCCCGCGCATCGTCAACCTGAACCAATGGCGCGAGCACCTGTTCGCACGCCTGCAGCAGCAACTGCACAACACCTTCGACGCATCACTGCAAGCCCTGCTCACCGAGTTGCAAAGCTACCCCGGCCAGCCAGATGAGCAAGCCCACCACTTAGCGGGAGAGCATCTGGGGGTGTTGATGCCGTTTCTCATCCAGTCCCCCTGGGGCGTTCTGAACCTGATCAGCACCACCACAGTGTTCGGATCTCCCACGGATATCACCTTGCAGGAGCTGGCGTTGGAGACGTTTTTCCCTGGCGACGAGGCCACGGCGCAGATCCTGCACACCCTGGCGGCACAGACCAAGTCACACGCTTAAAACTGATAAAAAACCGCCTCTAGCGCTTATAAACAAAGCGCAAGCAGCTATAACTTTAATAGCAAATCACCAGCCAAAGTGGCGTGGAAAGACGCAACACTCACGTTCCCGCAGGCTGCCGTTTCAATAACCATTGCTCAGTCTCCTGCTGCTGTCGAAAGCGGGCCCAATCCAGCACATTCTTGCCGTGCGGGTCGCGGCCCCACAGGTCCACGCGCTGTTGTTCCAACCATTCCAGCACGGGGATGCGGCCTTTGGCGGCCGCCAGCATGGCGGGTGTCTCGCCCCGGCTGGCGGGAGCAGGCTCGGTCAAGGATTGCCCTTGTTCTTTCAGCCAATCGAGGCACGGCACGCAGCCGCTTTGCGCTGCCATATGCACGGGGCCCCAGTCCCACCGGTTACGCGCCTGCAGGCTGGCCCCAGCCTGCACCAGGCGCTGCGCCACCGCCAGATGCCCGCCATAAAAAGCCCGCAACAGGGCGGTGTCGCCCCGCTCACTGTCTTTGGCCGTCTGCCGCAGATCGGGCTGGGCCCCAGCCTGCAGCAGTGCTTCGACATGCGCCAATTGCCCCCGGTGGGCGGCCAGCATCAACACGGAGGAACCCGTGTCTGCCAACAGATTGGGGTTGGCGCCATCGCGCAATGCCTGCGCCACCCCGCTGGCATCGCCCGCATTCTGGGCATCCATCAGGCGGGCATCTGCAGGTGCCCAAATGCGCGATGACGCCACCTTGGTGGGGTCTTGCGGCACGGCGTCCCGCCCCGCCCCAAGCACCGCACGCCCGCCATGGGCCCACCACACAAGCAAGCCAAAGGCCAAGAGCCATGCCCAACCACCCCAGGCTGGGCGTGAATGTGCTGCCACCTGGGGCCGCTGCGCCCCCGGCGTGAAGCGTCCCCTCCGGTCCAGCCAGGCACGGGCCACAGCCTGCCCCACGGCTTGCGCTGCAGCGTCGCCGTTCAGCCCTGGGGTCAGCTTTTCCTGATGCCCTGACACATCCTTGCCCAACACCGCGTGGTAGGCCTGAGCCCCCGCCGTGAACTGCAGCTTGTGCACCAGCGCCTGGCTGGATTCGCCTGGCAACAGCGCAACGCGGGACCAGATCCAGGAGCCGCGACGCACCACCAGCCCATCGTCCTGCACCCGCAGCGTCCAGCGCCGGGTGGCGGCATGCAGAGCCCAGGCAGGCAAAGCCAACCAAGCCAACCAACCCCCAAATCCCCGCGGCATCACCAATGCGCCGGGCTGGATGCGGTCGTTCACCCACCACTCCAGCGCCAACAAAGCCAGGGCCACAGCCGCTGACCAGCGCCACGCGGTCTGCTCGAATGCGAGCGACCAGGCATCCGGCGTCTCCGTCAAACGCACGCCAGGGGGAAGAAAGCGCGGTAACTCAGCGGGCTCCACCATGCCCGACGAACCCAAGGTCTGAGGGACGAGGTCTTGCCCAAAGGCAGGTGGCTCGATGGGGACTTCTTGCGACCACTGCGCCCGCCTGTCAAAGCGGTCTGCCACAGATGCGGCTTCCGTCCATGAAGGTGCAGCGGCCTCTACCGGCAAGTCATACGCCAGTTCCAACGTGCCCTCAGCGCGCACCAGCTCCAGCCGCCAGTCCACCCGCTCACCACCGCGCCGCGCACCATGGGTGGGGGCATCCTCGGGCAGCTCAAAACGCGCGACCAGGCGCATACCGCCCTCACCCGTCGGCTGGCGCCGCGCCGTGGCCTCCAGCACCTCCACCCGGCGCTCGGGCGAGCCTGAGCTGGACTCGTCCACACGGTAATGCGCCACTTGCATGCGCAGGCCATCAGCCCCCGCCTGCTGTCCGGCCCGCGCAGGCAGCACCAGCGTGATTTCGACCGGGCGCCCTGCGATGGGCCGCGATGGCAAGGCCGTCATGCCCATCCCTTGATAGCGCCAAGCCTTGCGACTGTTCTGCCAAGCAGCCCCCGCCAGCCCCACACCGATCACGACAAAGATACCCAGGAAGCCCTTGACCCACCAGGGCACGTTGCCATCCGACCAGAACAATGCAGCCATGGGGAAAGCGATGCCACACCAGAACACAGCGAAAAACCACAACGCCCCCTGCCCCTTGGCCAAGGAATGGCGCGGTTCAAGGTCCTGCACATCTTCCTTGGGGCGCCACAGGATGCGCAGGAACATCCATGCGGCCGTCACTCCAACGGCGGTGAACACCAGGGCAAACGGAAGTCGAAAAATTTGCAGCCGCCAGCGAATGCTTCGATCCAGCAGTGCCTGGGCCGGAGCCTGTGGATTGACCCAGGCGGTGACAGGTTCACCCCGCTCCTGCGCCTGGCGCAGGGTTCGGTGCCACTGCGCCTGCCAGTCGCCCACGTTGTCTGCGCCGGGGCGCAGGTCCAGCCCCACGCGTTGCCCTTCGTAAGCTTGCCCAGCCACCGTGTAGCGGTAACGGGCCTGCACCTGGTAGGTGGTGCCGCCTTCGCTGCCTGGGTGCTGCTTCAGTTGCACATCCAGCACTTGGGCTGGCACGGGCTGCCAGTCGCGCACGGTCCATGCCGCCAGCGCGGTTTCGGCCAAAGGCCGCAGCCCCGCCCAGTACCCACCGGCACCAAACGCCACGGCAAAGATGGCGCAGAAAACCAGCAAAACCCCTCGTCCCATTGTGTTGTCCATGCTTGCCTCCTTTTTGTTGTTGTTATGGATGTCTTGTTTTGGGCTCCAGCATAGTGACGAATTCGTGACGACTGCATGACACCCAAGGCAGGGCAAAAAAAAGCGGCCCCGAAGGGCCGCTTGTGTTGCGCAAAGAACGCAAGGATCAGGCGGTCACGCCCTTGGCAGTTTCTGCGTACTCTTCGATCTGGTCGAAGTTCAGGTACTTGTAGATCGAAGCACCATCCTTGTTCACGATGCCCATGGCGTCGTGGTACTCGGCCACCGTGGGGATCTTGCCCAGCTTGGACGCGATGGCGGCCAGCTCAGCCGAGGCCAGGAACACGTTGGTGTTCTTGCCCAGGCGGTTGGGGAAGTTGCGGGTGGAGGTAGACACCACCGTAGCGCCTTCGCGCACCTGTGCCTGGTTGCCCATGCACAGCGAGCAGCCGGGCATTTCGGTACGGGCACCGGCGGCGCCAAAGTTGGCGTAGTGGCCTTCCTTGATCAGCTCGCTTTCGTCCATCTTGGTCGGTGGTGCCACCCACAGCTTGACGGGGATGTCACGGCTGCCGCCGAGCAGCTTGGCTGCAGCGCGGAAGTGACCGATGTTGGTCATGCAAGAACCGATGAAGGCTTCGTCGATCTTGGTACCAGCCACATCGGACAGGGTCTTGGCATCATCAGGGTCGTTCGGGCAGCACAGGATGGGTTCCTTGATGTCGGCCAGATCGATCTCGATGACGGCAGCGTATTCGGCATCCTTGTCGGCTTCGAGCAGGTTGGGGTTGGCCAACCAGGCTTCCACCTTTTCGATACGGCGCTGCAGTGTGCGTGCGTCGGCGTAGCCGTCGGCAATCATGTTCTTCATCAGCACGACGTTGCTGGTGAGGTATTCCTTGACGGGCGCTGGGTTGAGCTTGATGGTGCAACCGGCAGCAGAACGCTCTGCGGATGCGTCAGACAGCTCAAACGCTTGCTCGACCTTCAGGTCTGGCAGGCCTTCGATTTCAAGGATGCGACCGGAGAAGACGTTCTTCTTGCCAGCCTTGGCCACCGTGAGCAGACCCGCCTTGATGGCATACAGCGGAATGGCGTGCACGAGGTCGCGCAGCGTCACGCCAGGCTGCATTTCGCCCTTGAAACGCACCAGCACCGATTCGGGCATGTCCAGGGGCATCACGCCCGTCGCAGCACCAAACGCCACCAGACCGGAGCCAGCAGGGAACGAAATGCCGATGGGGAAGCGGGTGTGCGAGTCGCCACCAGTGCCGACCGTGTCAGGCAACAGCAGGCGGTTGAGCCAGCTGTGGATCACGCCATCACCAGGACGCAGGGCCACGCCGCCACGGTTGCTGATGAACGCGGGCAGTTCGCGGTGGGTCTTCACGTCCACAGGCTTGGGGTAAGCCGCAGTGTGGCAGAACGATTGCATGACCAGATCGGCCGAGAAGCCCAGGCAGGCCAGGTCCTTCAGCTCGTCGCGGGTCATGGGGCCGGTGGTGTCTTGCGAGCCCACGGTGGTCATCTTGGGTTCGCAGTACGTGCCGGGGCGCACGCCCTGGCCTTCTGGCAAGCCCACGGCACGGCCCACCATCTTCTGCGCCAGCGTGAAGCCTGCGGTCGTTGCCACAGGCGCTGTTGGCAGACGGAACAGTGCGGAAACGGGCAGGCCCAGGAATTCGCGGGCCTTGGCGGTCAGCGAACGCCCGATGATCAGGTTGATACGGCCGCCAGCGCGCACTTCGTCAAACAGCACGTCGCTCTTGAGCTTGAACTCCACCACGGTCTCGCCGTTCTTCACGATCTTGCCGTCGTAGGGGAGGATGTCGACCACGTCGCCCATTTCGAGCTTGGACACATCCACTTCGATGGGCAGGGAGCCAGAGTCTTCTTGCGTATTGAAGAAGATGGGGGCGATCTTGCCACCCAGCGTCACGCCACCAAAGCGCTTGTTGGGCACAAAAGGAATGTCTTGGCCCGTGGCCCAGATCACGCTGTTGGTGGCCGACTTGCGGCTGGAGCCCGTGCCCACCACGTCGCCCACATAGGCCACGAGGTGGCCCTTCTTCTTGAGGTCTTCGATGAACTGCATCGGGCCGCGCTTGCCATCTTCTTCAGGCTTGAACGCCGCGCCTTCGCGGGTGTTCTTGAGCATGGCCAGATAGTGCAGCGGAATGTCGGGGCGGCTCCAGGCGTCTGGCGCGGGCGACAGGTCGTCGGTGTTGGTTTCACCGGGCACCTTGAACACGGTGACGGTGATCTTCTTTTCGACTTCAGGGCGGGTGGTGAACCACTCGGCATCGGCCCAGCTCTTGATGACTTCCTGCGCCTTGGCATTGCCAGCCTTGGCTTTGGTGGCCACATCATTGAAGAAGTCGAACATCAGCAGGGTCTTCTTCAGACCTTCAGCGGCCACACCCGCCACTTCAGCATCGTCCAGCAATTCAATCAGCGGGTGCACGTTGTAGCCACCGACCATGGTGCCCAGCAACTCTGTGGCCTTGGCCTTGGAGATCAGGCCCACCTTGATGTCGCCGTGTGCCACAGCGGCCAAAAAACTGGCCTTGACTTTGGCAGCATCGTCCACGCCGGGCGGTACGCGGTGGGTCAGCAAATCGAGCAAAAAGGCGTCTTCACCGGCAGGTGGGTTCTTGATCAGCTCGATCAGTTCAGCAACCTGCTTGGCTTCCAGGGGCAGCGGGGGAATGCCCAGGGCGGCGCGCTCGGCTACGTGGTCACGGTAGGCTTTCAACATGGTTTTCTCCGGTTGTTTTCTAAAGTGGGGCGATGGCGGGCCTGCCCTTTCAGGCAATCGGCACCGACGTTTTTAAGGCAGTGTCTTGTGCTGGCAAACCAGACGGCAAGAGGCACTGCCAGGATGATTTACTTGCTGCCCTTGGGCGCGTCGAACACGCTGGGTGGCGGCGTCTTCTTGATGGCTTCGGCGACCACGACCTGCTCAGGGCTCATGCATTCGTCAGCCATGCGCTGGCCCAGCTTCTGGTTCATGAGCATGGACTTGTTGGCAATCTGCAGCCACACAGCACCGGCCTTCTGGTCTTCCAAGCGCACGGCCCCCGTGCTGGTCGCCACTGGGGTCATGCGGTACTTGAAGCCTTTGCCTTCCACATGGAAATAGCCTGGCGTGGCAGCGTCTGCAGAGATATTGACCACAGCACCCAATTCACAGGGGATACGGCCCACATGCACGCGCTCGGCAATGGCCAGTTCTTCGGGCGACAGGGCTGCCTCCGCAGCAATGATGCCGGTCGCAACCTGGTTGGCAGCGCTCTTGAGCTGGGTGCGGCTGCTGGTTTGCTGCGCCTTGGCGACCGTGGTCTTGTTGGCGGGCGCGCTGGCATTGCCACTGGCCTTGGCGGCAGGGGCTGGCTTGGCCTTTGCCGGCGCATCCTGCTTGGCGGATGCGGTCTTGGAAGCGGGCTGGGCCGCCGTAGTGGCCTGCGCCATCACCCATGCGGGAGCAAGCAGCATGACTGCAGAAGCGATCAGAGTTTTCATGGCGTCGTGGGTCCTGTGGAATGTCAGGCTAAAAAGAAGAGTTCAATGCGCAAGCATCAAACCAGTGACTGACGGCGGGAGGCAGCGAGACACCTGTGCGGTGCGCGCGCTCCAGCAATTGCCAGTAAAAACGGTAGCTGGCCCGGTCATGCAACACCCCGCCATGGCTGATGGGTGCCCACTGCGCGGTTTCAGCCGCCAACAAAATCTGCGATGCCGCCTGCACCTCATCCATCGCGGGCGCGAAGGCACGCAAGATGGGCCGAATCTGCGACGGGTGAATGCTCCACATGCGGGTGTAGCCCAGCTCCTGCGATGCCTGTGTAGCGGCGGCTTGCATTGCAGCTGGGTCGGTGAACTCGGTCACTACGCAATGCGAAGGCACTTTGCCATAGGCATGGCAAGCAGCGGCAATTTCAAGCTTGGCCCGCACCACCAGCGGATGGGCAAATTGCCCCCGTGACGTCATGGCATGGGCAGGGATCGCGCCACCGTGGGCCGACACAAAATCCATCAAGCCAAAGCTGAGGCTCTGTACCCGGGGGTGGGCCGCAATGTCAAAAGCATGCTTTACGGCCAAAGGGGATTCGATCAGTGCGTGCAAAGGAAGGCCTGGGGCGCCTGCACGCTCCAGAGCCCGGTCCGCCGCCAACACGTCGTCTAGGGACTCGACCTTGGGCAGCATCACATGACATAAGCGACCAGCCGCCAAATCCACAATGGTGGCCACATCGTTGGCAAAAGCGGGGTGGCTGGCTGCGTGCACCCGGGCAGCAACACGGGCGCCCGCAGGGGCCTGCGCGGCCAACCCGCCCACCAGGCGGGCGTGCTCGGCCTCGAGTCCTACCGGCGCGCCATCCTCGCAATCGAGGGTGACATCCACCACGCAGGTGCCAAATTCTTGGGTCAGTTCGGCTTGCATCTGCAAGCTTTTGCGCATGCGCGCCTCAACCCCGCTGTAGTGGTCGCAAACGGGCAACAAGCCCGTTTGCGCCTGCGCACCCAACAGCAGGCTGCGAGGAGGTACCTGTGCCCGCCCTGCCCCGCCCGCTGGGGCAGCGGAGGTCGCAAGACCCGAGGACTCAGAAGGGGCAGACACGGATACCACAGGCAGATTTACAGCAGGTGCTTGACGCCGTCTTGCTCGCCTTGCAGCTCAGCCAGCGTGATATTGATGCGCTCTTGCGAGAAGGCATCGATTTCCAGACCTTCAACGACCTTGTATTCGCCGTTTTCGCAAGTCACAGGGAAGCCGAACATCGTGTCCTTGGGAATGCCGTATTGGCCGTCCGAAGGAATACCCATGGTGACCCACTTGCCATTGGTGCCCAGGGCCCAGTCGCGCATGTGGTCGATGGCCGCATTGGCAGCCGAAGCAGCCGAAGACAGGCCGCGGGCTTCGATGATGGCGGCACCACGCTTGCCCACGGTGGGCAAGAAGGTGTTGGCGTTCCATTCCTGGTCGTTGATGGTCTTGGCAACGCTTTCGCCGTTGATGGTGGCAAAACGGTAGTCGGCATACATCGTGGGCGAGTGATTGCCCCAGACGGTCAACTTTTCGATGTCAGCCACAGCCTTGCCGGTCTTGGCTGCGATCTGGCTGGCAGCGCGGTTGTGGTCCAGGCGCAGCATGGCCGTGAAGTTCTTGCGTGGCAGATCCGGGGCCGACTTCATGGCGATGTAGGCGTTGGTGTTAGCGGGGTTACCCACCACGAGCACCTTCACGTTGCGCGAAGCCACGGCATTCAGGGCCTTGCCTTGTGCGGTGAAGATGGCACCGTTGACGGCCAGCAGTTCGGCGCGTTCCATGCCAGGGCCGCGTGGACGCGAGCCAACCAGCAAAGCGTAGTCAGCGTCCTTGAATGCAGTCATGGGGTCGCTGTGGGCGGTCATACCCACCAGCAGGGGGAATGCGCAATCGTCCAACTCCATCATCACGCCCTTGAGCGCCTTTTGGGGGCCGTCGGCAGGCACTTCCAGCAATTGCAGGATGACGGGCTGGTCTTTGCCGAGCATTTCGCCAGAGGCGATGCGGAACAGCAGTGCGTAACCGATTTGACCAGCGGCGCCTGTAACGGCAACACGGACGGGCTTCTTGCTCATGGTGAAAACTCCAGGAAGTGACAAAAACAGGTAAAGGTGCAACGCAAGCACCAGCGCCTGTTACCAGCAGCCCGTGCCCCGCAAACAGCCTTGGAGTTTACCCCTGTTTCATGGCCTCGGTCAATTTGTCTTATGTCTTATATAAGATATGATTGCGCAGCTTCAAATTGCCCTCCTGCCCCACAGCCCCACGACCAGCGCCATGTCTTCGCTCCCGTTCGCCGCCGACAATCCAACCACGCCGCAAAGCGCCACCGGACTGTCAACGCCTGCGTTCAGCCCGCTGTACCAACAAATCAAAGGGCTCATCCTGCAAAGCCTGCAGCAAGGTGAGTGGAAGCCCGGCGAAGCCATCCCCAGCGAGATGGAGTTGGCGGCGCGCTTTCGGGTGAGCCAGGGCACGGTCCGCAAGGCCATTGATGAGCTGGCCGCTGAAAATCTGGTCATGCGCCGCCAAGGCAAAGGCACTTTTGTGGCAACGCATGCCGAGCAGCACGTGCAGTACCGGTTCCTGAAACTACTGCCCGACACCGGAGACGCCAGCGTAGAAGGCCCCGCCCAGCGCAACATCATCGACTGCCGCAGGGTGCGCGCCTCTGCCGAAATTGCCCGCACATTGGCGCTGCGCAGCGGCGACGCGGTGATACAGGCCAAGCGCATTTTGTCGTTTGCCGGGGTTCCCACCATTTTGGAAGACATCTGGCTGCCAGGCCATGCCTTCAAGGGCCTGACGGGCGAACAGATGGCGAACTACCAAGGCCCCACTTACGCCATGTTTGAAATTGATTTTGGCGTGCGCATGGTGCGCGCCGAAGAAAAGATCCGAGCCGTTTTGCCCGATGCAGAGCAAGCCGCCCTGCTACATGTGACGACCGGCACACCCTTGCTCAGCGTGGAGCGCATCGCCTACACCTACAACGATGTTCCGATGGAGTTACGCCGCGGTTTGTACCTCACAGACACACACCACTACCGTAACGAACTGAGCTGACAGCAGGCTGGCACCTGAGCACAAAGGTCAAAAATTGAACCCGACACAGCGCTGCGGTTGTTGCATTGCAATAGAATTTTGCGTTGTTTGCATCTTCAAATTACAGAGCAGTTACATCCACGAAAGCACCAGACATGACCGAACTAGCCAAAAAACGGCCTGAATTCCGCAACATCAATGCCTTCAAGGACCTGACGACCTACCGCATGGCGCCAGCAGCATGGGTTTCCATTCTGCACCGCGCCAGCGGGGTGATCATGTTCCTTTTACTGCCTTTCATCCTCTGGATGTTTGACACGTCTCTGTCATCTGAAATCTCTTTCGCCAAATTCAAGGCGGCCTTCAATGTAGGTTTGTATTTTGTTCCCGGCTGGTTCGTCAAGCTGGTGGCACTGGCACTGATCTGGGCCTACCTGCACCACTTCATCGCTGGCCTTCGCCATTTGCTGATGGATGTGAACCATGCAGCGGTCACCAAGGAATTCGGCAAGTCATCCGCCGTATTCACCTTGGCCGTGAGCATTGGTTTGGCTTTGGTGCTTGGCGCCAAGCTGTTCGGCCTGTACTGATTCAAACAACAAGGCAAGTGCAGCACCTGGCAGCACCGCCCCACCCCCAAAGAGGAAACTGATATGTCCGTCAATTACGGCTCCAAGCGCACCGTCGTCGGTGCCCATTACGGCCTGCGCGACTGGCTGAGCCAGCGCGTCACCGCCGCCCTCATGGCATTGTTCACCATTGTGGTTCTGGTTCAACTCGTGGCCTCCAAGGGCCCGATTGGCTACGACCTGTGGGCTGGCATTTTTTCCGCCCAGTGGATGAAGGTTCTGACCTTCTCCGTGATCGTGGCCATGGCATGGCACGTGTGGGTGGGTGTCCGCGACATCTTCATGGACTACATCCAGCCCGTGGGCCTGCGCCTGGCCCTGCAAGTTTTCACCATTGTCTGGCTCGTCAGCTGCGCTGGCTGGGGCATCCAGGTTCTGTGGCGTCTCTGATTCCCGCGATTGAAGGTACAAAATGAGCTATACAAAAGCCAACATCACCACGCGCAAGTTTGACGTAGTCATCGTCGGCGCAGGCGGCTCGGGCATGCGCGCCGCGCTGGAGCTGTCTCGCGCAGGCCTGAACGTGGCCTCGCTGTCCAAGGTCTTCCCCACCCGCTCGCACACCGTGGCAGCCCAAGGCGGCGTGTCTGCCTCGCTGGGCAACATGAGCGAAGACAACTGGCACTATCACTTCTACGACACCATCAAGGGCTCTGACTGGCTGGGCGACCAGGATGCCATCGAGTTCATGTGCCGCGAAGCCCCCAAGGTGGTGTACGAGCTGGAACACTTCGGTATGCCGTTCGACCGCAACCCCGATGGCACCATCTACCAGCGCCCCTTCGGCGGCCACACCGCCAACTACGGCGAAAAGCCTGTGCAACGCGCCTGCGCTGCAGCCGACCGCACTGGCCACGCCATGTTGCACACGCTGTACCAGCAAAACGTCAAGGCCAAGACCAACTTCTTCGTGGAGTGGATGGCCCTGGACCTGATCCGCGACGAAGCCGGCGACGTGGTCGGCGTGACCGCACTGGAAATGGAAACCGGCGATCTGCACATCCTGCAAGCCAAGACGGTGCTGCTGGCCACTGGCGGTGCGGGCCGCATCTTCGGCGCGTCCACCAACGCTTTCATCAACACCGGTGACGGCTTGGGCATGGCTGCACGGGCTGGCATCGCCTTGCAAGACATGGAGTTCTGGCAGTTCCACCCCACCGGCGTGGCCGGCGCTGGCGTGCTGCTGACCGAAGGCTGCCGAGGCGAAGGTGCCATTTTGCTCAACAGCAATGGTGAACGCTTCATGGAGCGCTACGCTCCCACCCTGAAGGACTTGGCCCCTCGCGATTTCGTGTCGCGCTGCATGGACCAGGAAATCAAGGAAGGCCGTGGCTGTGGTCCCAACAAGGACTACATCCTGCTCAAGCTCGACCACCTGGGTGCCGAAACCATCCACAAGCGCCTGCCTTCGGTGTACGAAATCGGCGTCAACTTCGCCAACGTGGACATCACCAAGGAACCCATCCCCGTGGTTCCCACCATCCACTACCAGATGGGCGGCGTGCCCACCAACATCCATGGCCAGGTCGTGGAACAAAAGGATGGCATCAACAACTCCGTGATCAACGGTCTGTACGCGGTGGGTGAATGCGCCTGCGTGAGCGTGCACGGCGCCAACCGCCTGGGCACCAACTCGCTGTTGGACCTGCTGGTGTTTGGCAAGGCCGCTGGCCGCCACATCGTCGAGTTCAACAACAAGAATAAAGAGCACAAGGCCCTGCCAGCGAACGCGGCAGACCGCACGCTGGAGCGTTTGAACCAACTGGAAAGCTCTACGGGTGGCACCTACTCGCAAGCCGTGGCAGGCGATATCCGCGCCACGATGCAGCAACATGCTGGCGTGTTCCGCACCCAGGCCAGCATGGACGAAGGCGTCCAAAAAATCGCCGAACTGCGCGCCCGCGTGTCCAGTGTCACGCTGCAAGACAAGTCCAAGGTGTTCAACACGGCCCGCATCGAAGCCCTCGAAGTGGACAACCTGATCGAAGTGGCCCAGGCCACCATGGTGTCTGCCGCAGCCCGCAAGGAATGCCGTGGCGCCCACACCGTGTACGACTACGAGCACCCTGCCGACCACGCAGAGTTCCCTCTGGGCCGTAACGACAAGGAGTGGATGAAGCACACCCTGTGGTACAGCGAAGGTAACCGTCTGGATTACAAGCCGGTCAACCTCAAGCCCCTGACAGTGGACAGCATTCCACCCAAGGTCCGGACGTTCTAAACAGTAGCCCCACGAGAGCAGAATCATGAAGCGCACATTCCAAATCTATCGCTACGATCCGGACAAGGACGCCAAGCCCTACATGCAAACCATCGAGATCGAACTCGACGGCCACGAACGCATGCTGCTGGATGCCCTGGTCAAGCTCAAGGAGCAAGACCCCACTCTGTCGTTCCGTCGCTCCTGCCGCGAAGGTGTTTGCGGCTCCGACGCCATGAACATCAATGGCAAGAACGGCCTGGCTTGCCTGACGAACATGAACACCCTCAAGGGCACGATTGTTCTGAAGCCCCTGCCCGGCCTGCCTGTGATCCGCGACCTGATCGTGGACATGACGCAGTTCTTCAAGCAATACAACTCGATCAAGCCCTACTTGATCAACGACAGCCTGACGGCACCAGACCGCGAGCGCCTGCAAAGCCCTGAAGAGCGCGAAGAGCTCAACGGCCTGTACGAGTGCATTCTGTGTGCCAGCTGCTCCACCAGCTGCCCCAGCTTCTGGTGGAACCCCGACAAGTTCGTGGGCCCAGCAGGCCTGCTGCAAGCCTATCGCTTCATTGCCGACAGCCGCGACGAAGCCACAGGCCAGCGCCTGGACAACCTGGAAGACCCCTACCGTCTGTTCCGTTGCCACACCATCATGAATTGCGTGGACGTTTGCCCCAAGGGACTGAACCCCACCAAGGCGATTGGCAAGATCAAGGAACTGATGGTGCGCCGCGCTGTCTGATCTTTTCAGAGCACACACCATGAGCGACACCGTCATCACTGCGCCCACCGCTGCCTCCGAGCGGCTGAGCGAACGCGAACTGAGCAAGCTGCACTGGCGCTGCCGGCGCGGTTTGCTGGAGAACGATCTGTTCATTCAGCAGTTCTTCAAACGCTTTGAGCCCGAGCTGACACAGCGGCACGCGCAAGGGCTGACGGCGCTCATGGATCTGGCGGACAACGATCTGCTGGACTTGGTGCTCTGCCGACGCGAACCAGACGAGACACTGGCCAGCGCAGAAGTGAACGAAGTACTCAGCATGCTGCGCTCCAGCGGCGGCACCCCTGCCCTGCGGGCCTGACAAACGCAGGGCGCCCCTAGACCGGATTGACATCGGCAAACCTAAGGAAAGTAACAATGAAGCTAGCTGACAACAAAGCCACCCTGTCGTTCAGTAACGGCAGCCCCAGCGTGGACCTGCCGGTCTATCAGGGCAACATCGGTCCGGACGTCATCGACATCCGTAAGCTGTATGCGCAAACGGGCATGTTCACCTATGACCCAGGCTTCCTGTCCACAGCCGCTACGCAATCCGCCATCACCTACATCGATGGCGACAAGGGTGAGCTGCTGTACCGTGGCTACCCCATTGAGCAGTTGGCCGTGAACTGCGACTTTCTGGAAACCTGCCACCTGCTGCTGTACGGAAACCTGCCCAACGAAGCCCAGAAGAAGGACTTCACCAGCCGCGTGACCAACCACACCATGGTCAACGAGCAGATGCAGTTCTTCCTGCGTGGCTTCCGCCGTGACGCACACCCCATGGCTGTGCTGACCGGTCTGGTGGGTGGTTTGTCGGCCTTCTACCACGACAGCACCGACATCAACAACCCAGAGCACCGCGAAATCGCCGCGATCCGCCTGATCGCCAAGATGCCCACGCTGGTGTCCATGGCTTACAAGTACAGCGTCGGCCAGCCTTACATCTATCCTCGCAACGACCTGAGCTACGCTGGCAACTTCATGCGCATGATGTTTGCCACGCCTTGCGAAGAGTACAAGGTCAACCCCGTGCTCGAACGCGCACTGGACCGCATCTTCATCCTGCACGCTGACCACGAGCAAAACGCTTCGACATCGACCGTGCGCCTGTGCGGCTCGTCGGGCACCAACCCGTTCGCGGCCATCGCAGCGGGCGTAGCCTGCCTGTGGGGCCCTGCCCACGGCGGTGCCAACGAAGCCTGCCTGAACATGCTGGAAGACATCCAGCGCAACGGTGGCGTAGCCAAGGTCGGCGAGTTCATGGAGAAGGTCAAGGACAAGAACTCTGGCGTGAAGCTGATGGGTTTTGGCCACCGCGTTTACAAGAACTACGACCCCCGTGCCAAGCTGATGCAGGAAACCTGCAACGAAGTGCTGCAGGAACTGGGCCTGGAAAACGATCCTCTGTTCAAGCTGGCCAAGGAGCTGGAAAAGATTGCGCTGGAAGACGACTACTTCGTGTCGCGCAAGCTGTACCCCAACGTGGACTTCTACTCGGGCATCGTGCAGCGCGCCATCGGTATCCCCGTCTCGCTGTTCACCGCCATCTTCGCGCTGGCACGCACCGTGGGCTGGATTGCCCAACTGAACGAAATGATTGGCGACCCCGAGTACAAGATCGGCCGCCCACGCCAGCTGTTCACCGGCTCCGAACGCCGCGACGTGCAGCCTATCGGCAAGCGCTGATCGGCACATCCCCTGCGTGGCCCCGCCCGCAGGCAGCACACAAAGCCCACAGGCCCAGCCTGTGGGCTTTTTGCTTTTCGGGAGGTATTCGGGGGGCCGATCTTCTGAGATCAGCCCTCACTCAGCCTGGGCGTGCTACGCATCTACAGCGCTCGACAAACAATACTCCCCCCTAGTAGCCTATTTTTTAAACCCCTAGCGCTTACCAGTATTGCACTAGCGTTTTATACTACCCTCCAGTACACCACCAGTAACGCTCAACTGCCGCATCCCACATGCCCCATTCAGCAGAAGACAAGCAGCGCGCGATCACCCGCCTGCGCCGCATCAAAGGTCAGGCCGAAGCGCTGGAGCGCGCCGTGGAGGCGGGCAGCGATTGCGCGCCCATCCTGCAGCAACTGGCCGCCATGCGCGGTGCCGTGCACGGCCTGATGGCCGACCTGCTCGACGGGCATGTGCGCGAGGTGCTGTCTGAAAAGCCCGCCCCCTCCCAACCGGCGGTGGACGAAACCCTCGCCCTGCTGCGTTCCTATTTGAAATGACACCTGTGGGTCGCCTTTTGAGCGAGGAGCCCTTTCTCCGCGTCACCGCACCTGCACGCGCCAGGGTTAAAACGCAGCAGTAGGCAGGCCCAATGCCCCCCCGATCAACGCCTTTTTTATTTTCACCCCACCTTTTGCCAAGGAGCCCCCCATGAAATCCCGCGCCGCCGTCGCCTTCAAAGCCGGAGAACCTCTGCAGATCGTCGAAATCGACGTGGCCTCCCCTAAGAAGGGTGAGGTGCTCATCAAGATCACCGACACCGGTGTCTGCCACACCGACGCCTTCACCCTCAGCGGTGACGACCCCGAGGGCCTGTTCCCCGTGGTGCTGGGCCATGAAGGCGCGGGCATCGTGGTGGAAGTGGGCGAAGGCGTGACCAGCGTGAAACCCGGCGACCACGTCATCCCGCTGTACACCGCCGAATGCGGTGAGTGCCTGTTCTGCAAGAGCGGTAAGACCAACCTGTGCGTGGCCGTGCGAGCCACACAGGGCAAGGGCGTCATGCCCGACGGCACCACGCGCTTTAGCTACAACGGCAAGCCCATCTACCACTACATGGGCTGCAGCACCTTCAGCGAATACACCGTGGTGGCCGAGGTCTCGCTCGCCAAGGTCAACCCCAACGCCAACCCCGAACAGGTCTGCCTGCTGGGCTGCGGCGTGACCACCGGCCTGGGTGCGGTGAAGAACACCGCCAAGGTGCAAGAGGGCGATACCGTGGCCGTATTCGGCCTGGGCGGCATTGGCCTGGCTGTGATCCAGGGGGCAAAAATAGCCAAGGCGGGGCGCATCATCGCGGTGGACACCAACCCCTCCAAATTCGACCTGGCACGCACCTTCGGCGCCACCGACTGCGTGAACCCCAAGGACTTTGACAAGCCGATCCAGCAAGTCATCGTCGAGATGACGACCTGGGGCGTGGACCACAGCTTTGAGTGCATTGGCAACGTGAACGTGATGCGCGCCGCGCTGGAATGCGCGCACCGTGGCTGGGGCCAGAGCGTGATCATCGGCGTGGCGGGCGCGGGGCAAGAGATCAGCACCCGCCCCTTCCAGCTCGTCACCGGCCGCAAGTGGCTGGGCACGGCGTTTGGCGGCGTCAAAGGCCGCAGCGAGCTGCCCGGCATGGTGGAAGACGCGATGGCAGGCAAGATCCAGCTGGAGCCCTTTGTGACCCACACCATGGGCCTCAAGGACATCAACGAAGCGTTTGATTTGATGCACGAAGGCAAGTCGATCCGGTCCGTGGTCAAGTACGCGGCCTGACACCCACTATCAAAACAGAAGCACATTGCGCTTGTTTGGCGGCGCTTGAGAAGCAAAACATCTCAAAGCCCTCTTAAAACAAGCGCGACAAGCTATCACTTTGTGAGCACACTCATGTCCACCTCCCTCGAACTGGTCAGCAGCCACGCCTGCTTTGGCGGTGAGCAACGCTTTTATCGCCACGACGCCGCCACCATCGGCCTGCCGATGAAGTTTGCGGTGTACCTCCCCCCCCAAGCCAGCCAAGGCCCCGTGCCCGCCGTGCTGTACCTGGCCGGGCTGACCTGCACCGAAGAAACTTTCATCACCAAGGCAGGTGCCCAACGCCGCGCCGCAGAGCTGGGCTTGGCCCTGATTGCCCCGGACACCAGCCCGCGCGGTGCCAACGTGCACGGCGAGGCCGAGAGCTGGGACTTTGGCGTGGGTGCAGGCTTTTACCTGGACGCCACGGCCGCCCCCTGGGACACCCACTGGCGCATGGAAAGCTACCTGATGGACGAACTGCTGCCCCTGTGCACCGGGCAACTGCCTATCGACGCGCAACGCCTGGGCATCTTCGGCCACTCGATGGGCGGGCATGGCGCGCTCACGCTGGCCTTGCGCCACCCGGGCCGGTTCCAGTCACTGTCCGCCTTCGCGCCCATCTGCGCGCCCACCCGCTGCCCCTGGGGCGAGAAGGCCTTCACGGGCTACCTGGGGGCAGACCGCACCAGCTGGGGCGAACACGACGCCACCGTGCTGATGGAAAACCAGCCCATGGCGCCCTATGCCGGCGGCATCCTCATCGACCAGGGGCTGGCCGACAAGTTTCTGGCCGAACAACTCCACCCCCACCTGTTTGAAGCCGCCTGCGCGCACATCGGCCAGCCGCTCACGCTGCGCCGCCACGCGGGCTACGACCACGGCTACTACTTCATCCAGACCTTCATGGACGACCATTTGCTGCACCACGCGCGGGGCCTGGGCGTTATCGCCTGACTGGCATTGCCGCGCTGCCATCCCATGCAAAAAGGGCTGCCCCCTACAGAGCAGCCCTTTTTTCTTGCGCAATCACTCGTGCGCGATCAGCAAGTGGCGCAGCCTCAGGTGCCGATTACACCGCCATCGGCCTTGCGCACCACCACGGTGGCAGAGCGTGGGCGGCCATTGGGCTTCTTCTCGGGCCAGTTCGACACCGCACGGGGGTTCTTGGGGTCGCTGATCTCATCGGCGGGCTCGCCAGGGTGCTGAATGTTGAGGAACATGGTGCGGCCATCGGGGGTGGCCGTCAGGCCGGTGATCTCGCAGCCCGAGGGGCCCACCAGGAAGCGACGCACTTCGCCAGTGTGCACATCGGCGGCCAGCATCATGTTGTTGCCGAAGTTCTTCAAGTCGCCCTTGCCCATGGCCGAGGTGGACATGTCGCACTGGATCCAGAGCACCCCACGGCCGTCCACCCACAGGCCATCGGGGCACGAGAACATGTCGCCCTTGATGTTGCCCTTGGCCTCTGCGCGCGCCAGCGAGGGGTCGCCCGCCATGACGAAGTGGTTCCAGGCAAAGGTCTGGCCGCTGAAGTCGCCATCTTCCTTCCAGCGGATGATGTTGCCCTGCGTGTTGTTCACACGGGGGTTAGCGGCATCCACGCCGGGCTGGTTGGCGGCGCCCCGGTTGCTGTTGTTGGTCAGGGTGGTGTAGACCCAGCCTTGCTTGTCCACGGCAATCCACTCAGGGCGGTCCATCTTGGTGGCGCCCAGCAGGTCGCTGGCCTGGCGGGCCTTGATCAGCACCTCGCCCTGGTCGGCAAAGCCATTGGCCGCCGTCAGTGGCCCTTGGCCGTGGGTCAGCGCAATCCAGCGGCCCTTGCCATCGGCATTGAACTGGGCCACGTACAGCGTGCCATGGTCCAACAGCGTGGCGTTGGCAGCCGCGCCGCCGGGCTTGATGGTGTCGCGGCTTACAAACTTGTAGATGTATTCAAAGCGCGAGTCCTCGCCCATGTAAACCACAGCGCGGTTGTCGCGGGTGACGGCCACGGTGGCACCCTCGTGCGCAGCACGGCCCATGGCGGTGCGCTTGATGGGGGTGGAGCTCGGGTTGTTGGGGTCAATCTCCACAATCCAGCCAAAGCGGTTGGGTTCGTTGGGATTCTTGGTGGCGTCAAAGCGCGCATCAAACTCGTGCCAGCGGTAGCCCGCGCCCCCCTTCTTCAGACCCCAGCGCTTTTCGTGGGCGCTCAGCGTGTCGCCACCGCTGAAGTAGTTGATGAAGTTTTCTTCAGACGTGAGGTAGGTGCCCCAGGGCGTGATGCCGCTGGCGCAGTTGTTGAACGTGCCCAGCACCTTGGTGCCTTGCGGGTCAGCAGCGGTTTTCAGCAGGGCGTGGCCAGCGGCAGGGCCGCTGAGTTGCATGGGCGTGTTGGCCGTGATGCGGCGCGCCCAGGGCGATGGCTTGACCACCTCCCACTGGCCATGGGTTTCCTGCACCTCGCACACTGACACGCCATGGGCCGCCTGCGATTTGCGCACCTTCTCCAGGCTCCAGTTGGCCGTGCCGTCGGGGAACAGCAGGCCGTGGTCCACATACTCGTGGTTCATCACCAGCAGGCCGGTCTTGGAGCCGTCTTGCGCAAAGTAATGCATGCCATCGTGGTGCATGCCGAACTGGGTTTCCTGTTGGGCAGTGGTGTTGCTCGCATCGTCCTTGAATGCGGAGGTCTCGCCCGACATGCCCACCGGGTCACCCCAAGGGGCAATCACCTGCACGGTGTAACCCTCAGGCACCGTCACCGTATCGGCCGTGGAAATGGCCACGCTCTTGAAGCCCAGGGCCGCGCCCGCTGCGCCGCCCGCCGTGGCGCAGCCCGCCAGTGCCGCAACGCCCCCCACAGCCCCCAGGGGTGCCAAAAAGCTGCCTGCCAAAGCCCCCAGACCACCGCGCAGCAGGGTGCGCCGCGCTGGGTCGGAGATGTCATGGATGCTGGGGTTGGAAGACGTGTTGCTGTCTTCCATCAGGGAAAAGTCTTTTGCCATCGTGCTGTTCTCGGTAGTAACCGCAATGCCGGGCTTGGCACAGCTGCGTCACATTTGTAGTGACTCCGTGTGACGACACAGTGACAGCCCATCGCTGGCCGCAGCGCGGTCGGTCTGCACCGGAGGAATGGAGGAATGCATAGGTGATGCCGGCACTCAAAACATTTTTATCATTTAAATGCATTTATTTGATAAATTTGCTTGAAAAACGGATGGCAATCTCCATAATGGATGCATGTAAAGCGCCAGTGCGTGGCACCCAAGGCACCACCCAGGGGTGGCGCAGCACCGAAAGGAACGCATGACACCGATCCCATCCTTGCCCACCGATGGCCCGCTGGCAGCCTGCGGGCCTGCCGCCCGCGCTGGCATGGCAGTGGACGACCTCAAGCGCCAAATCTTTGACGCCACGCCCATGGGCCTGTGCTTGTTGGTGCAGGGCGTGCCGCAGCTCATCAATGCCCGGTTTGCCGAACTGCTGGGCGCCAACGCCACCGATGCCGATCGCCCCTCAGCCTGGCTGCAGCAGCAGTGGCAAGAGCTGTGGCCGCAGCTTCAGGGCATTGGCCGGGGCCAACGGCATGTGAGCTGTACCAACCAAGCGGCACAGGTGTTCAATGGCCGTGCCTACGCACGCGCACTGCCCGCCTTCGGGCCAGAAACCGAGCTCATCACCCTGGTCGACGATCCGCAGCGCGCGCAAATCGCGTTTTCCTCACACTGGCGTGCCCGCATGCTGGAGCAAACCGAGACCATGGGGCGCAGTGGCTCTGCCGAGCTGGGCCTGGACGATGGCAAGGCCGTGCTCTCTAAAGGGCTGTACGCCCTGCTGGGATTGCCCTTCCGTCCTGACGCACTGCCCACCTGGCGGCTGCTACGCTGGCTGCCCGCCAAAGAACGTGGCTATGCCGCTTCCATCTGGCAGGGTGCACTGCCCGATGAACCGTTTGAATTTCAGCACCGACTGGTGCGCAGCGATGGATCAAGGATGGAGGTATTGCAACGCGGCATGGTCGAGATCGACCCTTCCGGGCGCCGCCATGGCTACCTCATCGTGCAAGACATTACGGCCCAACGCGAGGCCGAACAGCGCATCCAGGAATTGGCCAACCATGACGAAGTCACCGGGCTGGCCAATCGCACCCAATTGCTGGACCGCATTGACGCAGCGGTGCACAGTGCCAAGTGGAATCCCCAGCCATTTCTGTTGCTGTCCATCCAAGTTGATCAGGTGGACCAGCTCAAGCAGGCCATGGGCTACGGCGCGGGCGATGCCATGGCCATGGCCGTAGCATCGCGTTTGTGTGCCCTGGCCGAGCAAGGCGACATCGTCGCCCGCATCGATGGTGGCGAATTCGCCATATTGCTCAGCCCAGAGAGCAGTGCATTGGATGCCCAGGGGTTCCGCCACGCACGCGCCGTGGTGCAAGCACTGGCCAAGGCCGAGCGGCTTGGCGCAGCCGAAATCGTGCCCGGCGCCCGCGTGGGCGTGGCCCGCTTCCCCGCCGATGCACAAACCGCTGGCGAGCTGCTGGAATCCGCGCAAACTGCACGCATGGGCATCGACGCCACAGGCGAGCAGGTGGCAGTGTTCACACCAGAGACGCGCCAACACGCCCTGCGCAAGCTGGCCATCGAATCGGGCCTGCGCCACGCTGCAGAGCGCGCTGAGTTGAGCCTGTCATTTCAGTTGCAGGCAGACCTGACGACCGGAGACATTGCGGGTGTGCAACTCAGAGTGAACTGGCGCAGCCAAGAGCTGGGTGACGTGCCTGCCTCGGAGTTTGTTCCTGTCGCCATGCAAACGGGCCTGATCGTGATGCTGGGCGATTGGAAGCGCGAGGCCGCTTGCCGCCAACTGCGCGCCTGGGAGCAGGCCGGTGTGCGCCCGCCCCGCATGGCCCTGCGTATCTCGCTGCTGGAGCTGCAGCAGCCCGATGTGGTGGACAAGCTGCGCCGCTGCATCTCCAGCCACGGTCTCACACCGCAGTCGCTGGGTATCGAGATCAGCGAGCAGGCGCTGTTCAACGCAGCCCCAACACTGGTGCGCACCCTCACGCAGTTGCGCGACATCGGGCTCGAGATTTCCTTGAGCGACTTTGGCGCAGGTGCGACCAACCTGGGGCTGCTGCGCAGCCTTCCGGTAGACGTGATCAAGGTGCACCGATCCTGCGTCTCGGACGTAACGGCAGCCACGGGAGATGTCTCGCTCACCCGCGCCATCATCAACATGGCCCATAGCCTGCAAATGAAGGTGCTGGCCGATGGCGTGGAGACCACCGGCCAACTCACACTCCTGATCGCCAATGGCTGCGACCGCATGCAAGGGCCGGTGCTGTCGGACCCAGTGGACGCCCCTACCCTGGCCCAGCTGCTGGCCAGCCGCATCCGGCTACCTGCCAATTTGCTGACCCGGCGGCGCGAGCGCACGCTGCTGCTGGTGGACGACGAACCCAACATCGTCTCGGCCCTGCGCAGGCTGTTCCGGCGCGAGGGCTATCGCATCGTCACGGCTTGCAGCGGCGCAGAAGGCTTGCAGCGCATGGCCGAATACGAAGTGGACGTGGTGCTGTCAGACCAGCGCATGCCCGGCATGACGGGGGTGGAGTTTTTGCGCCGAGCCAAAGAGCTGTACCCCGACACCGTGCGCATGGTGCTCTCAGGCTACACCGAGCTGCAGTCCATCACCGACGCTGTGAACGAAGGTGCCATCTACCGCTTTCTCACCAAGCCCTGGGATGACGAGCGCCTGATCGTGCACGTAAAAGAGGCCTTTGCCCATAAAGAGCTGGGTGACGAGAACAAGCGGCTGGCCACCGCCGTCGTCACCGCCAGCGAAGCACTGACCGCTGCCAACGAGCGGCTGGAACTGGTGCTGAGCAACCAGCAACACCAAATTGACCAAGAAACTGCCCGCGCCAATGCCGTGCGCGACATGGTGGACCTGCTGCCCGCCCCCCTGCTGGGCATCGACCCCGACGGCACCATCGTGCTGGCCAACCAAGAAGCCCAGCGCACTTTGGGCATGAGCACCCCACTGCTGGGCGAAGCCGCCGCCACAGTGCTGCAGCAAGCACTGCCCGTAGCCGAAGGCGAGCACGCAAATGCGTTGCCAGAGCCAGGGACACCGCCCCTGCACTGGCAGGGCCAGCACTGGAGCATGAAGGTGCGTGCGCTGGGCGAAACACCGCCGCGCGGGCTTCTGGTAGTGCTCACGCAGCGGCACCGCCAGCCACACAAGGCCGATGGCAAAGACTCCGACATTCCCCCCGTCCCTGGCGGACAGCCCATCGTGCAGGGATAAGGACCAGCGCATCACATCAGGACATTGCCCATGGACACCGCACACCCCCTCCCGCACGCACTCCCGCACACACTTCCCAGCGATGGGCCGCACACAACCACGTCAACCGGCATGCCCGCTGACGCCGGTACGCAAGCAGCCAATGGCCACGACGCCGATGGCGCCTCCCCCGTCAGACCCGCTCCCGATGGTGCAATACAAAAGGCCAACACCCAGCGACTGCACTACCTCTTTCGCCGCACCCCACAGCAACCGCATGTGCTGCAAAAGGCGCTATTCACCTACCGTGGGACACCCCTGCCATGACCAGCATCCCCACCCTCCTGACGCTGGACCGAGAAGCCCTGGCGCGCGACATCCGCGCCCTCCCGTCCCTGCCCACCGTAGTGCAAGAGCTCATGCTGCTGGTGCGGCAAAAGGAGGTGCAGCTCGAAGCCATCTCCAACACGCTAAGGCTGGACCAGGCCCTCTCCATCAAAGTGCTGCAGCTCGCCAACTCACCGTTCTATGGGCTGTCTGGGCGCATTGGATCAGTGCGCGATGCCATCAACATCCTGGGGTTGCGGCAACTGGGCAGTCTGGTGATTGCCGCTGCGCTCACAGTGCAGTTTGAAAAGCTCCACGGCAAGTCGCTGCACATGGATTCGTTCTGGCGCCACTCCATCGGCTGTGCCGCTGCAGCGCGCCAACTGGCCGTGCATGTGGGGCTGGACAGCGCAGCCGCCTTCACCGCAGGGCTGCTGCACGACGTGGGTCGCCTGGTGGTGGACAGCCACTACCCGCTGGAGGCCGCCCAGGCCATCGCCTGGGCTGAGGAACACGACATGCCGCACTGCGAGGCCGAACACACCTTGCTGGGCATAGACCATACCGAGCTGGGCGAATGGGTGTGCCGCCACTGGCGCTTCAGCAGCGATGTCGTGGAAGCCATTGCCGGGCACCATCGCCCCCCCCCAGCAGGCCCCGTCTCGCTGATCGACGTGGTGCATGCAGCCGATGCCATCACCCACGCGCTGGACATTGCAGGCGCGGCCACCGAAGCCGTGCCGTGCGTGAACCCCATGGCATGGGCCCGGCTGAACCTGCACGAAGACGACCTGCCTGCCCTGCTTGCAAGCATAGAGAGTGAGTTCAACGACCTGCTGGCCGTGCTGCGCCCCGCCAAGGAGACCCCATGACATCCAACGCCCTCACCACCCCCGTCCACGAAATGACGTTGGCAGAAATGTCGGACGAGCAGATCCGCTCGATCGTGGGCGAGCTGATCAAGGCCAACAACGATCTCAAAGAGCTCAACACCAAGCTCTCGGATGCGCAGAACAAGCTCATCCAGTCGGAAAAGCTTGCCTCCATCGGGCAACTAGCCGCCGGTGTGGCGCATGAGATCAACAACCCCATAGGCTTCATCTTCTCCAACTTCGGAACCCTGGAGCAATACCTGCAGGACCTTTTCCAAATGCTCGATGCCTACGAACTGGCCGAGGCCAGCGTGGGCGACCCTACAGCCCTGGAGCGCATACGCAGCCTCAAGGCCGATCTGGACATCGACTACCTCAAAGACGACATCCCCAACCTGATGCGAGAGTCACGTGACGGCATCCAGCGCGTGCGCAAAATCGTCCAAGACCTCAAGGACTTCTCGCGCGTAGATGCCCGCCAGGAATGGGAAAGCGTAGACCTGCATACAGGCATCGACTCCACACTCAACATCGTCAACAACGAGATCAAGTACAAGGCCGATGTGGTCAAGCAGTACGGCCCGCTGCCCGAGGTGCAATGCCTGCCCTCCGAGCTCAATCAGGTATTCATGAACTTGCTGGTCAACGCTGCGCACGCCATCACAGCCGAGCGCGGCACCATCACCATCAGCACGGGAATTGAGGGCACCAATGTGTGGGTGGACGTGCAAGACACGGGCGCCGGCATTGCGGCAGAAAACATGCAGCGCATCTTCGACCCATTCTTCACCACGAAGCCCGTTGGCAAAGGCACAGGCTTGGGGCTATCGCTGTCGTATGGCATCGTGCAAAAGCATGGCGGACGCATGGAAGTCAGCAGTGAATTGGGCGTTGGGACCCGCTTCCGCGTCACCATCCCGATCAAGCATGAACCCGCCCCCAGCCCGGCAGACGCCGCAAACTGACCTGGCCCCCACTCTCTGTACCGACTGCCATGGACACCTTCCCTCCCGCCCTCACGGAAACTGTCACCCCCACGGCAGATACATTGGCCCCTGCAGTCCCTGAATCGGTGTCTGTGGCAGCGCCGGCGCCGCAGGCCGGCCCCGCGTGGACGGTGCTGTGCGTGGACGACGAACCCAGTATCTTGTCGGCCCTCAAGCGGGTCCTGCGCGCCGAAGACTGCAAGGTGCTGCAAGCTGGCAGCGGCCAAGACGCCCTGGCGCTGCTCGCACAAGAAGCCGTGGACGTGGTGGTCAGCGATATGCGCATGCCCGGCATGGACGGCGCGGCATTGCTCGCCCAGGTGCGTGCCCGCTGGCCTGCCACCGCGCGCATTCTGCTCACGGGCTATGCCGACATGAATGCCACCATTGCGGCCATCAATGAAGGGCAGATTTACCGCTACATCCACAAGCCCTGGGACGAAGCGGAATTGCGCCTGACCGTGCGCCAAGCGGCAGAGCACCAGCAGCTTGCCCGCGAACGCGACCGCCTGCAGGCACTGACAGCCACCCAGAACGAGGCGCTGATAACCCTGAATACCGGCCTTGAGCAGCGGGTACAGGAACGCACAGGCGAACTGCGCCAAGCCAACGACCAGTTGCGCCGCAACTACCTCACCAGCATCAAGATTTTCTCCAACCTGATGGAGTTGCGCAGTGGCGTTTTGGCTGGGCATGGCAAACGCTGCGCCCACTTGGCACGCAAGGTGGCCGCGGCCATGGGCTTGTCCGAGGAAGAAGTGCAAGACATCTTTGTGGCCGGGCTGCTTCACGACGTAGGCTTCATGGCCATGCCCGATGCCATTTTGAGCAAGCCCGTCGGCAAACTCGCCGCCCCCGACCTGGTCAGCTACCAGCGCCACGCCAGCCTGGGCGCACAGTCCTTCATGGCGTTGGACGATCACCAAGCCGTGGCCACCCTGATCCGCTCCCACCACGAGCGCTTTGACGGCACCGGCTACCCAGAGCAGCTCCAGGGCGAACAGATCCCGCTGGGCGCCCGCATCCTGGGGGTGGTCGATACCTTTGACGATCTCACCCACGGCCACCTCACAGGCGCAGCCCTGACCGAAGCAGAGGCCCGCACCTTGCTGCAGCGCGGGCGCGGCACCCAATTCGACCCCGAGGTAATCGATGTCTTCCTGCACATCACCCAGGTAGAAAAGCCCAAGCCCATACGCCTGGAGCCCGTCACCCCCGAACACTTACAGCCCGGCATGGCGCTGGGCAAAGACCTGCTGTCCAAAGAAGGTGTGCTCCTCCTGTCTGCGGGCCATGTGCTGACAGCAGACATGATCAGCCGCATCCGCAAATACGAAAAGACCGAAGCGCTGAACCTGACGCTGGACATCAGGGTCCCCCCTGCCGACTGATCGCGGCCAGGGTACGTGAGCAAGGCCAGCGCCCAACGATGCTCTGCATGCATCGAGTGGAGGGTTGCGCTTCGCATGGGAATAGGCTGCCAGGCGCAAAACGCAGCAATAGCCCTCGCCATTTCAAGTATTTTCAACGCCTTAGACCACCTTAGACCGCCATAGACCGCAGATGCACACGGCTTAGTGATTCGTGCAGAGGGCGCCTAGGGGAAGCGATAGCACCCAAAACCTTCAAAGAAACTTCACACTTAGATACAAACTCAAGCTGTGTAGCGGGGGCACTGCTTGCTCAGCACCAGTCCACAAGACAGCGCCCACCAGCCTGTTCACACCCAGCAGGGCCTCAATCGGCAACTGCACTCGCCTTTACAGGCGCCGCATACCCGCACCGCTGAAGGGCGTCAAGCACCTTAATGTTGCTTTAAGTGAGGTTAAGAACAATGGCCTCCATGCCCCTGATCCTGCAACGGCTGCTGCCTCACCCCCTGCGTTTTGGTTTTCTGCAACGGGCCCAAGGCCCATCCCATCAGCCATTGCACCCTGGTTGGGTGGTGCTGTGGATCAGTGTGTGGATGTCTGCGGTGTGCAACGTGCCCCTGTGGCGCGAACTGGCGCACCTGCCTGGGCACGGCAGCCTGCGCTCCTGGGCTTTCATGTTGGCTTTCATGGTGCTGGTCACAGCGGGCAATGCTGCGCTGCTCAGCCTGATGGCATGGCGCTGGACACTCAAGCCCGCAGCGGCCCTGCTGGTGCTGATGGCGGCCTTTGGCGCCTACTTCATGCTGGCCTACGGCATTGCCATTGACGCCAGCATGCTCACCAACGTGCTGCAAACCGATGTGAAAGAAGCAGGCGACCTGCTGAACTGGCGCCTGCCGCTGACCGTGGGCGCCCTGGCCCTGCCACCACTGGTGTGGCTGGCCCGCCAACCCGTGCGCACCATGCCCCCTCTGCGCCAGGTGCTGCACAACGCAGTACTGCTGCTGGCCGCCGTGCTGGTGGCGGTGTGCAGCGTTCTGGTGGTGTTCCAGGACTTTGCCTCCACCATGCGCAACCACACCCAGCTGCGCTACCTGATGAACCCGCTCAACAGCGTATACGCCCTGGGCAACATCGTCACCCGCCCGCTGCGCATGGACACACGCACCATCCTGCCCCTGGGGCGTGACGCGCAGCTGGGCGCCAGCTATGCAGGGCAGTCCAAGCCCCCCTTGCTGGTACTGGTGCTGGGCGAAACCGGGCGTGCAGGCAACTTCGCCATCAACGGCTACGCGCGCCCCACCACCCCCCATTTGTCGGCACGCAACGACTTGGTCAACGCCCCCAACGCGTGGTCGTGCGGCACCAGCACGGCAGCTTCGGTGCCCTGCATGTTTTCGCACCTGGGGCGCAGCGCCTACGAATCGCGCAACGCCAACTACGAAGGCCTGATGGATGTGCTGCAGCACGCCGGCCTGGCCGTGCTGTGGGTAGACAACCAGTCTGGCTGCAAGGGCACCTGCGACCGCATTCCCAGCGCCGACACCTCGACCCAAAAAGACGCTGAGCTGTGCCCCACTGGCAGCGACTGCCTGGATGTCATCATGCTCAAAGACCTGGACCAGCGCCTGGCCGCGCTGCCCGCCGAGCAGCGCAAGCGCGGCACGGTTGTCGTGCTGCACCAGATAGGCAGCCACGGCCCCGCCTATTCCAAGCGCTCAGCGTCCCAGCGCAAACCGTTTCAGCCCGAGTGCACCTCTACCGCACTGCAAGAGTGCGAGCGCCAAGCCGTCATCAACGCCTACGACAACAGCATTGTCGAGACCGATCACTTTCTCAATTCAGTGCTCAATTGGCTCTCAGCGCAAGAGAATAAAGCGCAGCCAGCTATGATTTATGTAGCAGACCACGGCGAATCGCTGGGCGAGAACAACATCTACCTGCACGGCCTACCCTACTCCATCGCCCCAGACGTGCAAAAGCACGTCCCCTGGATCACCTGGCTCTCACCCGCCATGCAATCCCGCAACGGCACCACCACGCCCTGCCTGCAAAAAGAACTGGCAGAGCAACGCATCACGCACGACAACTACTTCCACTCGGTGCTGGGACTGATGGACGTGCAGACCGGCGCGTACAAGCCTGAGCTGGACATGTTTGCGGGCTGCAAGAAGAACGCGACCCTGGCGGGTGCGCCAAACAAGGGCGCTGCATCGCATCGTAGTTAGCGAGCAGGCTGACTCGCCAAAAGCGAGATCACCAGGCTTCAGTCGAGTGTGCTCAAACAGCCCAGATAGGGACGCCCTTGCCGCGGCAGATGCCTGACCCATGGGGCACCTATACTTTCACGACCGCCGCACTTGAAAAGCCAGATTTCATGGAAGACATTCTCACGGCCCTCGCCGCTCTGATCTTCTGGCGCGTCTTGCTTTGCACAGTCGGCTCGATAGCACTCGCGCTTACTCTCTCCAACGCAATCGCTCCCTTTACTGCGGAATACAGCATGACCCTGGTGATCCTCGGCGTCGCATTGGGTGTGTATTGGCAAAGCCGCGCCGAAGCTGCATGGACCGTGACAGAAAGCGTCAAGGAGCCGAAAATTTCTCGGCCTGTTGCCTTCCTGGGGCTTTCGTTCATCGGGCTCATCGTTGGCGGAGCTTTCGCCGAATTGTTCAGCTCCAAACTCTTTGGTGCCGTCTCACTCGTCGTTGGTGCCGCTTCGGTAGCGGCTTGGTACCGCTACGCAAAGCACCAGTCTTTCAGCCGTGGTGCATTTGCTTTCGCGTTGGCGTCTTTGCTGGCGGGCTATTGGGTTCCTCTATGGCTGTCGCTATGGGGTGCGCCATGACTTCAACGGTACTCCCACAGCAACCACATCGACCAATCGGCCCAAAGATCTCCTGCAGAGCCCTCGCGAGTCGGTGGTAGTGTGGATCGGAGTGGGCCGACAGGCGTCTGTTGGCAGCCCATAGCCCGGCTGTGGGCAAGACAAGCAACGCAGCAAACCGCCCGCGGCCGCGTTGTCACAAACTGCGGGGAGTTCTGCGCGACATCCTCAAGCCTCCCCACGCCAACCACTGTCCGCAGCGACGAAACCCAGCCGCCAGCATTCAAATTGTGGCGTTGGCTCAGCTGCGCAGCAGCCACAAAAACAGGGGCCATGAAGGCCCCCGTTTTCTCAGCTTTTTGCCTCAGTCGAGCAACCCCTGGCAGACATACTTGGTGTGCAGGTAGTCGTCCAGTCCATGGGTGGAGCCCTCACGCCCGTAGCCCGACTCCTTGACCCCCCCAAAGGGCGCAGCCTCCGCCGCAATCGCCCCTTCGTTGATGCCGACGATGCCGGTTTCCAGGGCTTCGGCCACCCGCCAGATGCGCTTGATGCTCTGGCTGTAGAAGTACCCCGCCAGCCCAAACGGTGTGTCGTTGGCCTGGGCCACTACCTCGGCCTCGTCGTCAAACACGGTCAGCGGCGCCACTGGCCCAAAGGTTTCTTCGCACGCACAGGCCATGCTGGCGTCTGCTCCGCTGAGCACGGTGGGTGCGTAGTAGTTGGGCCCCAGGTGGGCCAGGCGCTGCCCACCGGTGAGCACCCGGGCGCCCTTGGCCACAGCGTCGTTGACGTGCCGCTCAATCTTCTCTACCGCCCGGTCATTGATCATGGGGCCAATCTGCGAGGCCGGGTCACTGGCCGGGCCTACCTTGAGGGCAGCCACCTTGGCCGAGAGCTTGGCGGCAAAGGTGTCAAACACGCTGCGGTGCACAAACACCCGGTTGGGGCACACACAGGTCTGGCCACCGTTTCTGAACTTGGCCGCCATCAGGCCATCCACTGCTGCGTCCAGGTCGGCATCGTCAAACACGATAAAGGGTGCATTACCGCCCAGCTCCAAAGACAGCTTCTTAAGCGTGTCGGCACTGCGCCGCGCCAAATGCTTGCCAACGGGGGTAGAGCCGGTAAACGTGATCTTGCGCACGCGGCTGTCGTCCAGCCACACATCCACCACCGCAGGGGTGTTCTGGCGTGAGGCAGTGACGATGTTGAGCACCCCTGCAGGCACCCCCGCCTCATGCGCCAGCAGCACCAAAGCCAGTGACGTCAGCGGCGTGTCCTCCGCAGGCTTGCACACCACGGTGCACCCTGCCGCCAGGGCAGGGGCAATCTTGCGGGCAATCATGGCGGCGGGGAAGTTCCAGGGCGTGATGGCAGCCACCACACCCACGGGCTCCTTCAGGGCAAACATGCGGCGGCCTGGAACGGGGGCAGGAATGACTTCGCCATTCATGCGCGTGGCTTCTTCACCAAACCACTCGATGTAGCTGGCGGCGTAGGCCACTTCACCCTTGCCTTCGGCCAGGGGCTTGCCTTGCTCCAGCGAAATCAACGCACCCAGATCATCCTGGTGGGCCAGCACCAAGTCGTTCCAGCGCTTGATGATGGCGGCGCGCTGCTTGGCGGGGACTTTGCGCCAGGTGGGAAACGCTGCATGGGCGGCGTCCAGGGCGGCCAGGGCTTCGGGGGCACCGGAGTCGGGCACGGAGGTGATGACGGCGCCGGTGGCGGGGTTGGTGACCTCCAGGCGGGGGTCAGCAAAGGCGGTCCACTGGCCAGCGATGAAGTTGGTGCTGCGGATCAGGTCGGGGCGGGTGAGCGACAGAGGCTGGGAAGGCGTGGCGGACATGGGTTTGAATGAGTTTTAATGAAATAGGGCTCTAGCGCTTATCCAATAAGCGCTAGCAGCTATATTTTTAGGAGCAATTGACAGGCAGCCGATCAGCCCTGCGCAATGCGCTGTGCAATGGCCTCCCCCACCTGCGTGGTGTTGGCCGTGCCCCCCAGGTCCGGCGTGCGCGGCCCGCCCTTGAGCGTCTCTTCAATGGCGCTGACGATGGCATCGTGGGCCTGTCTCCCCGCGCCCTGGCCTTGGGTGAGGAAGTCCAGCATCAGCGCCCCTGACCAGATCATCGCAATCGGGTTGGCAATGTTCTTGCCGTAGATGTCAGGCGCGGAGCCGTGCACGGGCTCGAACAGGCTGGGGAAGTTGCGCTCGGGGTTCAGGTTGGCCGATGGGGCCAGACCAATGGTGCCGGTGGTGGCCGGGCCCAGGTCACTGAGGATGTCGCCAAACAGGTTGGTCGCCGCCACCACATCAAAGCGGCCGGGCTGCAGCACAAAGCGGGCGGTGAGGATGTCGATGTGCTGCTTGTCCAGGGTGATCTCGGGGTAGTCCTTGGCGACGTCGTCCGCCCTCTTATCCCACCAGGGCATGCTGATGGCGATGCCGTTGCTCTTGGTGGCCAGGGTGACGTGCTTTTTGGGGCGGCTTTGGGCCAGGTCGAAGGCGAACTTCAAGAGGCGGTTGGCGCCGTGGCGGGAGTAGACCGATTCCTGGATGACGATTTCCCGGTCGGTGCCCTCGTACATGATGCCGCCGAGCGACGTGTATTCGCCTTCGGTGTTCTCACGCACCACGTAGTAGTCGATGTCGCCAGGCTTGCGGCCTGCCAGGGGGCAAGGCACGCCTTCAAACAAACGCACGGGGCGCAGGTTGATGTACTGGTCGAACTCGCGGCGGAACTTGAGCAGAGACCCCCACAGCGAGACATGGTCGGGCACGGTGGCGGGCCAGCCTACGGCGCCAAAGAAGATGGCGTCCATGCCCGAGAGCTGGGCTTTCCAGTCGTCGGGCATCATTTTTCCGTGCTGGGCGTAGTAGTCGCAGCTGGCCCACTCGAAGGTGTGCAGTTGCAGCTCAAAGCCAAAGCGGGCGGCGGCGGCCTCAATGGCGCGCAGGCCTTCGGGCATCACTTCTTTGCCGATGCCGTCTCCGGGCAATACGGCGATGCGGAATGCGGGAATCATGGGGTGCTCCTTGGAGACTTGAGGGCTGGGTGAGTTTGACGGTCAGGCAGTCATGGCCAGCGCTGGGGCCGCAACCAAGCGCTGTGGATCACGCTCCTCCAGCCAGCCCTGGCGCAGCTCGGGCACCGAGGCAGCCAGCAGCTCGTAGTACGGGTGGTGCGGGCCCTTGTCAAAGTCGGCACGCGCCACCTGGTCGAGCTTGCGGCCATGCTGCATGACGATGATTTCATCGCACACCGCACGCACCGTGTGCAGGTCGTGGCTGATGAAGAGGTACGACACGCCCAGCTCGCGGCGCAGGTCGGCCATCAAATCCAGCACGGCAGCGCCTACCACCGTGTCCAGGGCCGATGTGACTTCGTCGCACAGGATCAGGTCGGGCTCGGCCGCCAGCGCACGCGCCAGGTTCACCCGCTGCTTTTGCCCGCCCGAGAGCCCACCCGGCAGGCGCTGGGCCACGCTGTGCGGCAAGCGCACCAGGTCCAGCAGCTCATGGATACGGCGTTGCAAAGCGGGCCCCTGCAGGCCTTTGTAGAACTGCAGTGGGCGCGCCAGGATGCGCTCGATGGTCTGTGAGGGGTTCAGCGCCGTGTCGGCCATCTGGAACACGATCTGGATCTGCCGCAGCTCTTCCTTGCTGCGCTGCCCCAGGTCAGGTTTGAGCTCGCGGTTGTTGAACAGCATGGCGCCCTTGCACGGCGCGATCAGCCCTGCAATCGCCCGCGCCAGCGTAGTCTTGCCCGAACCCGACTCACCAATCACCCCGATGGCCTGGCCGCGATAGAGCTTGAAGTTGATGTCTTCGAGGATGAGTGTGGCGGGCTGGCCCTTGGCATCCACCGCACCGTAGCCCGCAGACAGCTCGCGCACATCCAGCAGCAGCTCCCCTTGCCCTTTGCAATGCTCTGTGGCACGCGGCGCGGGGCGGGCGGCGGCCAGCAGGCTCTTGGTGTAGTCGTGTACGGGCTCGGCCAGGATGCGGGCGGTGGTGTTGACCTCCTGCGCCTTGCCGCCGCGCAGCACCAAAATATGGTCGGCCATCTGCGCCACCACGGCCAGGTCGTGACTCACATACACCGCCGTGGCCTGCCGCTCGCGCACCACGCGCCGAAAGGCGCGCAGCACCTCGATCTGCGTGGTCACGTCCAGCGCTGTGGTGGGCTCGTCCAGGATCACCACATCGGGGTCGGTGATGAGGGCCATGGCCGCCATCAGCCGCTGCAATTGCCCGCCCGACACCTGGTGCGGGTAGCGCTGGCCAATGGTGTCGGGGTTGGGCAAAGCCAGTTCGCGGAACAGCTCCACAGCCTTGCTCTCGGCCTCCTGACGCGTCAGCGTGCCGTGGATGCGCGCAGGCTCCACCACCTGGTCCATGAGGGTGCGCGATGGATTGAACGATGCCGCAGCACTCTGCGCGATGTACGACACCGTGCGCCCCCGCAAGGCCCGCTGCCCTGCGGGCGAGAGCTGGAGCACGTCGGTATCGCCAATGCGCACGCTGCCCGCTGAGATGGCGCAGCCACGCCGGGCATAGCCCATCAAGGCCAGGGCCGTGGTGGTCTTGCCCGAGCCCGACTCGCCAATCAGCGCCAGCACCTCGCCGGGCTGAATGGCAAAGCTCAAATGATCGACCAAGGTCTGGTCGCCTGCCGTGATGTGCAGGCCTTCTACGATGACGGGTGCACCCATGCCGGGCTCCTTAACGTTCGCGGGCCGCGCGGCCCGGCAGATTGTCAATCACCAGGTTGACGGCAATCGTCAGGCTGGCAATGGCCAACGCAGGGGCAATCACCGAAGAGCTGCCCTCTGACAGCGCCCCGATGTTCTCGCGCACCAGCGAGCCCCAGTCGGCCTCGGGGGGTTGAATGCCCAGGCCCAGAAAACTCAGACTGGCCAGCAACAGCACCACGTACACAAAGCGCAGGCCCAGGTCGGCCAGCATGGGACCAATGATGTTGGGCAGTATCTCGCGCAGCATGATGTAGAGCTTGCCTTCACCGCGTGTGCGGGCCACCGTCACGTAGTCCAGCGCATTGATGTTGACGGCCAGCGAGCGGGCGATGCGAAAGGCCCCAGGCACGTAGATGAGCGCGGCCGTAAACACCAGCATGCCCACTGAAGACCCAAAGCCCGCCACCAGCACGAGCGCAAACATCTTGCTGGGGATGGAGGTCAGCGTGTCGAGCAAGCGACTCAACACCGCATCCAGCACAGGCCCGCTGGATGCGGCCAGCAGCGCCAGCACCGTGCCTGTGCCACTGGCCAGCAGGGTGGCGACCAGTGCCAGCCCCACGGTGTAGCGAGCGCCCTGGACCACGCGCACCAGCATGTCGCGCCCAAGGTAGTCGGTGCCCAGCCAATGGGTCGCATCGATGGGGGCATAGACCACAGACGCCTGCAAGTCCACCAGCGACCTGGGCAGCAGCGCAGGCCCCACCAGCGCCGTGGCGAGCCAGAACACCAGAATGGCCAGCCCGACCAACCCGGAAAAACCAAAGCCTGCCAGCCAACGCCCCACCCCGCTGCGGCGGGAAGCGGGGACCGCCGGGGCGGCCAAAGAAGGAAGTGTGTCCATCAAAAGATCCCCGTGGTTTCGGCGGTGTTCAGCAGCATGTGCCGATGTTTTGGTATGTGCATGGTTCGCTCCTGGCCTCATCAGCGGTGGCGCAAACGGGGGTTGGCCACAATGCCGCACACATCGGCCAGCGTGACGAGCAACAGGTAGCCCGTGCAGAAAATCATGGCGCAGGTTTGCACCAGTGGCATGTCGCGCTGGGTGACGCCATCGACCATCAGTTTGGCGATGCCGGGGTAGTTGAAGATGGTCTCAATCACGATCACCCCTCCCAACAGATACGACAGCGAAAGCGCTACGGCGTTGGCAATCGGCCCCACTGCGTTGGGCAGTGCGTGGGCCAGCACCATGCGCATGGGCGATGCCCCCTTGAGCTGCACCATCTCGATGTAAGGAGCCTCTAGCTGGTCGATCACTGCGGCGCGGGTCATGCGCATCATCTGCGCCACGATCACGCAGCACAGGGTAAGCACCGGCATGGCAAAGGCACGCAGCATCTGGCCCAGCGATTCAATATCGCTGGCGTACGAGAGTGCAGGCAGCCAGCGCAACTGCACCGCAAACACCAGCACTGCCAGCGTGGCCACCAGAAACTCCGGCACCGACACCACGGCCACCGAGAGGCCCGACGCAACGCGGTCCAGCCACGAGCCGCGCCACACCGCAGAGGCAATACCCAACACCAGGGCAATGGGCACAGAGAACAGCGCCGTCACCGCCGCCAGCAGCAACGAGTTGGGCAGGCGGCTGCCCACCAGTTCGCCCACTGGCATCTGCGTGGTGACGGACTGCCCCAGGTCACCGCGCACCACGCCCCCCAGCCACTTCAAGTAGCGCTCGGGTGCGGGCACATTCAGCCCCATCTGGGCGCGCAAGGCCGCCAAAGCCTCAGGGGTCGCCTCCTGACCCAACTGCTCTTGCGCAGCGTCGCCGGGCAGCACGGCGGTGATCGAAAACACGATCACCGACACCGCCAGCAGCGACAGCAGCGCAAAGAACAGGCGCTTGGCCAGCAGCGAGAGAATCACGCGGTTCATGCAAAGCCTTCCATGGCAGTGTGCCGGGCCCCGTGCGTCAGGCGTCCAGCCAGACGTGCTCGGCGAACGAGTAGCCCATCAGGCCGCCCAGCGGAATGGGCGACAAACCCTTGAGCTTGGTCGAATGGCCGTCGATGCTGGCCAGGAACAGCGGGATACCAATGCCCGCATCGTTGTGGATCATGGTCTGCATGTCGGCATACATCTGCTTGCGCTTGGGCAAATCGGTCTCGGCGCGCGAGGCCAGCAGCAGTTGGTCGAACTTTTCGCTCTTCCAGCGCGATTCGTTCCAGGCCGCATCGGACTTAAAGAACTGCGTGAGGATGGTGTCGGCGCTGGGGCGGGGGTTGACATTGCCAAAGCCCACGGGGCTGTTGAGCCAGTGGTTGGACCAGTAGCCGTCGGCTGGCATGCGCTTGACGTCAATGTCCAGCCCGATGCGCTGGCCGGCTTGCTGCAGCAGCAGCGCGATCTCCACCGAATACATGGCTGCGGGCGAGACCACCATGGGGATCTTGCCGGTGACGCCGGACTTTTGCAGATGGAACTTGGCCTTGTCCAGGTCAAAGCTGCGCTGTGGCAGGTCCTTGAAGTGAAAGCGGTTGGTCGGGTCAATGGGCTGGTCGTTGCCCAGCACGGCGTAGTCCAGGGCAATGGTCTTTTTCATCTGCTCGCGGTCGAACAGGTACTTCATGGCCATCGCAAAGTCAGGGCTCATGCCAGGCCCCATGTCTTTGCGCATGATCAGGTCAGAGTACTGGCCCGACTGCGTAGTAAAGATGGCGTAGCCCGGCGTGCCCTTGACGCGGGCCACGGAACGGGGGTTCACCGAGGCGACCAAGTCCATACCACCAGACAGCAGTGCATTGACGCGCGCCGTTTCGTCGCCGATACCCACGAATTCGATCTCGTCCAGATAGGGCTTGCCGGGCTTCCAGTAGGCTTCATTGCGCACCACCAGCGAACGCACGCCGGGCTTGAATTCCTTGAGTTTGTAGGGGCCAGTACCAATGCCTGCATTGAAGTCGGTGGTGCCGTCCTTGACGATGCAAAAGTGGAAGGTACCCAGGATCACGGGCAGGTCGGCATTGGGGGCGGACAGCACCATAGTGACCTCATTGGGACCGCTTGCGCGCACCGTCTCAATCTGGTCGGCCAGCACCTTGGCCTTGGATGCCGTGGCGGGGTCCTTGTGCCGCAGGATGGAGAACACCACATCGGCAGGCGACAGGGCCTTGCCATCATGGAAAACCACCCCTTTGCGCAACGTGAACACCCAGGTCTTGGCATCTTGCGTGGTGAACGATTCGGCCAGCGCAGGCTGGGGTGTGAGCGATCCGTCCAGCGACGTCAAACCGTTGTACAGCATGCTGCCGCGCGAGTAGTCGGTCTGGTTGGACTGCTTGGCAGGGTCCAGCGTATCGGTGGCGGCCGCAGTTGCACCTGCCACCCGAATGCGTCCGCCGCGCTTGGGCGTTTGTGCATGGGCAGAGGTGGCCAAACTTGCCAAGCCACCCGCTGCGCCCGCCTGCATACCGCAGGCCATGAGCATGGTGAGCACATCGCGGCGAGACGCGCCGCGCTTGAGCGATTCCATCACTCGCATGCTCTCGCTGGGACCGACAAGGTTCTCGAACTGTTTGTGGCTATCGCTCATGGTCGCTCTCCTGGTTGAAAAGGGTGGGGGTCAGGGGTTGTGGTTATTAAAAAATCACGCGGGGCAAATTCGGTTGTCAGCAAACAAGGCATCACGCCAGTCGGTCTTTGAGCCTGTAATACAGGCCCACGGCAGGCAGAAACCAAGGGGGGCCAAAGTGGCCCGGAATGGCGGGCCAATGGCGCCCTTTCCAGGGGTTGGCAGCGGCATTGCCCGCCATCACTTCGGCCATGCGCTCACCCATGTGCACCGACATCTGCGTGCCATGGCCGCTGTAGCCCATCGAATAAAACAGGCCATCGCGCTCGCCCGCTTGCGGCAGGCGGTCCTGGGTCATGTCCACCAAGCCACCCCAGCAATAATCGAGCCGCACAGGCCCCAACTGCGGGAAGGTCTCGGCCAGACCGGCACGCAGGATCTCGCCGCTGGCCGCATCCGACTGTGGGCTGGAGATGGCAAAACGTGCGCGCCCACCAAACACCAGCCGGTGGTCTGGCGTGAGCCGGAAGTAATGGTGGATGTTGGCAATGGTGGTGTAGGTGCGGCGCTCGCGCAGCAAAGCGTAGGCGCGCTCAGCCCCCAAAGGCTCGGTGACCACGATGAAGCTGCCAATGGGAACGATGCGCCGGCGCAGCCAGCCAAAGCTGCCATAGCCGCCGTGGCGCGATGCGCCCGTGGCCAGCAGCACCTGCTGGGCCGTGACCACGCCGTGCGCCGTATGCAGGCGGTGCGCCTGTCCTTGCAAGCGCTCCAGTCGGTTGACGCAGGTGTGGGTGCAAATGGTGGCGCCGTGGCGCTCGGCCGCCTGGGCCAGCCCGTGGGCAAAACGGCCCATGTGCATCTGCGCGCTGCGCTTGTACAGCAAGCCGCCGTGAAAGCGCTCGCTTTGCACCTCGGCGCGCACACGCTCAGCGCTCAGTATCTCTACATCGGTGTCCACGCCATCTGCCACCAGGCGCGCTGCACTGCGCTGCAGCGCGTCCATCTGGTAGGGGCGCGTGGCCAGCTTGAGCTTACCGTGGCGCAGAAAGTCGCAATCAATCGATTCCTGCTGCACTAGGCGGTCCACGGTGTTCACTGCATCGTCGTAAGCGTGGTACCAGGCGCGCGCAGTGTCCACCCCCACCTTGGCAGCGACATCGGCGTAGTCAACCGCCAAGCCGTTGTTGACATGCCCGCCATTGCGGCCCGATGCCTCGGGCGCCACGGTGGGGCCGGCCTCCAGCACCACCACACGGGCGCCCTTGCGGGCCAGGGCCAGCGCCGCCGACAGGCCGGTAAAGCCACCGCCCACAATGGCCACATCGACCGTTTCAGGCAGGCTGCGTGCACCCCCTGTAGCAGCCGCAGGCCACAGGGGCAAGGCATCATTCCAGTACGAGTCGAGCTTCATGGTGTGGACAGGTCAGCAATAGAAAAAAGGGGGCTGGGCCATCGTGGGCGTCAGAGGCCCACCACACCGGGCAGGCCGCCAATGTCCTGGATCTCGGTGTAGCCATACGCAGGGTTCCCAGGGCCGTGGCCCCGGTTCACAAACACCTTGTTCTTGATGCCGATGTCGTCGGCAGACATGAGGTCGTAGCGCAGGCTGGAAGACACGTGCAGAACGTCTTCGGGGTTGCAACCCAGCGAGTCGAGCATGTACTCAAAGGCCTTGAGGCGCGGCTTGTAGGCCTGGGCCTGCTGCGCGGTGTACACCCGGTGGAATGGGGCACCCAGCATGGCCACGTTCTTCTGGATCTGGTCGTCTGCGGCGTTGGACAAGATCACCAGCGGGATCTCCTTGGCCACCTTGGCCAGGCCTGCGGGTACATCGGCATGCGGGTCCCAGGTGGGCACGGCGTCGTAGTACTTTTGGCCATCCGCGTCGAAGTACTGGATCTTCCACTTCTTGCACAGACGGCGCACGGCGTTCTTGAGCACCACCTCGTAGGGCTGCCAGTCGCCCAGCACTTCATCGAAGCGATAGGCCGTGAAGTCGGCAATGAATTGCTCCATGTGCTGGGCAGGAATCCGGTCAGCAAACAGCTCACGCGTCATCTCACCCATGCGAAAGCGGGTGAGTGTTCCGTAGCAGTCAAAGGTCACGTACTTGGGGCGAAAAGTCATGGTCTCGATTCCAGTTTGAACGGTCACCGACCGCAGCGGGTCGCATCACTAAATTACTGTTTGCGACAGAGTTATTACAAATTCATTGGAGCATGCAACTGCGCAGAACATGTTGGGAAATGGGCCCTGTCCACGCCAGAAAGTTGCGCTTTGAGTGGGGGGCTGCGGCATGCCGTGCGGTGTGCACTGCATGCGTGCAGACCCGCACCATTAGTGCGCTGCAGCGAAGTCGATGAGCACGCTTTTGAAGCGCAAATTGGCCTCGACCGCCTGGCGCCCCAGGTCCTTGCCAATGCCCGACTGGTGGTAGCCGCCGGTCGGGATGACGAAGTCGGCGCTGCGCCCATAACGGTTGATCCACACCGTGCCCGCAGAGATACCCCGCATGGCCCGCAGGGCCCGGCCGATGTCAGCGGTGTGCACCCCGGCGGCCAGGCCATAGTGCTCGTGCGCGGCCAGAGCCAAGCCTTCTTCCTCCGTGTCAAAAGTCTGCACCGTGAGCACCGGGCCAAAGATTTCCTCTTGCACCGCTGGGTTGGAGGCCGTCACGCCCTCCATCAATGTGGGCTGGAAGTACGCACCGCCCGGCCCACCATCAAACAGGCCACCACCGCAGCGCACTTGCGCGCCTGCATCGCGTGCGCGCTCCACAATGTCCAGGATGCGCGCCGCTTGGGGCGCAGAGATGATGGGGGGCAGCGTGGCATCGGCATCCCAGGTGGCGCCGGGGCGCAAGACCGCAAACCTGGCCGTAATGCGATCCACCAAGGGCACCGCAATGCCGCGCTGCACGATGAGGCGCGAGCCCGCCACGCACACCTGCCCGGCATTGCCAGTGATGGCCCCGGCAATGATCCCCGCCAGGCGGTCCAGGTCCGGAGCATCGTCAAACACCAGTTGCGGGCTCTTGCCACCCAGCTCCAGCGTCACAGGCTTGGGGCCTTGCAGCGCGCAGCTGGCCATGATGGCCGCGCCCGTGCGCGTGGAGCCAGTGAACGTCATCTTGGCAATGAGAGGGTGGCGGGTGAGCGCATCGCCCGTGATGCGACCATCGCCCTGCACCACGTTGAACAAGCCTGCAGGCACACCGGCCTGCACAGCCAACTCTGCCAGACGCACAGCAGAAAATGGTGTCATCTCTGAGGGCTTGAGCACCACCGCGTTGCCCGCAGCCAGCGCAGCGCCCACCTTCCAGGACATCATCACCAGCGGGAAATTCCAAGGCGTGATGGCACCCACCACACCATAGGGTTCGGCCACCACCAGCCCCAGGTGGTCGTGCCGCGTGGCAGCCACATCGCCGCCCAGCTTGTCGGCGTACTCGGCAAAAAAGCGCAGCCCCTCCGCCGTAAAAGGCACATCCCAAGCCGTGGCGTCACGCACCGGGCGGGTAGAGCACACGGCCTCCAACGGTGCCAAAAGGGCCACATCGGCGTCGATCAGATCAGCCCAGCGGCGCAACACGCGGGCACGGTCACGCGGCGCGCGGCGAGCCCAGTCGCTGCTGCGCCAGGCCTGCCAGGCGTTTTGCACCGCCGCATCCACAGTACTGGCATCAGCCAGTGGCAACTCGGCATGCATTTGCCCGTCAGAGGGGCGCAGCACACCAAGGCGTGGGGTGTCTTGCACCAGGCGGCCACCAATGAAGTGGCCGCTACTGACAGCGATGGAGCGGGGATCAAATAACGACATACGGGCACCCAAAATGAGAAGGCAAAGAAAGCGAAATGGCAAGGAAGGCAACCACTGGCCCAGGAGCAACACGAGCCGCAGCAACGCACCCCCAAGCCCTGGCCGAATCCGCCATTGATGCTAGGCAGGAAGCCCCAGCATTTGTCGCCGTAAGCGCCCCTGCTGCCGCAGCGAATTGCAAAAGCCACAGGCCGTACAGATGAAGCTTGCAAGTTGCTGGCAAACCCTGATTCACGCTGGTGCGCAGGCGCTTTGTCGGCCAAGATAGGCAGCCATTTCACTGACAAGAGGTTGCCGCACATGCACTTGAAGTCCCCTTTTCCAGCATTGGAAAACGCCGCCCCTGCAGACGATGGCGTGCTGCTGCGCCCCATGACGCAAGCCGATCTGCCCAGCGCCCACGCCCTGTCGGCCGAGCTGCGCTGGCCCCACCGCCTCACCGACTGGGAGCAGGTGTTTGCCCACGCGGAGGGATTGGTCGCCGAGCGCGATGGCCAGATCCTGGCCACCGCACAGCGCTGGCGCTGGGGCCCTGCGCACGCCACTATTGGTTTGGTGATCGTCACGCCCGCCTGCCAGGGCCGCCGCATTGGCCACCGCCTGATGACGGCGCTGCTGGATGGCATGGACGACTGCACGGTGCTGCTGCATGCCACCGCCGAAGGCCGAGGCCTGTACGAACGGCTGGGCTTTGTGCGCACCGGTGAAGTGCGCCAGCACCAGGGCGTGGCGCAGCCCACCCCGCTGATTGCCCTGCCCACCGGCTGGCGCCTGCGCCCTGCAGGCCAAAACGAAGCTGTCGCCTTGCAGCAACTGGACACGGATGCGCGTGGCATGCCCCGGCATGCCTTGATAGAAGACCTGCTGGCCCAGGCCGATGCCTGCGTGGTGCTGGACCATGACGGCACCCAGCAAGGCTTTGCCATACTGCGCCGCTTTGGACGCGGACACATCATTGGCCCTGTGGTGGCCCCCGATGCCGAGAGCGCCAAAGCCCTCATTGCCCACCTCGCGGGCATGAATGCGGGCCACTTCACCCGCATTGATATTGACTTTGACTCCGGCTTGGCCGAATGGCTGGAAAGCATTGGCTTGCTGCGGGTAGACGCCCCCACCACCATGGTGCGTGGCACGCCTTTGCAGCACCCGGCAGACGCACCCAAGCTGTTCGCCATCGTCACCCAGGCCGTGGGCTGACTTCGCCCTTTTTCCTTGCTACTCCACACCACCGCATGAGCCTCCAAGCCCCCCTGCCCGCCACCTTTGTCTACAAATCTGACCCGGTGCGAGGCCGGCAGTGGGCCGAGGTCTTCCGCGCCCAGGCGCCCGAGATCGACTTTCGCATCTGGCCCGACATGGGCGATCCGGCAAAGGTGCGCTTTCTGGCCGCGTGGGAGCCGCCAGAGAACATTTCGGAGTGCTTTCCCAACCTCCAGGTGTTGTTCTCTTCGGGTGCGGGCGTCGATCAGTTCAACTTTGCCGCCCTGCCACCCGCACTGCCCGTGGTGCGCATGGTGGAGCCCGGCATCGTGCAAGGCATGGTCGAGTACGTGACCCGCGCCGTGCTGGACCTGCACCGCGACATGCCCCAGTACCGCCGTCAGCAACAGCGCGGTGAATGGAAGGCCCTGCCCGTGCGCCCTGCCAGCCAGCGCCGCGTGGGCGTGCTGGGCCTGGGCTCGCTAGGGCAAGCCGTGCTGCAGGCACTGCAAGGCTTGGGCTTTGCCTGCGCGGGCTGGAGCCGGTCACAACACCAGATGGATGGTATTTGCTGCTACGCCGGCAGCGACGAATTGCCTGCGTTTCTCGAAAAACTCGACGTACTGGTGTGCCTGCTGCCGCTGACCGATGCCACGCGCGGCTTTCTGAACGCAGACCTGTTCAGCCGTTTGCCAGCGGGCACTGCACTGGTGCATGTGGGGCGAGGACCGCAGCTGGTCACCGCCGACCTGCTGGCCGCCCTGGCCACGGGGCAGCTCAGCGAAGCCGTGCTGGACGTGACTGACCCAGAACCCCTGCCCACCGCGCACCCGCTGTGGCGCCACTCCCAGGTGCAAATCACCCCCCACATTGCGAGCATGACCCAGCCTCTGAGCGCAGCCGCAGTGGTCATCGACAACCTGCGCCGCTTTCACGCAGGCGAGCCCATGACAGGGCTTGTGGACCGCGCACGCGGCTACTGAAGGCGGCCACAGCATGCAGCCATCGGCGTTCAACCTTGTGCACTGCTGCTGCATTTCGGGGCGGGGTAGCGCGCCCGTGCACCACACCTGGGCACACCAAACGATCTGCTGTAGAGCCCCCAACAACCGCAGGCTGCTTTGCCAAAGCCCCCCATTGCAGCACCAAGTTGAGGGGCAATCGGCCTAACCTTTGTCTTCATGAAACTGCGTTGGCAACGCCCCCGGCGCCCCTTGATTTCAGACCCTCGTAAGCCTCTTGCCCACCACCGACGAATGCCATGACCCACTCTGAAGCCCTGCCCCAACTCGCTGCGCTGGACGCGCTGGACCGCGCCCACCTGATCCACCCCGTGGCGCCCTGGCGCACGCACGAAGAACGCGGCCCCAACATCCTCACCGCTGCACAAGGCATTTGGCTGACCGATGGCAAAGGCCAGCAATTGCTGGACGCGTTCGCCGGACTGTGGTGCGTGAACGTGGGCTATGGGCAAGAGAGCGTGGTGCAGGCCGCAGCAGACCAGATGCGCAAGCTGCCCTATGCCACCGGGTACTTCCACTTCAGCAGCGAACCCGCCATTCGCCTGGCCGACAAGCTGGTGCAGATATCTCCCGCATCGCTGCAGCACGTGTACCTCACGCTGGGCGGCTCTGAATCGGTGGATGCTGCGGTGCGCTTCATCGTGCAGTACTACAACGCCTTGGGCAAACCGGGCAAGAAGCATTTCATCGCGCTAGAGCGTGGCTACCACGGATCGTCATCCACTGGCGCGGGTCTCACGGCGCTGCCGGTGTTCCACCGTGGGTTTGATCTGCCCCTGCCCACGCAGCACTACATCCCCTCGCCCAACCCTTACCGCGCAGCCAATCCAGCTGACGGGCAAGCCATCATCGATGCGTCCGTCGCAGCCCTCAAGGCCAAGGTGGCCGAGCTGGGTGCCGAGAATGTGGCCGCGTTCTTTTGCGAGCCCATCCAGGGCTCGGGCGGCGTCATCGTGCCGCCCAAGGGTTGGCTCAAGGCTATGCGCGAGGCCGCACGGGCGCTCGACATCTTGTTTGTGGTGGATGAAGTCATCACCGGCTTTGGCCGCACCGGGCCCATGTTTGCCTGCGACGCCGAAGGCGTGGAGCCTGATCTGATGACGGTAGCCAAGGGCCTGACCTCTGGCTACGTGCCCATGGGTGCCACACTCATGAGCGACAAGGTGTACGCAGCCATTGCCGATGGCGCCCCCAAGGGTGCGCCCATTGGCCATGGCGCCACCTACTCCGCCCACCCGGTGAGCGCCGCCGTGGCACTGGAGGTACTGCGCTTGTACGAGGAAGGCGGCGTTCTGGCCAACGGTCAGCGCGTGGCCAGCACGTTTGGCCAGGGGCTGGACGACTTGCTGGCCCACCCGCTGGTGGGCGATTCGCGCCACCGTGGCCTGCTGGGCGCGCTGGAGCTGGTGAGTAGCAAGACCACCAAGGCAGGCTTTGATGCCGCGCTGGACCTGCCTACCCGCATGGCCGCCACGGCTTACCGCAATGGCATCGTGTTCCGCGCGTTTGGCGACAACATCCTCGGCTTTGCGCCCGCCCTCACCTTCACAGAGTCGGACTTCGGCCTGATGTTTGAGCGCCTGAAGAAGACCCTGGACGATGTGCTGGCTGCACCCGACGTGCGGGCCGCCTTGAAAGACTGAGGCGTGCGAGAAGAACACGTGTAAACCACATCGCTACAGCCCCCAGAGCACCAGAGCAGCCGCAAAATGGATGCACTCTTTTCTTCAAGCCCCTGCACACCATGATGAACGAAGCCTTCAAGATCGACCGCCTGGACCTGCGCATTCTGGGCCAGTTGCAAAAGAACGGCCGGATGACCAATGTGGATTTGGCCGACGCGGTGGGCCTGTCGCCAAGCCCCTGCCTCATCCGCGTCAAGCGGCTGGAGCAGGCGGGCTACATCGCAGGCTACGGTGCCCACCTGCGCCTCGAAAAGCTGGGCGACACGCTCACGGTGTTCACCGAAGTCACCTTGTCGGACCACCGCCGCGAAGACTTTGCCCGCTTTGAAGCTGCGCTGCGCGAGGTGGATGAGGTGCTGGAGTGCCACCTGGTGAGCGGCGGGTATGACTACCTGCTGCGCTTTCTGACCCGTGGCGTCAACCACTACCAGGAAGTGATCGAAGACCTGCTGGAGCGCAACCTGGGCATCGCCAAGTACTTCAGCTACATCGTCATCAAGTCGCCCTTCATCAAGACGCACTGCCCCATCGAACGCCTGTTTCCGCACCAGCGCTGACCTGTGATCCAACACCCCATGCCTGCACCCGCCTACACCCCACCGCCGCGCTTTGTGCGGCTGGCCGAGGCCGACCGGCCCGCTGCTCCCCTCACCATCGATGGCAAGCCCTGCACTGCACTGGAGGGCGACACCTTGCTGGTGGCCCTGATGTGCAATGGCCGCCGCGCCCGCGACAGCGAATTTGGCGATGGCCCGCGCGCAGGCTTTTGCCTGATGGGTGCCTGCCAGGACTGCTGGGTGTGGACGCCCCAGGGCGAACGCCTGCGTGCATGCTCCACCCCCGTGATGGCAGGCATGGCTGTGCTGACGCGGCCGCCTGCACTGCACTGGCCGGTGACCCAAGACCTGGCCGAATCGCTGCAACGCCATGGGCAACCCCTGCCCGTGCGAGCAACACCGGCCAGCGAGGGCAACGCATGACAGCCCCCCGCATCGTCATCGTCGGCACCGGCCCAGCGGGTGTGCGAGCCGCCCAGGCCGTGGTCGAAGCAGGACTGCGCCCCACCGTGGTGGACGAGAGCCGCCGCGATGGCGGCCAGATTTACCGCCGCCAGCCTGAAGGGTTCAAGCGCCCCTACATCAAGCTCTACGGCACCGAAGCCGACAAGGCCCAGGCTCTGCACAGCAGCTTTGACACGCTGCGCCCCCACATCGACTACCGGCCTGACACCCTGGCCTGGAACCACACGGCAGGCGCGCTGCATGTAGTGAGCCAGGGTGAGCCCGCCACGCTGGCGTATGACGCGCTCATCCTGTGCGCTGGCGCCACCGACCGGCTCATGCCCGTGCCCGGCTGGCACCGCGCAGGCTGCTACAGCCTCGGTGCCTCGCAAATCGCCCTCAAGGCCCAGGCCTGCGCCATTGGCTCGCAGGTCGTTTTCATGGGCAGCGGGCCGCTGCTGTACCTGGTGGCCTCGCAGTACGTTCAGTCAGGGGCCAAGGTGGTGGCCGTGCTCGACACCGCACCGTTCTTCAAATCCGCCAAAGCCTTGATGGGTCTGCTCGCCCGCCCCACATTGGCACTGCGCGGGCTGGGGCTGATCCGTGGGCTGCGCGCTGCGGGTGTACCCGTTCTGCAGGGGGTCACACCCCTTCAGATTGATGGTGATGACACCCTGGGCGTGCAAGCCGTGACGGTGCGCACCACTCAGGGCGCCACCCAGCGCTTTGAATGCGACGCGGTGGGCCTGGGATGGCACCTGCGGTCCGAGACCCAACTGGCCGACCTGGCCCGGTGCGAATTTGCGTTCGAGCCCCAGAGCCGCCAATGGCTGCCACGCATTGACGAGGACGGACGCAGCTCCACCCAAGGGGTTTATTTGGCAGGCGATGGCACACGCATTCTGGGCGCTGATGGTGCCGAGGCTGCTGGTCGCCTCGCTGCGCTGGCAGCCCTGCATGACGCAGCGCACACCGCAGGCCAAGCCACCTACCGTGAGCAAGCCCCAGGCTTGCGCCGCACGCTGACCACCATGGACCGGTTCCGCCAGGGGCTGATCCACGCTTTTCCGTGGCCGCACCAGCAAGCAGCAGCATTGCCCGACGAGGCCATCGTCTGCCGCTGCGAGGCCGTCACGGCGGGCGAGCTGCGCCGCTGCGTCACCGAGCTGGACAGCCAGGAAGTCAACCGCGCCAAGGCCTTTAGCCGCGTGGGCATGGGCCGCTGCCAGGGGCGCTTTTGCGGCCATGCAGCTGCAGAAGTCATCGCGCACACCTGCAGCATCCCCATTGAACAGGTGGGCCGCCTGCGCTCGCAGGCGCCCGTCAAACCGTTGATGATGAACACCCGCGAGGTGCAGCCATGAGCAGCGCACACCCTCATACGAACCCATCCACCACGCAGGAGAGCGATGTGCTGGTGCTCGGCGGTGGCCTGATGGGCACCACCACCGCCTTCTTCCTGCGCCAGCACGGCAAGTCCGTCACGCTGCTGGAGCGCGAACTGGTAGGCCGCCAGGCCAGCGGAACCAACTTTGGCAACGTGCGCCGCCAGGGCCGCGAGCTGCACCAGCTCCCTCTGGCCAACCGCGCCCGCGCTGTATGGGGCCGCATCAAAGACCTGCTGGGCGAAGACGCCGAGTTTGTGCCCTACGGCCACCTGCGCGTGTGCTACACCGAAAAGCAGGCAGCCATCATTGAAAAACACACGCACGATGTGAAGCCCTATGGGCTGCGGCTGGAAATGCATACGGCCGAGCAACTGCGCAAGCGCTGGGGCATTTTTGCGCCGGGGGTTGTGGCAGGCTCGTACTCGCCCGAAGATGGACACGCCAACCCTCGCCTGGCAGGCCCAGCGTTTGCCCGCGCAGCGCGCCGTGCCGGAGCGAACATCGTGGAACACGCCGAAGTGCTGAAGGTGGAGCACGACGGCCACGGCTTTACCGCCCATACGGCCGACGGCCGCCGCTACCGTGCGCCGCAGATGCTGGTAGCTTGTGGTGCCTGGTCCAACCGCATGGCAGAGCAGTTTGGCGAAGGCGTGTACCTGGACCCGCGCGGCCCCCAGATGGGTGTGACCGAGCCCTTGCCCTACGCCATTGGCCCGTCAATCGGGCTGTCGTCGCCCATCGAGCACGAAGGGCTGTACTTCCGCCAGATCTCGCGCGGCAACATCGTCTTTGGCGGTGGCCTCAAAGGCCCGGCCTATGCCGACCATGTGCGCGCCTACGTCAAGCCCGACAACATCCTGCGCCAGTTGCGCGAACTGCGCCGCTTTGTCCCCGCTTTCGAGCATGTACAGCTGGTTCGCGTATGGAGCGGCATTGAGGGCTACACCCCCGACTGGCAGCCCATCATGGGCCCCAGCGCCAAGGTGCCTGGGTTGCACTATGCGTTCGGCTTCAACGGCGAAGGCTTTGCCATCAGCCCCGGTGTAGGCGAGACCATGGCGGAGCTGATGGCGACGGGACGCACCGACATTCCGCTGGAGCCCTATTTCATTGGCCGACCTGGGGCGCAAAAGGCAGAGGCCGCCAAAGCCGCCTGAGTACGGCCGGGTGTGACAGATCAGAGCCCCCATAGAAAACGCCCCGCATGCCTGTGCATGCGGGGCGTTTTGCTTTGGATTGCGGGCACAGCAGCCCCCACAAGGCGCCAGCGCAAGCCCGGTCAATGCCGGGGACTGATTGGCTTACTGGCCGTTCACCAGCAGGCGTGTGGCTTCCGAGGTCTTCACGCCGTTGGCATTGGCCGAGCGCAAGAAGAGGCCCTTGTATCGGCCTGAGGCCACCAGCCACGCATAGCTGACGTTGCCAACGGTCGCACCGCCAGTGACTTCGACCTTGATCTTGCACGCAGGGAAAGTACCAGCCAACACCGTCACCGACTCTACCGAGTAGGTGGTGGTGCTGGTCTGTGCCAGCGCAGGCTGTGTGGTGCCACCGGCTTCTGTGGTGGTGGAGAAGCTGGCCACGTAAGGCGTATTCAGGGCCGGGCTCACCGGCCCCCCGGTGTACGCATACGGCGTGAAATAGCTGCTGGCCGTGGTAGTGGAGCCCTGGAACAGATTCGATACGGTCAATCCGTAGGTCTGCCGCACATCGCCAACGACGCTCGAATAATTGTTCTCGGTCGTCGTCATGACGGCGCCGCCAAACGATCCATTGATGGCCACATTGCTGTAGGTGGTGGTATTGACCTGGTTCACCAGGAAGAGGCCCGTCCTGCCGCGAAAGCTCGCGCCAGTGGACGTTGCGAGCTTTCGCTGCTGGGTGGCAATGACCGTAGCGCCGTCCGTGTGGTACACGTTGGCGTCGATCTGGGCGGTGTTGCCAGCCACCGTCATCACATTGCCGTCTTCGCTACAGCCGGCATCCGCCCCTGGGGTCGGGGTCACGGGGGTGGTATCCCCTGGGGTGACTGGGTTGCCAGGCGTGACCGGTGTGGTCGGGCTGGTATCGCCGCCCCCGCCTCCACCACCGCATGCCGACAGCACGCACAGTGCTGCAGCGCAGAGCGCTGCAGTGGTGGTTTTGGAGAACATGAAGAGGCCAGAGATGTTGGATGGATTTTTTGTTTCTGGAAAACTCACGGAAAGCCCTCTGTTTGTAAAGAGGGCCGTAGCCTATGCGAGGCGCAGTCGAATCCTGAAGCAATTGCACTCCGTTACACCGTCGTATCGCTATAGCTACCAAAACGCATGTCCGATGGAAATTCGCTGGCTATTTTGTAAAGAATGCGTTAGCGCTGGCAAAGAGAAACGGCCTCAGCGCCCCTGGCTGTGGCGCCCATAGCCAATGCCTCAATCCACCGCACGCAATTGAAGCAGCCGCTGCCGCAGCGCCTCAGCCGCCGGGGCCAACACACGGTCGCGCCGCTGCAGCAGCCCCAAGGTGCGCCACAGGTCTGGAGCCGTCATGGGCACGCCGCAGACCTGTGACGAATCGGACGACAACGCCAGCTGCGGCAGCACGGCCAGACCCAAACCCGCCTCCACCAACGCCAGGGCGCCGGCGACATGGTTGCACTCGTACCAGGCCACCGGTTGCTCGGGCAAGTCGGCCGTAGCCTGGTCCAGCAGCAGCCGGTTGGCACTGTCACGCGATACCGACACCAGGCGCTGCCCGGCCAGCTCAGACCAGGCCACCTCATCGCGGCCGGCCCAGCGGTGGTTGCGCGGCATGGCAAGCATGTAGCGTTCGCGGGTCAGCGCTTCAAAGCGCAGCGCCGACTCCTGGCTGCCGGTAAAGCTCAGACCAAAGTCCGCCTCCCCCCGCAACACCGCGTCCAGCACCTGGCTGGCGCTTTCGTCGATGACATGCACCTGCACTTCGGGCTGGGCTACCGCAAAGGCGCGCAGCACGCGGGGCAATACATGGGTGGCCACCGAGGGGATGCAAGCCACCGCCACGCGCCCCCGGCGCAGTTGCACTTGGTCGCTCACGCGCTGCACCGCTTCGTCCAGCCCCACCAGGGCCGCACGCGCTTCCAACAAAAACTCTTGCCCCACGGCCGTCAGCGCCACGCTGCGGGTGGTGCGCTCCAGCAAACGCACCCCCAGGGCCAGCTCCAGCCGCTCCACACGCCGGCTCAGGGCCGGAGCAGACAGGCACAAGGCCTCGGCGGCCAGGCGAAAGCTCTCTTTTTCTGCCGTAACCACAAAGGCCTGCAGTTCTCCCAGATCGAATTTAATGCGCTGCATGCAATAGTTGTTTCATAAATTGCAATTCACAGATTATTACGCGCTACCTAGACTGGCGCCTTTCGCACGGCCGACCGTGTTTCGGCCCCTTCTGGAATTGACCATGCAACGACGCCCCCTGATCGTGGCAGCCGCCTTCGCGGCCTGCCTCCCACTGGCCCACACAGCCGCCCAAGCCCAAGACTTCCCGCCCAAGAAGCCCGTGACAATGGTGGTTGGCTTTGCGGCGGGTGGCTCGGCAGACATCGCAGCGCGCGTGATTGCCAAGAAGCTGGGCGAGAACATCGGTCAAAGTGTGATCGTGGACAACAAGCCCGGTGCCGGGGGCAACCTGGCCCACGCCCAGGTGGCAGCAGGCCCCGCAGATGGCACGGTGCTGCTGTTTGGCTCCATTGGCCCCCTGAGCATTGCCCCCCATTTCATGAGCGTTCGCTACGACCCGCTCAAGGACTTGGCGCCCATCACCATGGGCGTGACCTTCCCCAATGTGCTGGTGGTGCCCGCCAGCACCGGCATCAAGACCCTGGGCGAGTTTGTGGCCAAGGCACGGCGCGAGCCCGGCAAGCTGGACTTTGCCTCCACCGGCCCCGGCTCTGCCGCCCACCTGGCGGGCGAGCTGCTCAATGACGTGGCCAAGATCGATACCGTGCATGTGCCCTACAAGGGCGGTGCACCGGCCCTGCAGGACGTGCTGGGCGGCCGTCTGGCCTCGTTCTACGCGGCGCCGCCCACGGCTTTGCCTCACATCGAATCGGGCAAGCTCATCCCGCTGGCCACCACGGGGCTGACCCGCCCGGCCTACCTGCCCAACGTGCCCACCGTGGCCGAGACCTTCCCAGGCTTCAACGCCACCAACTGGTACGCATTCGTGGCCTCCGCCAAGATGCCTAAACCATTGCTGGACCGCTGGAATACCGAGCTGGTGAAGGTGCTCAACACCCCCGAGGTGCGCGAGAACCTGCTCAAGCACGGCCAGACGGCCGCCCCTGGCACGCGTGAAGAGCTGGGCCAATTCATCGCAGCAGAGAACACCAAGTGGGCTCGCATCATCCGCGAGCGAAAGATCACAGCCGACTGATTCCCTAACGGCGGCATCCACCTACCCGTTCAGCCGCCCATTCCAACCCGCAGACAACAACAACGACCAGGAGACAAACCATGCAAAACCTTCCAACAACAACCGCCCACACCCTGCCCCGCCGCCGAGCCATCGGTGCCCTGCTGGGCGCCGCTTTGAGCCTGGGCTTGGCCCTGGGCGCGGCCACACCGTCCAGCGCGCAAGCAGCAGAGATCCGGGTCATCACCTCGGGCGGTTTCTCAGCCGCTTACGACCAGCTCATTCCCCTGTACGAGCAGGCTACAGGCCACAAAGTGGTCACGGCGCGCGGCGCCTCCATGGGCACCGCCCCCGACTCCATTCCTAGCCGCTTTGCCCGGGGCGAGGCGTTCGACATCGTCATCCTGGCCGACTCGGGGCTGGAGGCGCTCATCACCCAGGGCAAGGTGCAGCCCGGCAGCCGTGTGGACCTGGCCCGCTCGATGATTGGCATGAGCGTGCGCAAGGGCACGCCCAAGCCCGACATCAGCACGGTGGACGCCCTCAAGCAAACCCTGCTGAACGCGAAATCGATTGCCTACTCGGCCAGCGCCAGTGGCACCTACCTCTCGACCGAGCTGTTCCAGCGCCTGGGCGTGGCCGAGCAGATCAAAGACAAGGCCACCAAGATTTACAGCGAGCGCGTGGGCACTGTGGTGCTGCGCGGCGATGCCGAGATTGGATTCCAGCAAGTCAGTGAACTGCTGCCGTTCAAAGAACTGGACTACGTGGGCCCTCTGCCCGATGAAGTCCAGCAACGGGTGTTCTTCTCAGCCGGAGTAGCCGTGGGCACACAAAACCCGGAGGCGGCCCGGCACCTGATCCGCTTTCTGGCCGCGCCTGCAGCAGCCGCCATCGTGCGCAGCACCGGCATGGAGCCTGCGGCAGCCCGCTGATCCCAGCGCACGGCAGCGCTGTCCCACTGGCGGCGCCGTGCCTGGCGCGCACTGCCTGCGCCTCTCACCGCTCAGCACTTTCTCTTCACTAGCGCACCAGCACTGCCTGGTGTGGCGCAGCGCTGCGCGCAAATCACAACGACGACAGACCAAAAGACAAGGAGACCTATGACCCCCAAGCACCTGGCCCTGGCCACCGCACTGGCCACACCCGCCCTCGCACTGGCCCAGAGCAGCCTCACCCTCTACGGCATTGCCGATATCGGCGTGCGCCATAGCGCTGGCATGACGGCAGCCAACGCGCCCAGCGCCGCTTCGGCCAGCAGCGTGGCCAGCGGTGTCAACAACACCAGCCGTTTTGGCCTGCGCGGCCGAGAAGACCTGGGGGGCGGCCTGCATGCGCTCTTCAATTTGGAGACCGGGCTGAACCTGGACACCGGCAGCCCTGCCAATGCCAACAAATTCTTCGACCGCGCGGCCACCGTGGGGCTGGGCGGCGACTGGGGGCAAGTCACCGCTGGGCGCCAAACCAACTTGCTGGCCGATGCCATCAGCCCGGTGGACCCGGTGGGCATGCGCTTCGCATCGTTCAACCCCAACATCGCCACAGCAGCCTTAAGCAGCCATGGCCTGGGCGTGGAATACGGCGCGGCAGGCTCCTCCAGCGGCTCCTACCGACTGGACAACGCGCTCAAATACACGGGCCGCTTCGGCCCGCTCACCGCCCGGGCGATGTACAGCTTCGGCGAAAACACCGGCCGCGCTTCGGCCCAGTCCTCCGTCGGTGCAGGGCTCTCCTATGCCGCTGCAGGCTGGGTCGTCTCCGGGGCGCACCAGCGCTTCAAGACGGCCAGCGAGCTGCCGCTGCAAGCCAGCACGCTGGGCGCGGCGTACCAGTGGGGCAGCGTACGCCTGGCCGTCAACACCGCTCGCCATCAGGGCGACACCTCTGCCACCGCCCGCACGGTGCAGCGCGTGCACTCCGCTGGCGCCACCTGGTCGGTGACTGATGCGGTGGACCTCACAGCAGCTGAGTACCGAATGAACCGCCAGCGCACCGGCCTGCAAGCCGATGGCTACACCCGCGCCGTGGCGTTTGCCGAGTACAAGCTGTCGCGCCGCACCAAGCTGTATGCCGAACTGGACCGCACCCAGTGGCGCGCTGGCTACCAAGGGGCAGCCAACAAGGATCGCGCCACAGGCATTACGGCCGGGGTGCTGCACACGTTCTGACCTCGGACTCAGGTGCATTGCGGCCATGGGGATCTATTGCGTCTGAGTCGCTATCAAAAAAAATAGCTGCCAGCGCTTTATCTATAAGCGCTAGCAGTCAAAAAAACCCATATCAACGCCCTGTGCACTGCATGCACAGGCGCAAGCGCAGGTGGCGCACAGAACCGCTGCGCTCAGAATGGAGCTGAGGTAGTGCACGGCCTGAGATGTCTATCCAAAACTCAGGTCCGCAACCTCAGCGGCCCTCCATCCACCCCGCCACCTCACCCATCAAATGCCCCTTGAACACCTGGGCAATCGGTGACAGCTGCTTGCCCTTGGGCCACACCAAGTGCCATTGCGACTGGACGGGAAAGCCCTGCACGTTGAGCACAGCCAAGCCTTCATGATGGGCACCGAGAGCGTGGCGCGAGACGATGGAGACGCCCAGTTGGCCCTCCACCGATTCTTTGATGGCTTCGTTGCTGCCCAGCTCTAGCACAGCGCTGGGCGCAAAGCCAAGCTGGCGCAGGTGGGCATCGGTGGCCATGCGGGTGCCAGAGCCCTTTTCACGCAGGATGAAGCGCTCGGCCTGCAATTGATCGATCTGGATGCGCTTTTTGGCGGCCAGCTTATGGCCCGCAGGGGCGATGAAGACCAGCGGGTTGGGCATGAGGATATGGTCTTCCAGCGGCAAGTCGCCCGGCGGCATGGACATGACGTAGAGGTCGTCCTGGTTGGCACGCAGGCGGGTGATGACGTGGTCGCGGTTGAGCACTTCGAGCGAGATGTCGATGTGCGGATGCAGCTTGCAAAAGCTGCCTAGCAAGCGCGGCACAAAGTATTTGGCGGTGCTGACCACGGCGACTTTGAGGCGCCCGCTGGTCAGGCCCTTGGCGCCTGAAACGCGCTGCTCAAACGCATCCCACTCGCCCGCGATGGCGCGTGCTGTGCCCGCCAGTGCCTGACCCGCCTCTGTGAGGTGCACGCGGCGCGACACCACTTCGTACAAGGGCAGGCCCACGGCCTGCGTCACCTCGCGCAGCTGCATGGACGCCGTGGGCTGCGTGACATGCATGACCTTGGCGGCAGCACTGACGCTGCCGGTTTCGGCCAGTGCCAGGAACAGGCGCAGCTGTCGAAAAGTGATGTTCATAGATTTTTATCTATAGATAACTGCATTTAAATCGATTTTACTTTGTACTGATACCCCTCTAGCATCAGGGTTCTGCCATCGTTTCGGAGAAAAAAATGCAAAGCCTGCTGGACCCCGCGATCTTGTTTTTTGCCCTGGGGGTGTTTGCCGGGCTGGTGCGCTCGAACCTGGAGATGCCTACCGCCATTTCCAAGTTTCTGTCGATTTACCTGCTGATGGCACTGGGTTTGAAAGGCGGCTTTGCGCTGGCCGCTTCGGGCTTGACGCCCAGCGTGGCCAGCAGCCTGGGGCTGGCAGTGCTGCTGGCCGTGGTGGTGCCGCTGGTGGGCTATGTGCTGCTGCGGCGCGTGCTCTCTGGCTATAGCGCAGCAGCCGTGGCTGCCACGTATGGATCGGTGAGTGCAGTGACTTTTGTGACTGCCACCCAGTATCTGGAGTCGCAACAAATAGCCTACGGCGGCTACATGGCCGCTGCGATGGCGTTGATGGAATCACCCGCCATCATCTTGGCGGTGTTGCTGGCCAATTCGCTGCGGCAAAAGCAGGCGGCGGTCACCACACAGGGAGTGGGCATGACCGACAGCGGCGCGGCCACCCTGGGCGGTGCGGGCATGGGCAGCGGTGGCGCTCATCAGGGCAGCAAGAGGGCCCACAACCTGTCTGTCGGCAAGATCCTGCACGAGTCGTTCACCGACGGCACGCAACTGTTGCTGCTCGGGGCCATGGTGATTGGACTGGTGACGGGCGATGCGGGCAAAGCGGCCATGCAACCGTTTTCGGGCGATTTGTTCAAGGGCATGCTGTGCCTGTTCTTGCTGGACATGGGACTGTCTACCGCACGCAATCTGCCTGCGGTGCGCAAGCAGTCGCCCTGGTTGCTGGCCTATGCGGTACTGGCGCCCATCACCCACGCAACCTTGGCCTTGGGGCTGGCATGGCTGGCAGCGGTGCCTGCGGGCGATGCGGTGTTGCTGATGGTGTTGGCGGCCAGTGCGTCGTACATCGCCGTTCCTGCGGTGGTGCGCTATGCGATCCCGGAGGCCGACCCTTCGCTGTACATCAGCCTTTCATTGGGAGTGACGTTTCCCCTCAACATCGTGGTGGGCATACCGGTGTACACGCAGGCTGTGCAACGGGTTTGGGGTGGGTAACACTGCGTGACCGTGCGACACCGCGCAAACGCTTGAAGCTATCATATTTATAGCTGCCAGCGCTTACAAATAAAGACCCAGAGGCGATTCCCCCTAATTTCCATCGCATGGAGTAACACGGCCAGGTGCTGAAAGCAGGTACGCACTGGCCTGGGCAGCGTCACTGCGCCACGATGAAAAACACCTTGCGCAGAGTTTCTGTGATATGCCACACCCCCGTGGTGTGGGCCGGGAAGAACAGCGTATCGCCCGCCTGGATGTGCAGCGGCTCGCCCTCGGTGGGAGTGAAGATGCAGGCGCCCGTGAGGATGTGCATGACCTCAGCGTTGGGCAGCACGCGCTCGAACTTGCCAGGGGTGCATTCCCAGATGCCGGTCTGGTGGGGGGCTACGCCAGCCAAATCCACATCTATGCCACTGAAGGCGCAAGGCGGCTGGGTGATGGGGCGAGCCGGGCCGCCTTGGGGCTGCAGGCCCGTGAGGGTGGCGGTGCTTTGAAGGACAGTGATGCTCATGGATCGGTTCCGAATGGCGATGTGAAAGGCTGAGACGTGGCTCCGCCTTCGGTACAGAGTTGGCGCCCCTCAGCAGGACGCTGGTGCAGCCAGCGCACGCGCCGCAATCTCGCAAAACCAACGCACGCCCAAAGGCAGCGCGTCGTCGTTGAAGTCGTAGCACGGGTGGTGCAAGGCCCATTCGCCCTCAGGGCCTGGGTCTGCACGGCCCTGGCCGAGCCACAGGTAGGCGCCGTGCTTGCGCTGCAGCATGAAGGCAAAGTCTTCGGACGTGAACGCGGCGCGGGGAGCCACCTGGGCTTGCAGGCCCACGGCCTGGGCTGCGTCCAAAGCCAGCGCGGCCTCGGCTGCGGAGTTGAGGGTGGCCGGGTAATAGCGCTGGTAGTTCACCAGCACCTCGGTACCGCTGGCCAGGGCCATGCCTTGGCAGGTGGCGCGCAGGGCGGCTTCGATGCGGTCTTGCACGGTCGCATCAAAGCTGCGCACGGTGCCGGTGATCTGCACCTCGGCCGGCAGCACGTTGTGGCTGTGACCGCCTTCGATGCGGGTGACCGACAGCACGGCCGATTCACTCGGGTCGATGCGCCGGGAGACGATGGTGTTGAGCTGCGCCACCAGCTGGCTCGCAGCCAAGATGGCATCGGGGGTGTGCTGGGGCTGGGCCGCGTGGCCGCCCTTGCCGCGCACGGTGATGTCAAACCGGTCGGCTGCCGCCATGATGGGGCCGGGGCGCGTTTGCGCGTGGCCCAGGGGCAGGTCTGGCCAGTTGTGCAGGGCGTAGACGCTGTCGCACGCAAAGCGCTCAAACAGCCCGTCGTCGATCATGCAGGCCGCACCGGCCTTCCCTTCCTCAGCGGGCTGAAAGATGAAGTGCACCGTGCCGCACAAACCCAGCGCCAGGTGGGTGCGCACCAGCTGGCGAGCAGCGCCAATGAGCATGCTGGTGTGCCCGTCGTGCCCGCAGCCGTGGTGCTTGCCCGCGTGGCGGCTGGCATAGCTGCGCTGGCCCAGTTCCACCATGGGCAGCGCATCCATATCGGCCCGCAAGCCTACGCTGGGGCCCTGCCCTGCGGCACCGCGGCTGTCGCCGCCACATTGCAGTGTGCCCACCACCCCCGTGCCGCCCACACCCTCGGTCACCTGCAAGCCCAGCAGGCGCAGGGATTGCGCCACGATGCCTGCGGTGCGGCGCTCCTCATAGGCCAGCTCGGGGTGGGCATGCAAGTCTTGCCGCAGCGCGATCAGCTCGGGCAGCAGGTCTTGCACAGGTGCGGTCACAGCGGCCAGGCTGGCCGGGGTTAACACCTGGCTCATTGGCCTGCGTCCACCGCATCGGCCAGTTGGGCCAGGGTGTGGAAGTGGTAGTCGGGCACGGTGTGCTCGGATTCGATGGTGCCCCCAGAGCTGGCCAGGCCGTGCCGGCGCTCGATCCAGCAGGTGGTGATGCCCAGCTTCTTCGAGATGCCAATGTCGTGGTACTGGCTTTGCGCCACGTGCAGGTTGTCCGCTTGCTTGTAGCCCCAGGCGCCTTCAAAGCGGCCACGGGCATAGGCAAAGTAACGGGCATCGGGCTTTTCGCACAGGGCGTCGTCGCAGGCCAGCAGCAGGTCAAAGGGCGAACCCAGCGTCTTCTGGAAGTGCTGCAGCGCCCAGGTCTGGGCATTGGTCATGGTGACCAGCTTGAAGTGCTTGCGCAGCCGGGCCAGCGCTTCGATGGAATCGGGGAAGGCGGGCCACTGCGCGACAGAGTCGCGAAAGCCCTGGGCCAGCGCATCGCTGTCGGGCAGGCCCAGTTGGGGGGCGACCACATGCCAGCAGCGCACCAGGTCGTTGGGGTACCAGTCGGTGTCGGGGCTTTTGCGGGCGGCGCGGTAAGCGGCCAGAAACTGCTCATCGGTCGCATCGCTGCCAGGCACGGCCTGGCGCAGGTAGGCGAGCATGCCGCCCTCAAAGTCGATCAAGGTTCCAACCACATCAAACGTCAGCACTTTGAAATCACGCAGGGCCATGGGGCTTTCCTCAAGTCAGCATTGGGGGCGCTGCATGCTGGCTGCAACGGGGGCGAAATCAGATGCCAAGCTTAGGAGCGCGCGCCCTTGCCATGGCACTGAACCAAGGGGCTGTCGCAGCAGCGAATTGCGTTTTCAGGGGCCTGCGGCGCAGATTGTGAGAAAGGCACCAAGGTGAGGCCAACGCTCACCAAAGCGTGCATCCAATCACTGGCATGGTGCGTTGCGCAATGCCACCACGTCAGCACCCTGTGCGTCAAAACAAGCTGCCTTGTCCTCGCAGCAACCCTGGCCTGAACTGGCCCAAGTCCAGCCCCTCGCGCTCGCGGTTCAGGCCCAGGCGGCGGCAAGTCGTGGCAAAGCGCTGGCGCACCAGGTCGGCCCACAGGCCACTGCCTTTCATGCGGGTGGCAAAGTCGGCTTCATAGGTTTTACCCGCGCTGCGCTGGGCATCCGTCAGGTTGTGCAGGTCTTGCACACGGGCCATGACGCGGGCCGCACGCTGAGGGTAGTGCACCTGCAGCCATTCGCGAAACAGCGCATCCAGCTCCCACGGCAAGCGCAGCACGGTGTAGAAGGCGCTGGTGGCACCGGCATCCCGGGCGGCTTCGAGCACCTGCTCCATGTCTTCGGTGATGAACGGAATTTGCGGCGCCACGCTCACGCCCACGGGCACACCCGCCTCGGCCAGCGCACGGATGGTGCGCAGGCGACGGTGGGGCGCGGCAGCGCGGGGTTCCATGCGGCGGGCCAGGGTGGCATCGAGCGTGGTGATGGTGACGTACACCGCCGCCAGCCGCTGCGCTGCGAGCGGAGCCAGCAAATCCAGGTCGCGCTCCACACCGCTGGATTTGGTAATGAGCGAAAACGGGTGGCGCGCGTCACGCATCACTTCGATGAGGCCGCGGGTAAGCTTCAGGTCCCGCTCCACAGGTTGATAGCAGTCGGTGGCCGAGCCAATGTTGATCAAACGGGGCACGTAGCGCGGGGCGCACAGCTCGCTACGCAGCACTTCGGCAATGTTGTGCTTGGCTACGATCTGAGTCTCGAAGTCGAGCCCCGGCGAGAAGTTGAGGTAGCTGTGCGTGGGCCGGGCGTAACAGTAGACACATCCGTGCTCGCAACCCCGGTAGGGGTTCACCGAGAGTTCAAAAAAGATGTCGGGCGAATCATTGGCGCACAAAGCGCTGCGGGCTGTCTCCAGGTGCACGCGGGTGGCAAGGGCTGGCGCGCCGCCTTCGCCTTCATCGCCCCATGCAGAGGTCGATGTCATTCCGCCCTGCTCGCCCCCCTTATTGGCCTGCAACCCCTGCATCTGCGGGCTGGCCACGTTGCCCCAGCCATCGTCCACAGCCTCGCGCACATCGCGCGCAAACCGGTGTGGCAGTGCCGACGCAGCACCCCGCCCCCGAATGGCTTGCACAGGGATGCGGATGTCTTCTGGCACCGCAAAGTCATCGGGCTCAGAAGGTGTGGGTCGGCTTTTCATAACTGTATGAATATACAGTTATTTCACAAAAGAGATCATAGGCGCTGGTGGCCAGACGTGTCAGGCGACAGCCCTGGGAATGGTGTGCGGGTGGGCTGCAGTCGCAAAAATGGAGCTGCGCATGCCAGACGTGAACATGGCAGGCCAAGGTCGGATGGCCCTGCGGGCCAGTGCGAGATTGCCCCCTGGGCTACAGTCCCGCGCTTTCAACCAAACACTCAAGGTACTGCCATGGCGCGCAAGCCCCAGATCGTTCTGTCCTCTCTCGACCTCGACCGCATTGAAGCCCTGCTGGCCGCCATGCCTTCCAGTGTGTTCCCGGGCAAGGCAGACCTGCAGGCAGAGCTGGATCGGGCGGACGTGGTGGCGCCCGAAGAAATTCCACCCAACGTGGTCACCATGAACTCCACGGTGGAGTTCAGCATCGTGGAGACAGGCAAGTCGTTTTGCCTGACCTTGGTCTACCCGCGTGATCTGGACGGCAGTGCCGACAAGCTCTCCATCCTCGCGCCTGTGGGCAGCGCCTTGCTGGGCTTGTCAGTAGGGGATGAGCTGGCCTGGCCCGGCCCCGGTGGCAAAGCCATGACAGTGCAGGTCAAACGCATCGTGTACCAGCCTGAAAGCGCGGGCGAATTGCACCGCTGAGCACTGCGCACTACTGAAACGGCGCCTGCGGAGGCGTCCCAGCAAAGCAGGCGACTGAGGGTGCTGCGCCAGTGCATCCCCACACTGGCCGGCTCTCAGACATCAACCCCAGTTGCTGCCCAGTTGCACCAGCACCCCTGCGGCCACCAGGCTCGCCTGCCAGCGCAGCATGGTCGGCAATGTGGGGGTGCGCTGCTCCACGGTGCGGTACAGCCATTGCCCCGCCACCATGGCCAGCGAAAACGCCAGCAACATGCCCAAGGCATTGACCCATGGCGAGGCGGGCCACAGGCTGCTGACCACGGCATTGACGAGCAGGCACACGGCAAAGTGGATGAGGAACACCGAGTAGGATATTTGCCCCAAGCGCACCAGCGGCGAGACCCCACGCCACTGCCGCACCGCAGGGGTGCGCATGGCCCACACCATGAGCAATGCAGTTGCCAGCGCCAGCGCGATGCGCGCCCTGAATTCCAACGCCAAGCCCACGCCGCCCAGCACGGCCATCGCCAGCACCCAGCCCGTGGCCTGCGGTGCGCGGCTGGCCCAAAAGGCCATCATGCCCAGGCCATAGGCACCAAAGAAGTAAACAGCCCACACATCCCACTGCGCATCGCGGTTAAAGCCCCACAGCGAGACCGCAACGCCCACCACCACCAAGGCCTGGCCCAGCAAGGCGGCACGCTGCTTGGCCAGTGCCGATGGCAATGCACGCACTGCAGCAAACATGAGAAGGCTGAGCGCGAACAGCTGGAAATCGATCGCCACGTACCAAACCCCGGCCGACAGAGATTCATGGTCTACCAGGCTGTGCAGCAGCAACGCATGGGTGACCAACTGGGCCAGATCAGGATCGCCGGGCACCGAGGGGTGCTCCATCCAGGGGCGCACCAGCGCGCTGATCAGCACAGTCACCAACAACGCCACCACATACGGCACCACCAGGCGCACAAAACGCTTGCTCAATTGCTGGCCCACCTGGCCGAAGCGGGCCACGCCCTCGGGCGCCAAACTGGCGGCAGCCAGGTAGCCGCCCAGCACCAAGAACACTTGCACCGCCATGCGCGCGTAGTCGTACAGCCAGGCCATCAGGTCAGGCGCCAGGGGCTGGGCTATGTCAGACATGGGGCCATAAAAGGCCAGATGGTGCGCAACGATGGCTGCGCAGGCCAGACCCTTGACGGTGTCCAGCAGAGGCAGGCGTGAGGTGTGTTGAGACATGCAGAGAACGGGATTCACCAACGCGCGCTGGCGAAATGGTTCGCAGGCGCAAATGTAAAACCCTCTATTGTCCTCTTTCCATGTAAAGCGTGCCAGCCCCGGCCCCAACCGGTGAACGCAAGGCCGTCCGCATCCCAACGCCGATGGGCAGATCGCCTCTGAGCAGGCACCGCCCGAATACGTGACACAGGCAATTTATTGAATTTTCAGTATTTACTGAAAATTCAATAAATTTGGAGCACAATGCGCCTCCTATGACCTACGTCAAAAACCTTCCTCCTCTGAATCGCCAATTCGTGTCCCATTTCGGCGAGATGGGCAGCCGCTGGGGCATCAACCGCACCGTGGGCCAAATGTATGCGCTGATCTTCCTGTCGCCGCGCCCCGTCAATGCCGACGAGATTGCTGAGACCCTGGAGTTCTCGCGCTCCAACGTGAGCATGGGCCTCAAGGAGCTGCAGTCGTGGCGGCTCGTCAAGCTCAGTCACCAGCCGGGGGACCGGCGCGAGTACTTTGAGGCCCCCAAGGATGTGTGGGAAATCTTCCGCGTGCTGGCCGAAGAGCGTCGCCGCCGCGAGATCGAGCCCACGCTGTCCATGTTGCGCATGGCGCTGCTGGAAGAACCCACCTCGGACGAAGAACGCTACGCCCAAGAGCGCATGCGCGAGATGCACGAGCTGATCGACCGGCTGATGACCTGGTTTGACGATGTGCAGCGCCTGGCCCCTGAAACCGCCCTGCAACTGATGGGCATGGGCACGGCGGTGACGCGGGTGCTGGAGTTCAAAGACCGCCTGACCGGCAAGGGCCGCGCGGGCGACAACGCCAAGGGGGGCTGAGGCCATGGACGCGCTCGATACCTTCACGCTGTCGCGCATCCAGTTCGCAGCCAACATCAGCTTTCACATCCTCTTTCCCACCATCACCATTGCCCTGTGCTGGTTTCTGGTGTTCTTTCGGCTGCGCCACGCGGCCACCCAGGGCACGCCAGCAGCGGCCGGTTGGGGGCAGGCCTATTACTTTTGGACCAAGGTGTTTGCGCTGACCTTCGCCATGGGCGTGGTCTCGGGCATCACCATGAGTTTCCAGTTCGGCACCAACTGGCCCGGCTTCATGGAGCGCGCGGGCAACATCGCCGGGCCCCTGTTGGGCTACGAAGTGCTGACGGCATTTTTTCTGGAGGCCTCGTTCCTGGGCATCATGCTGTTTGGCCGGGGCCGTGTGTCTGACCGCGTGCACCTGGTGGCCACACTGCTGGTGGCCTTTGGCACCACGCTGTCTGCGTTCTGGATTTTGAGCCTGAACTCGTGGATGCAAACCCCCGTGGGCTACGAGATCATCGACGGCAAACTCCATGCGGTGGACTGGCTGGCGATTGTGTTCAACCCATCCTTTCCCTACCGGCTAGGGCACAAGCTTCTGGCGTCCAGCCTCACAGCGGGCTTCTTGATTGCGGGGGTGAGTGCCTGGCAGTTGCTCAAAGGCAAGGCCGCACCCGGCACCCGCCAGGCCTTGCACACGGCCGTGGTGGCAGTGTCCGTGGCCATGCCGCTGCAAATCTTCATGGGCGACCTGCATGGCCTGAACACGCTGGAACACCAGCCCGCCAAGATCGCTGCCATTGAAGGCATCTGGCACACCGAAAAAGGTGCACCGCTCACCCTGTTTGGCCTGCCCAACGAGAAAGAAGGCCGCACCGACTACGCCCTGCAGATCCCCAAGGCGGCCAGCCTGGTCCTGGCACATGACCCAGATGCCGAGCTGAAGGGGCTGAACGAGTTTGCTGGCGCGCACCCGCCGGTGGCGCCCGTGTTCTGGGGCTTTCGAGTGATGGTGGGCGTGGGCATGCTGATGCTGGCCGTGGCCTGGGCTGCCGCGTGGGCTTTGTGGCGCCGCCGCGCGCACAGTGCTGGCGTGCTGCCACGTAAGGTGCTGTGGGCGCTGGTGGGCATGACGTTCTCGGGCTGGGTGGCCACGCTGGCGGGCTGGTACGTGACGGAAATCGGTCGCCAGCCCTACCTGGTCTACGGCCTGCTCAAAACCGCCGAAGCCGTCGCGCCCCACCCCAGTGGCATGGTGGCCGGCACGCTGGCGGCCTACCTCACGGTGTATGCGCTGTTGCTCGTCGCCTACGTGGGCGTCATCAAGCACATGGCTGAACACGCGGCCCTGCCCGCCCCCGCCGTGGCGCCCGCCTCACCCCAAGCCGTATGAACGGCAGGAGCCCCGCATGATGGAACTACTGAACTGGGCCACCGCCCTGCCCCTGATCTTCATGGCCGTGATGGGCCTGGCCTTGTTGGCCTACGTGATTTTGGACGGCTACGACCTGGGCGTTGGCATGCTGCTGCCCCTGGCCACGCAGGCCGAGAAGGATGTGATGCTCTCCAGCATCGGCCCCTTCTGGGACGCGAACGAGACCTGGCTGGTGCTGGGCGTGGGCGTGCTGCTGGTGTGTTTTCCGATGGCGCACGGCCTGGTGCTGTCGGCGCTGTACCTGCCCGTGGCGGTGATGCTGATCGGACTGATCGTGCGCGGTGTGGCGTTTGACTTTCGCGTGAAGGCACGCGACTCGCACAAGGCCGCCTGGAACCACCTGTTCGCGCTGGGCTCGCTGGTCACCACCCTGGCCCAAGGCTGGATGCTGGGGGCTTATGTCACCGGCTTTCACACCGACCTGTGGAGCCGCCTGTTTGCCGTGGGCATTGCGCTGACGCTGCCCGCCGCCTACGCCATGCTGGGCGTGGGCTGGCTGGTGATGAAGACCGAGGGCGAACTGCAGCGCAAGGCCTTGCGCTGGGGCCAGGGCGTGCTGTGGCCCATGGGCTTTGCACTGGTGGGCATCTCGCTGGCCACACCGGTGGTCAGCCACACGGTGTTCAACAAGTGGTTTGCCCTGCCCGGCTTTTTTGCACTGCTGCCGATTCCGCTGGCGTGCGTGGCCGCCTTCTTCGCCATTCGGCATGTGCTGGCCGCACCCCGGGTGGTGGCAGCGGGCTATGGCTGGGTGGTGTTTGTGGCCACGGTGGTGATTTTTGTGCTGGCCTTCTTCGGGCTGTCGTACAGCATCTACCCCTACATCGTCATCGACCGCCTCACGGTGTGGGAGGCCGCCAGCGCGACGGAATCCTTGGCGGTGATCGGCATTGGCGTCGCGATCACGCTGCCGGTGATCGTGATCTACACCGTCTTCATGTACCGCGTGTTCTGGGGCAAAGCGCGGGAGCTGACGTATGGGCTGTGATGCGTGCCGCTGAATGCCACAGCCCAGCGCCCCAAACATTGAATCTAATCAGGCTCTAGCGCTTATTGAATAAGCGCTAGAAGCTATACATTCAATAGCAAACATACCACTGGCGATACAGTCCAGCGGTATGCGTTGCAGGCTCCGATCAGAGCTTCAACCGCGCCCGTGCTTCTTCGTACTCTCGGCGCAGCTTGGCCACCAGCTCGGCCGTGCTGGTCACGGCGTTGATGGCGCCAATGCCCTGGCCACAGCCCCAGATGTCCTTCCAGGCCTTTTGGGCGCCGCCGCCAAAGTTCATCTTGCTAGGGTCGGACTCGGGCAGGTTCTCGGGGTCCAGCCCTGCGGCGCGGATCGATGGCGCCAGGTAGTTGCCATGCACGCCCGTGAACAGATTGCTGTAGACGATGTCGTCGGAGTTGCTGTCCACAATGGCCTGCTTGTAGGCATCCACCGCACGGGCCTCGTGCGTGGCAATGAAGGCCGAGCCGATGTAGCCAAAGTCGGCCCCCATGGCCTGGGCCGCCAGCACGGCGCCGCCGCTGGCGATGGAACCGCTGAGCGCTAAGGGGCCGTCAAACCATTGGCGGATTTCCTGGATCAGCGCGAACGGGCTCTTGGTGCCTGCGTGTCCACCGGCACCCGCCGCCACGGCGATCAGGCCGTCAGCGCCCTTCTCAATCGCCTTGTGCGCGAACTTGTTGTTGATGATGTCGTGCAGCACGATCCCGCCCCAGGCGTGCACCGCCTGGTTCACATCCTCCCGCGCACCCAGGCTGGTGATGATGATCGGCACCTTGTACTTGGCGCACACCTGCATGTCGTGCTCCAGGCGGTCGTTGCTCTTGTGCACGATCTGGTTGATGGCAAAGGGCGCAGCGGGCTTGTCGGGGTTGGCCTTGTTGTAGGCGGCCAGCGTCTCGGTGATTTCGGCCAGCCACTCATCGAGCAGTTCGGCGGGACGTGCATTGAGTGACGGCATGGAGCCGACCACACCGGCCTTGCACTGCTCAATGACGAGCTTGGGGTTGCTGATGATGAACAGCGGCGATCCGATGACGGGCAGCGACAGGTTTTGCAGCACAGCGGGCAGTTTGGACATGGCAACAACTTCCAGAAACAGGTTTTGATTGAAATAGCCCTCTAGCTCTTATCTAACAAGCGCGAGCAGCTATTATTTTTATAGTAAAGACCTGCACCCTGCGCAGGCCTCGTCTCACTCTTTTTTCACTCCTCAAAGGGCAGGCTGCCCTTTCAGAACGCGTTAGAACGCTTCCAGTGCCAGCTCGGTCACACTGGGGGCACCTTCCACAATGCTGTCGCGCAGGCCGGGGGCCTTCACCAGAATGTGGTCGGCGTAGAACTGGGCCGTGGTGATTTTTGCGCGCATGAAGGCTTCATCCTGTCCCTTGTGCAACAGGTCCTGCGCCACCAGCAGGCTGCGCGCCAGTTGCCAGCCCGCCACCACATTGCCCGCCAACATCAGGTAGGGCACGCTGCCCGCAAACACGGCGTTGGGCTGGGTCTTGGTGCCACCGGCCACGAAGTCGATCACGTCGAGCAGCGCCTTGCGGGCAGCCGTCAGCCGCTTGGCCACGGCCAAGGCTGCGGGGGTGCCACTGGCCAGCAGCTCGCTTTCAGTCTTCTCGATCTGCGCTGCAATGCCCTTGGCCACCTGGCCGCCATCGCGTGCCGTTTTGCGACCCACCAGGTCGTTGGCCTGGATAGCGGTGGTGCCTTCGTAGATGGTGAGGATCTTGGCGTCGCGGTAGTACTGGGCGGCGCCGGTTTCTTCAATGAAGCCCATGCCGCCGTGCACCTGCACGCCCAGGCTGGTCACTTCCAGGCTGGTCTCGGTGCTGTAGCCCTTGACCAGCGGCACCATGAATTCGTAGAACGCTTGGTTCTGCTTGCGCGTGTCCGCATCAGGGTGGTGGTGCGCGGCGTCGAACGCGGCAGCCGCCACGGTGGCCATGGCGCGGCAGCCTTCCACGGTGGCACGCATCGTCATGAGCATGCGCTTGACGTCGGGGTGGTGAATGATGGCGGCGCTGGCGTTGATGCTGCCGTCCACAGGGCGGCTCTGCACGCGGTCTTTCGCGTACTGCACGGCCTTTTGGTAGGCGCGCTCGGAGATCGCAATGCCCTGCATGCCCACCGCATAACGGGCGGCGTTCATCATGATGAACATGTATTCGAGACCGCGGTTTTCCTGGCCCACCAGGTAGCCCACAGCGCCGCCATGGTCGCCAAACTGCAGCACGGCCGTGGGGCTGGCCTTGATGCCCAGCTTGTGCTCGATGCTCACGCAGTGGGCGTCGTTGCGGTCGCCCAGCGTACCGTCCTTATTCACCATGAATTTGGGCACGACAAAAAGGCTGATGCCCTTGACGCCCTCGGGTGCGCCCTGCACACGGGCCAGCACCAGGTGGATGATGTTCTCGGCCATGTCGTGCTCACCGTAGGTGATGAAGATCTTGGTGCCGAAAATCTTGTACGTGCCGTCGGGCTGGGGTTCGGCGCGCGTGCGCACCAGGGCCAGGTCCGAGCCCGCCTGGGGTTCGGTCAGGTTCATGGTGCCGGTCCACTCGCCGGTCACCAATTTTTCAAGGTACGTGGCCTTGAGCTCATCGCTGCCCGCCGTGAGCAGCGCCTCGATGGCGCCATCGGTCAGCAGCGGGCACAGGGCAAAACTCATGTTGGCGCTGTTGGTCATCTCGATGCAGGCTGCGCCAATGGTCTTGGGCAGGCCCTGACCGCCAAATTCGGCGGGGTGCTGCAGGCCTTGCCAGCCGCCTTCGGCGTACTGGCGAAAGGCTTCCTTGAAACCGGGCGTGGTGGTGACCACACCGGATTGAAAGCTCGATGGATTCCTGTCGCCTTCCCAGTTGAGCGGAGCCAGCACGCCCTCGTTGAACTTGGCGCACTCTTCCAGCACGGCGGAGGCGGTGTCCAGACCTGCGTCTTCAAAGCCAGGGATTTGGGCGATCTGTTCGATGTTGGCCAAGTGCTCGATGGCGAACAGCATGTCCTTGACGGGGGCGGTGTAGCTCATTGTTGTCTCCGAAAAAGCAAAATTTCGTCAAAAAAAAGGCATCGCGAACGATGCCTTTGTGCAAGCCACAGGGCTTTACAGCGCCTTGACCAATTCAGGCACTGCCGTGAACAGGTCGGCTTCCAGGCCGTAGTCGGCCACGCTGAAGATCGGAGCTTCTGGGTCCTTGTTGATCGCCACGATCACCTTGGAGTCCTTCATGCCAGCCAAGTGCTGGATCGCGCCCGAGATGCCCGCTGCGATGTACAGCTGCGGCGCCACGATCTTGCCGGTCTGGCCCACTTGCAAATCGTTGGGGGCATAGCCCGCATCCACCGCTGCTCGGCTGGCACCAATGGCGGCGCCCAGCTTGTCGGCCAAGGGGGTGATGACTTCGTTGAACTTTTCTGCGCTGCCCAGCGCGCGGCCACCGGAGACGATGATCTTGGCGGCGGTGAGTTCAGGGCGGTCGTTCTTGGCGATTTCGCTGCCCACGTAGCTGCTCTTGCCGGCATCGGCGGCTGCAGCGGCGGTTTCAACGGCGGCGCTGCCACCCGTGGCGGCTGCGGCGTCAAAGCCGGTGGTACGCACAGTGATGACCTTCACGCTGTCGCTGCTTTGCACGGTGGCAATGGCGTTGCCAGCGTAGATGGGGCGCTCGAAGGTGTCTTGGCTCACCACCTTGGTGATGTCGCTGATCTGGGCGACGTCGAGCTTGGCGGCCACGCGGGGGGCCACGTTCTTGCCGCTGGCGGTGGCTGCAAAGAGGATGTGGCTGTAGTTGCCTGCAATGGCCAGCACCTGGGCTGCCACGTTTTCGGCCAAGCCGTGGGCCAGGCTGGCGGCATCGGCGTGGATGACTTTGGCGACGCCTGCGATCTGGGCGGCTGCTTGTGCAGCGGCGCCAGCGTTGTGGCCAGCCACCAGCACGTGCACATCGCCACCGCAGGCCACAGCGGCCGTGACGGTGTTCAGCGTGGCGCCCTTGATGGACGCGTTGTCGTGTTCAGCAATAACGAGTACCGACATTTAGATCACCTTCGCTTCGTTCTTGAGTTTCTCGACCAGGGCGGCGACGTCGGCCACTTTCACGCCAGCGCCGCGCTTGGCGGGTTCGGTCACCTTGAGGGTCTTCAGGCGCGGGGTCACGTCCACTCCGAGGTCTTCGGGCTTGACGGTGTCCAGCTGCTTTTTCTTGGCCTTCATGATGTTGGGCAAGGTGACGTAGCGAGGCTCGTTCAGGCGCAGGTCGGTGGTGATCACTGCGGGCAGGCTCAAGGCCAGGGTCTCGAGGCCGCCGTCGATTTCGCGGGTCACATGGACCTTGTCAGCGGCCAATTCGACCTTGCTGGCGTTGGTGGCCTGGGGCAGGTCGGCCAGGGCCGCCAGCATCTGGCCGGTCTGGTTGGCATCGTCGTCAATGGCTTGCTTGCCCAGGATGATGAGCGAGGGTTGTTCCTTGTCCACCAGGGCCTTGAGCAGTTTGGCCACGGCCAGGGGTTGCAGCTCCACGTCGGTCTCGACCAGGATGGCGCGGTCGGCACCAATGGCCATGGCCGTGCGCAGGGTTTCCTGGCATTGCGCTACGCCGCAGGAGACTGCGATGACTTCGGTCACCAGGCCTTTTTCTTTCAGGCGCACGGCCTCTTCAACGGCGATTTCGTCAAAGGGGTTCATGCTCATCTTCACGTTGGCGATGTCCACACCCGTGTTGTCCGACTTCACGCGGACCTTCACGTTGTAGTCCACCACGCGCTTGACAGGGACCAAGACCTTCATTGCTGCGGCTCCTAGAGAGTTGGTTGAATTGACGTTTACGTAAACCAGATGATTCTATGCCGCACTGCAGCGAACCCCACAAAAGGATGCACTGCTTGCTGCAAATCTTCAAAAAACGAACGACCGTGCTTTTTGTGAATTATAGGCCAGCAATTCACTGGCGCGCAAAGAGTTTGCTGTCACCTGCGACAAGCAGGGTCACTGCCCATGACTTTGGGATGAAGATGCCGCATCGCCCCCCACCAACGCTGCCACCGTGGGGCCGGCCCCAGGCAAGCTGCCCTCTACCTGCACGTGCATGACGCGCTGGGGGAAAGGAATGTCGATATGGTGCGCGCGCAGCGCCGCCAAAATGGCCCGGTTGATGTCTGATCGGAGGCCCAGGGCGCCGTTTTCCGGATCGGCAATCCAGAACCCCACCGTGAACTCCAGACCATCGGCGCCAAAAGCAGACAAGGACGCAGACGGCGCGGGATCACGCAGCACGCGGTTGCTGGCGAGGGCTGATTCGGTCAACAGCTGTATCACCAGATCCACATCGCTGTCATAGGCTACGCTCACCACGGTGGACAGCCACACGCGCGGGTCGGCCAGAGACAGATTTTCCACCCGCTGGGTGATCAGCATCTCGTTGGGCACAATGGATTCGCGCCCTGCCGCAGACCGCACCACGGTGTAACGCGCATTGATGTTGGTAATGCGGCCTTCAAAGTTGTCTACGCGCACGTTGTCGCCAATGCGCATGCTGCGCTCGGTCAGGATGACAAAGCCGCTGACATAGTTGGCCGCCAGCTTCTGCAGCCCCAGGCCAATGCCCACGCCCACGGCGCCCCCGAGCACTGACAAGGCCGTGAGATCAATCCCCACCGCCGACATGGCCACGATGAGGCCAAAGAAAATCATCACCGCCCGCAGCGCGTTGCTGACGGCCTTGCGCAGCGACAACTCTGCCCCCGTGGCCGAGCGCAGCAAGCGCGACTCAATCGCAGCCGACACCCACAGCGTCAGCAGCAGCACCGCCGCCGCAGTCAACGCTCCTTCCACCATGGTGCGCAGGCTGAGGTTCACACTGCCCACCTTCCAGTGGATCTGCTCCATCTCGCCCAGCACCAGAGGCAACAGGCCCGTGACCCAAAGCACCATGGCCAACCACGCCAGCCAGGAGATGGAGCGCTCAATCGGCTTGACCCACTGGGACTGCGGGAAAGCGACTTGCAGCACCTTAGCCCCAATGCGAATCACAACCAGCGACACCAGCACAGGAATCGCCACTTTGAACACGGCCATCGGTACCCAATTGAGGAGCACGACGCGCGCCACGTAGCCCAATGCCAGCAAAGCGATAGGGAACAGCGCCCCATCCACCACCTTGCGACCAAACAGAATGGAGCGATGTCCTTCCTGCTTAAGCCCACGGCGCAGCAACGCCACCACACCCCAGGCCAGCCCCACACACACCAGCAGGCTGGCCAGCTCAATCAACACCGTGGGCGCTGCAAAGGCGCGCAGCCACTGCCCCACATCGTCCAGCATGGGGGTATCTACAGAGCCTGCCATCAGCGCTTCCACTCCGGTGTGCGTTTCTCGGCAAAGGCCCGCGCGCCTTCCTGGGCGGCAGGGTCCATCATGTTGAGCGCCATGGTCTGCCCCGCCAACTGGTAGGCAGCCTCGATACCCAGCTCGCGCTGCTGATACACAAGCGCCTTGCCCATGGCAATGGCAGCGCGGGGCTTCTCCAAAATGGACTGGAGCAGTGTTTCCACCTCGGCATCCAGCGCATCGGCAGGCACCACGCGATTGAGCAGGCCCTGCGCCTGAGCGGTGCGGGCGTCGATGAAGTCTCCGGTGAGCAGCATCTCCATGGCGCGCTTGGCGGGCACATTGCGCACCAGCGGCACACTGGGCGTAGCGCAAAACAGGCCGTAGTGGATCCCGCTGGTGGCAAAGCTGGCGTCTTCCGCGGCCACCGCCAGATCACACTGCGCCACCAGTTGGCAGCCAGCAGCGGTGGCCATGCCTTGCACCCGCGCAATGACGGGCACAGGCAGCTTGTGGATGGAGAGCATCATGCGGCTGCACTGCGCAAACAGCTTTTGGTACCACGCCTGGTCCGGGTGGGCGGCCATGTCCTTGAGGTTGTGCCCCGCGCAAAACGCCTTGCCTTGCGCCGCCAGCACCACGGCACGCGCGGACGGGTCCTGGGCCACGGCGTCCAGCGCCTGCTGCAGCTCCACCAGCATGTCCGAGCCCAGGGCATTGAAGCGCCCTGGATCGTTCAAGGTCAGGGTGATCACCCCCCGCTCATCGCGCGCCACCGCCAGGGGCGATTGCGGCGTTTGCAGCGACATTTGCGCCATGTCCAAAACCGTCATCCGTTCAACTACCTTTCACAAAATACAAATCACAGATCCGCCAGCACGCGCAAGTGCGCCTCCACACTGCGGGCCAGCGGCCCCATCACGTAGCCTCCCTCCAAGCACGACACGATGCGGCCCTTGGAGTAACGCCGGGCAATGTCTTTCACACGCTGGGTGATCCACGTGTAGTCCTGCTCGGTCAGGCCCAACTGGCCCATGTCGTCCTCGCGGTGGGCGTCAAAGCCGGCGCTCACAAAAATCATCTCGGGCTTGAACTCTTCGAGCCTCGGGATCCACATCATCTCGATGATCTCCCGAACATCCATGCCGCGCGTGTAGGCCGCCACCGGAACGTTCACCATGTTGGGGGCCGGGTCTACATCGCCGCTGTAAGGATAAAACGGGTGCTGGAAGATGCTGACCATGAGCGCACGCGAATCGCCCGCCAGGATGTCCTCCGTACCATTGCCATGGTGGACATCAAAGTCCACCACCGCCACGCGCTGCAGGTTGTAGCGCTGCAACGCATATTTGGCCGCCACCGCCACGTTGTTGAAGAAGCAAAACCCCATGGCCTTGCTGCGGGTGGCATGGTGGCCCGGGGGGCGCACGGCGCAAAAGGCATTTTCCAGCTCACCCGCCATCACCGCATCGGTGGCGGCCAGTGCAGCGCCTGCGGCGCGCAAGGCGGCTTTCCAGGTGTGGGCATTGATGGAGGTGTCCGTGTCCAGCTGCGAGTAGTTGGGCCCGCCCGCCATCAGCTCTTCGTTCAGGCGGTCCGACAGGCCCCGCAGCGCCGCTATGTGCATGCGGTCGTGCGCCAGTTCAATGTCGGCCAGCGCGGCCTCGGGGGCTTCAAACCGCTCCAGCGCATCGCCCACGCCGGTGACCAGCAAGCGGTCTTCAATGGCATCGAGGCGCTCGGGGCATTCGGGGTGACCCGGGCCCATTTCGTGTTTCCAACAGTCCCTGTGCGTGAAATAGCCCGTCTTGCTCACAGTCTTGTCCCCGTGTCTCAGATTTTTCAGAGTTTTTCGGATAACGTTGTGCCATGGATGCACAGCACAAAATCAAATCGCTTTTAGACCAGCTTAACACGGTGATCGTAGGCAAAAAGGCCCAGGTTCAAGACTGCGTGGCCTGCCTGCTGGCCGGGGGCCACCTGCTGATTGAGGACGTGCCCGGCGTGGGCAAGACCACCTTGGCCCACGCGCTGTCGCGCACTTTCGGTCTGCAGTTTTCGCGGGTGCAGTTCACTGCCGATCTGATGCCCAGCGACCTGACGGGCGTGTCGGTGTACGAGCGCGGCAAGGAGGGCTTTGTCTTTCACCCCGGCCCGGTGTTTGCCCAGGTGCTTCTGGCCGACGAAATCAACCGGGCCAGCCCCAAAACGCAAAGTGCCTTGCTCGAAGCCATGGAAGAAAAGCAGGTCTCGGTCGAAGGCGCCACCCGGCCCCTGCCCCACCCCTTTTTCGTGATCGCCACACAGAACCCACTCGACCAGCTTGGCACCTTCGCGCTGCCTGAATCGCAGCTGGACCGGTTTTTGATGCGCATCTCCATCGGCTACCCCGACCGTGCCTCAGAGCGCCTGCTGCTGGCCGGATCAGACCGCCGCGACATGGTGGACACCCTGCCCGCCCTGCTGGACGCCCCCGAGCTCGCCGAGCTGCAACGCCAGGTGCTGGCCGTGCACGCGTCCGATGCCCTGCTGAACTACGTGCAAGACCTGGTGGCCGCCACGCGCTCGGGCCAATGGTTTTTGCAAGGCCTGTCGCCCCGTGCGGGGATTGCCCTCATGCGCGCGGCCAAGGCGCAGGCACTGATCAGTGGGCGCGACTATGTCGCCCCTGACGACGTGCAGGCCGTGCTGCCCCAAACCATCGCGCACCGCCTGGTGCCCGTGGGCGATGCCGGGCGCGGCGCGGTAGAGCAAGTGCGTGCCATGGTCGATGCCACCCCCCTGGCGTGATGGCTGGCACAGCAACCCGCCCCGCTGCCCCAAAGCCGTTGGCAGGCGTTGTCGGGGGCTTCTCGCCCCTGGCGCCGCTGCGTCGGCGCTTTCGCGCCTGGTGGGAGGGGCGCCTCAAGCGCGATGACACCCTCACCCTGACCCAGCGCAACGTCTATATCGTGCCCACCGGGCCAGGATGGATGCTGGCCGTCACCCTGCTGGTGCTGCTGGTGGCGTCCATCAACTTCCAGCTCAACCTGGGCTACCTGTTCACCTTCATGCTGGCAGGCAGTGCCGCTATCGGCATGCACATCTGCCACGCCACGCTGCGCGGGGTGACGTTGCACCTCAAGCCGCCCCAGCCCCAGTTCATGGGCACCAGCGCAGCGCTGGAGGTGCAACTGTCCAGCCCCCGCACCACGCCGCGCTATGGCATTGGCGTGGCTGTGCACGAGCCCGAAGCCCACGCCGAGCACCACTGGGCCTGGACCGATGTGCCCGCCCAGGGCCAGGCCACGGTGCAGGTGGCGTTCCAACCCCAGCGGCGCGGCCTGCACCCGGTGCCAACGCTGACGGCCGAAACGCGCTTTCCCATGGGCACCTTCCGCGTCTGGACCTATTGGCGCCCTGCCTCTCAAATCCTGGTGTACCCCGCCCCCGAGGTGCCCGCCGCGCCCCTGCCCCCCGGTGAGCCCCGCGCCGCAGGCAAAGGCAGCGCCAACAGCCAGGGCATTGGCGAATTTGACGGCGTGCGTGCCTACCGGCGGGGCGACCCGCTCAAACTCGTGGTGTGGAAGAAAGCTGCCAAGTCACTGGGCAGCGGCACCGATGACCTCGTCAGCCGCGACGCCCAGCAAAGCCAGCGCCAAGAGCTGTGGCTGGACGTGAACAAAGCCAACCTGCCCGACCCAGAGGCGCGCATTTCCCGCGTCACTGCCTGGGTGCTGCAGGCCGACCGCCTGGGCCTGGACTATGGCCTGCGCGTGCCAGGGCGTGAGATTGCCCCAGGCAGCGGCGCAGCGCACCGCATGCAGTGCCTGGAAGCCTTGGCGCTGTGCTGACACGCGCCGCCAGCCCCACCGCTTGAATACACCCATAAAAATGCCATCTAGCGCAATCCAATCGAGCGCAAGCAGCTATATTTTCAATAGCAAACCTCCCCCCCCATGGGGGACGGCGCTGATAGCCCCCCCGTGCGGGACGGCCTGCCCATGAGCGCACTGTCTGCCACGGCGCCCCGCGCCACACTGCGCGAAACCCTGGCCCACCTGCCCCGCGAAGCGCGGGACACCTTGTTCCTGCTGGCCGTCATCGCCTGGATCATTGCGCCCCAAGCGCAGTGGCTGCCTGTATGGACCAGCCTGCTGGTGGCCGGCATCCTGCTGTGGCGCAGCTGGCTGGCCTGGTACAGCCGGCCACTGCCCAGCCGCTGGATCACCTCGGGCCTGATAGCGCCTGTGGCGTTTGGCGCCACCATCTTCTCGCACGGCACCTTCGTCGGGCGCGAGGCCGGGGTCACGCTGGTGGTGACCCTGCTGGCCCTCAAGACACTGGAACTGCGCGCCCGCCGCGATGCCCTGGTCATCTTCTTCCTGGGCTTCTTCACCATGGTCAGCAGCTTCTTCAGCTCGCAATCGCTGCTGACCGCGGCCGCCATGCTGGTGGGGCTGCTGGGCATGCTCACCGCGCTGGTCAATGCCCACATGCCCGTCGGGCGCCCACCGCTGCTGCAATCGTTTCGCACCGCGTTCACCATGGCGCTGCTGGGCGCACCCATCATGGCAGCGCTGTTCATGCTGTTCCCCCGCATGGCGCCGCTGTGGGGGGTGCCCAGCGAGCAAACGGTGGGCGGCAGTGGCCTGTCGGGATCGATGAAGGTGGGCAGCATCGCTGAGCTGGCATTGAACGAAGCCGTGGCGTTTCGCCTGCGGTTCGACAACCCGGCGCAAGAGCTGCCACCATCCTCGGCCATGTACTTCCGTGGCCCCGTGCTCGCGGGGTTTGACGGCCGCGAATGGCGGGCCGAGCCTTTTCGCGAAGACAGCGCCTGGGCCGCGCGTGCGGGCCTGCCCGCCAACTTGCAGGTGCAAGGCCCCGCGCTGCGCTACGAAGTGACGCTGGAGCCCCAGAGGCGCCCCTGGCTGATGGTGCTCGAATCCACACCCCAAGCCCCCGACCTGCCTGGCAACCCCACCTACATGACGCAGGATTTGCAGTGGATGGCGGCGCGCCCCATCATGGACGTGGTGCGCTACCGGGCCGAAAGCTACCCCGACTTCCGCCACGGCCCAACCACCGCAGCACGGCAGCTGCGCGAGTTTGTGGCCTTGCCCCCAGGCTTCAACCCCCGCACGCTGGCACTGGCCGCCCAAATGCGCGCAGACCCGGCCCTGGCCAATGGCGACACAGCCGCCCTGGTCAGCGCGGCACTGAACCGACTGCGCACTGGCGGCTACAGCTACACGCTGGAGCCCGGCGTGTATGGCGAGCACACCGCCGACGAGTTCTGGTTTGACCGCAAGGAAGGCTTTTGCGAGCACATTGCATCGGCCTTTGTGGTGCTGATGCGGGCCATGGACGTGCCCGCGCGCATCGTCACAGGCTACCAAGGCGGCGCCATCAACCCGATGGATGGCTACTGGACCGTACGCCAAAGCGATGCCCACGCCTGGGCCGAAGTGTGGATGCCCGAGCGCGGCTGGGTGCGGGTAGACCCGACCGGCGCCGTGGCCCCCGGCCGCGTGGGGGCCTTTGAGCGCCTGGCTGCGCCCCGGGGTGCCTTTGCATCGGCCATGGGCACCATGATCGGCGTGAGCACCCTGCAGCAACTGCGTGCAGCGTGGGAAGCCGTCAACAACCGCTGGAACCAATGGGTGCTGAACTACACCCAAAGCCGCCAGATGGACCTGCTCAAAAAGCTGGGTTTTGAATCGCCCAGCTGGCAAGACCTGACGACGATTTTGGGCGGCCTGCTGGGTGTGGCTGCACTGGGCGGTGCCGCCTGGAGCTGGTGGGAGCGCAGCCAGCACGACCCGTGGCTGCGCCTGCTGGCCCGCACCCGCAAGCGCCTGACCAGCGCCGGGCTACCGCTGCCCGATCACCTGCCACCACGCACCATGGCGCAGAAGGTGCTGGCGCACTGGGGACAAAGCGGCACCCACCCAGGGCACGCCCCTGAATCAGCGCCTGCGCAGCCCATTCAACCCATTGCAGACTGGCTGCTGCGCCTGGAGCAGGTACGCTATGCAGCCCACCCGGCAGAGCAGCTCAGTGCCCTGCAGCGCGAATTCAACGCCCTGCCCTGGCCTGCAGCCCGCAAAGGTCCTTGACAAGGTCCAGGCTCAAAATCTGGCCCCACCCCACCAACGCACCCTTACCCCATTGCGGGCCGACACCGAATCGGCCCTGCCCCTTCAGACCCGTTTCATGCTCAAGACCGTTCTGCTCGCTACATCTTTGATAGCTACTAGCGCAACCCCTGCAAGCGCAAAACCCCAAAAACCTTCACAACCAGCGGCCACACGCAACAGCACGGTGCAGGGCAGCACCCCGTACGCCCAGCGCGAAGACGCCATGCAGTTCGCCGACGACCTGGCCGCCCGGCGCGGGCTGGATCGGGAGTGGGTGCGCCAAGCCGTAGGGCAGGCGCGCTTTCTGGGCGGCGTGCCCAAGCTCATGCTGCCGCCCGCATCGGGCACGGCCAAAAACTGGCGCGTGTACCGCAGTCGGTTCATCGACCCCATCCGCATCCGCGCAGGGGTGCGCTTTTGGCAAGAGCACCGCGAAGCCCTGGCCCGCGCCGAGCAGGAATATGGCGTGCCCGCCGAGATCATCGTCGGCATCATCGGCGTGGAGACCATCTACGGCCAGCAAATGGGCAGCTTCCGCGTGATGGACGCGCTGGCCACACTGGCCTTCGACTTTCCCGCCGCACACCCCCGCGCCAAAGAGCGCACCGAGTTCTTCCGCCGTGAGCTGGAGCAATGGCTGAGCCTGGCCAACCGCACCAACATCGACCCGTTTGAGGTCAAGGGCAGCTACGCAGGCGCCATGGGGCTGGGGCAGTTCATGCCATCGAGCTGGGCGCGGTTTGCAGTGGACTTTGACGGCGACAGCCGCATCGACCTGTTCAAGAGCCCCACGGATGCGATTGGCTCGGTGGCCAACTACTTCAAGGGCCACGGCTGGACCACGGGCATGCCCACGCACTTTGCCGTGCAATTCGACCCCGCCACGCTCAAGCTCGACGAGCTGCTGGCGCCCGACATCCTGCCCACCTTCAGCGCCGCCAGCATGCAAGCCAAGGGGGGCGTGCTGGAGGCTGCAGGCGCCCAGCACACAGGCCCCATGGCACTGGTCGAGCTGCAAAACGGCGGCGATACGCCCACCTACGTGGTGGGCACCGAAAACTTCTACGCCATCACGCGCTACAACTGGTCGAGCTACTACGCCATGGCGGTGATTGAGCTGGGCCGCGAGGTTGCGGCCGCGCGGGCCACCACCACCGCGAAATAGCCCCTGCGGTCCTGGGCGCAGAGACCGCTGAAAGACCGCTGAAAGACCGTTCAGGGCCGCTGCATCTGGCAGCTGTGCGGCTGCTCGGCTTTGGCTGCAGCAATCTGCCGCACCACGCGAAAGCCGTAGCCCGAGCCTTCCACGTCAAACTTCACGCCGGGCGCGCCCTTCTTGTCCATCACGCCCACAGCCAGGGCCTGCTGGAACTGGTGGTCGGCCGCGCGCATGGCGCCGCCCTGCCCAGCAAGCTGCACGTTGGCCTTTTCCATTTGCCGGGCCACGGCCACCACGTCGGTGGTGCCCGCGCGCTCGATCGATTGGGCCAGGGCTTCGACCATCAACTGCATGCGCATGTGCACATAGTCGTCCTGCGGCTTGGGGAAGCGATCGCGGAACGACTGGTAGAACGCCTCGCTTTGCGCACCGGGCACGTTGGGCAGCCAGTCGGCCACGGCCACCACTTTGCCAATGCCTGCGTCGCCCATGGCTGCAGGTGCACCCAAGGCATTGCCGTAGAAGGTGTAGAAGCTGCCGTCAAAGCCCACCTCGCGCGCAGCCTTGACCAGCAGCGTGAGGTCGTTGCCCCAGTTGCCTGTCACCACGGCCTGTGCGCCGCTGGTCTTGATCTTGACGGCATAGGGGGCGAAGTCTTTGACGCGGCCAACCGGGTGCAGCTCGTCGCCCACCACAGTGACATCGGGGCGCTGGGCGGCCAGTTGCTTCTTGGCCTCGCGCAGCACGGCCTGGCCAAAGCTGTAGTCCTGGCCAATGAGGTACACGCTCTTGAGTGCCTTGTCCTCGCGCATCACCTCCATCAACGCGGCCATGCGCATGTCGGCATGTGCGTCAAAGCGGAAATGCCAGAAGCTGCACTTTTCGTTGGTAAGGATCGGGTCTACCGCCGAGTAGTTCAAGAACAGCACGCGCTTGCTGGGTTCGCGCTCGTTGTGTTTGTTGATGGCCTCGATCAGCACCGCCGCCGTGGCCGACGAATTGCCCTGCAAGATGACCTGCGCGCCATCGTCAATGGCGGCGCGCAGGGCCGACAGTGCCTCTTCGTTTTGGCCCTTGCTGTCGTAGCGCTCCAGCGTCAGGGGGCGCTTGCCGCCGGCGGCGGCAGGCAGCGTGACACCACCGCGCGCATTCACGCGCTCCATGGCCCAGTACACGTTGCGAAACACAGCCTCGCCGGTGTTCGCAAAAGCGCCCGAAAGGCTTTCAATCAAGGCCACTTTGATGGGCTTGCCTGCGGGCACAGCGGCCGTGGACGCAGCACTTTGGGCCCAGCCCGATGCCACGGGCGCAAGGCCCAGAACCGCAGCACCGGCCACCGTGCAAGCGGCCTGAAATAGTGCTGCGCGGCCCCATTTCAAGCCCGCAGTTTGCAATTTATTCATGCTCATTTTTCCCTTGAAATCCCGTGGATGCGTACACACCTCCTGTGCATGCGGCGACCACCCCGAGAGCCGCGCAGTGTATAGGAGTACCCCATGATCTTCGCCCCCGTGATCCGCCGCGCCGCCTTCAACCCCACCCCACGCGCCGCCGACCTGGCCTTGCAACGTTTTCTCATGGGCAGCCTGGGCGCCACCGCTGCGGCTCAGCCCACCACAGCAGGCTGCACCGTGACGCAGGACGAGAAAAGCACCACGCTGCAGCTGGATGTGCCGGGCCTCTCACGCGAGCAGCTGAACATCACCATCGAAGGCAATGTGGTGAAGCTGCAAAGCGCCGAAGGCGCCCCCCGCCAGGTGCAGCGCGCCTGGGAACTGGCCCAAGACATTGACGCAGCTGCCAGCACGGCCAAGCTGGAAAACGGCGTGCTCACCCTGACACTGGTGCGCGTGGAGCCCGTGAGTAAAGCCACTTCGCTGACCATCCACTGAAGCATCTCTGGGGTACCGCGCCCTGCACGCCCAGGTCATCAAATCCGTCCCCATAAAAAAACCCCTTTCGGAGATTCCGAAAGGGGTTTTTGTGCCTGTGCGCTGGCCACATCACCACCGCAATGGATGGTGAACACGCCACTCACTCGTGGCGCAACGCGTCAATCGGGTCCATGTGCGCCGCGCGGCGGGCCGGAAAGTAGCCAAACACCACGCCAATGCCCGCCGAGAACACAAACGACAGCAGGTTGACCCCAGGGTTGAACAGGTAGGGCACGCCCATCACCTGCGCCAGCCCCAGCGATGCGGCTGTGGCCAGCACAATGCCCACCAGCCCGCCCAGAGCGGCCAACACCACGGCCTCGATCAAGAACTGCAACAGCACCTCGCGCTCCAGCGCACCAATGGCCAGGCGCAGGCCAATCTCGCGGGTGCGCTCGGTCACGCTCACCAGCATGATGTTCATGATGCCGATGCCGCCCACCAGCAGGCTCACGGCAGCCACCGCGCCCAGCAGCATGGTCATCACCTTGGTGGTGCCCGACAAAGTGTCGGCCAGTTGCTTGGTGTCGAGCACGTTGAAGTTGTCTTCATCGGTGTCCGATAGCTTTCGCAGCTCGCGCAGCAGTTGCGTCAGCGCGCTTTTCACGCGGGTAGGGTCGCTGCCATCCTGCATCGACACCAGCAGCGTATTCACGCGGGTGTTGCCCGTCACGCGCCGCTGCAGGGTCTTGATGGGGATGAGCACCATGTCGTCTTGGTCGTTGCCAAACGCGCCCTGCCCTTTAGACGTCAGCACGCCCACCACCTCGCAAGAGAAGGCCTTGACGCGCAGTTGCTCACCCACCGGGTCGCGGCCACCAAACAGCTCGCGGCGGATGGACTCGCCCACCACGCACACCGCCGCGCCCGCACGCAGCTCGGGCTCAGAAAACGCGCGGCCTCCGGCCTGCAAGGTCCAGTTACCGGTCTCCAGCCAGGCGTTGGTGCTGCCGATCACGCTGCTGGTCCAGTTGCGCCCCCCAGCCACCAAGGTAGCGCTCGCGCGCGCCTCAGGCGCCACGGCCAGAATGCCGCCGATTTGCTGCGCAATCACATCGGCATCGGTGTCTTTGAACGAGGGCGCGCCAGTGCCGCCGCCTGGCCCCATGCGCTGACCGGGGCGCACCTGCAGCAAGTTGGTGCCCAGGCTTGAAATTTGTGTTTGCACTGCCATGGTGGCGCCATTGCCCAGGGTCACCATGGTGATGACCGCGCTCACGCCAATGACGATGCCCAGGATGGTGAGGAACGAGCGCATGAGGTTGCGCCGGATAGAGCGCAGTGCCAAAAGAATCGTACTGAACAGCATCACACCGCTCCTTGCACTGCGGGCGCAGTGATTGCTGCCACGGGCTTGGCACGCAGCCCTGCGGGCGAGGCGTTGATGGCGTCGGTGTCCACCACGCCATCCACAAACCGCACGATGCGGCGGGCGTACTCGGCCATGTCCGGCTCGTGCGTCACCATCAGCACGGTGATGCCCAAATCGGCGTTCAGCCGCCAAAGCAGCTCCATGATTTCGTGGCTGCGCTGGGTATCGAGGTTGCCGGTGGGCTCGTCGGCCAGCAGCACCACGGGCTCGGTGACGATGGCGCGGGCAATGGCCACGCGCTGCTGCTGCCCGCCCGAGAGTTCGGCCGGTGTGTGGTGCTCCCAACCCTTGAGGCCCACGGCATCCAGCGCCCGCGCAGCGGCTGCCTTGCGCACAGCCGCTGGCTCGCCCCGGTACAGCAAGGGCAGCTCCACGTTCTCTTGCGCCGAGGTGCGCGCCAGCAGGTTAAAGCCCTGGAACACAAAACCAAAGTAGTGGCGGCGAAGCATCGCTCGCTCATCGCGCGACAGAGCCTCCACATGCACGCCCTTGAACAGGTATTCGCCCGTGGTGGGGCGGTCCAGACAGCCCAGCGTGTTCATGGCCGTGGATTTGCCCGACCCGCTGGGGCCCATGATGGCCACGAAGTCGCCCTGCGCAATCGACAAGTCCACGCCCTTGAGAGCCTGAAACGCCAGCGCACCTTCGCCATAGACCTTGGTCACGCCCCGCAGTTCGATGATGGGCGGCGCAGCATCCGTGCCCCCGCTTCCAACCGTTAGCGCACTCATGGCGTGGCCTTGCCAGTGCGCTGGTCGGTGATGACCTTGGCGCCGGGCTCCAGGCCTTCGGCGCTGACTTCGGTCATGCGGCCGTCGCTGATGCCGACCTTCACCGTCAGCGGCTGCGGCGCGCCGTCCTTGAGCAGCCAGATCTGGCGCGTCTGGCCTGCGCCTTCGCGCTGCCCACCGCCACCGGCAGGCTTGCGACCCGAGGGCGCGCTGCGTGGCGGGCCGGGCATGAGTTGCGAGACGATGCCCCGGTTGCCGCTGGCAGGCTTGCCTGCAGACTCAGCCCCGGCCTGGGCCGGGGTAAAGCGCAGCGCGGTGTTGGGCACCAGCAGCACATCGTTGCGCTCGGTCGAGGTGATGGTGGCCGCTGCCGTCATGCCGGGGCGCAGGCTCAAATCGCTGTTGTCCACGTCCAGCCAGGTGATGTAGGTCACCACGTTGTCCGTCTTGGTGGAGCCAAAGGACACGCGCGTGACCTCGGCCGGGTAGCGGCGCGAGGGGTAGGCGCTGACGGTAAAGCTGGCCTTTTGCCCCACGGTGAGCGAGCCCACATCGGCCTCGTCCACGCTCACATCCAGCCGCAGGCGCGTCAGGTCTTCCACCACGGTGAACAGCGTCACGGCTTGCAGCGATGCAGCCACGGCGTTGCCGGGCTCTACGCTGCGGGTGAGCACCACCCCGTTGATAGGCGAGCGGATGGAGGCCTTGGACAGGCTGGTTTCGTCGGTAGACAGCGCCGCTTTGGCGTCATCGACCGACGCGCGGGCGCTGAGTTCATCGGCCTTGGAGCGGTCCAGCGTGGCACGCCCGGCGTCCAGCTCGGTGGCCGATGGCACCTTGCCGCCCGAGAGGCGCGCCACCTCTTGCAGGCGCGCAAAGCCGGCCTCGGCCTCCTTCGTAGTGGCCTGGGCTTGGGCCAGCTTGGCCTGGGCCGACGCCAGCGATGCCCGTGAGCGCAGCACCTGCGCTTCGAGCTTGGCGGTGTCCAGCTCCACCAGCACCTGGCCTTTTTTGACCTTGTCGTTCACATCCACCAACACGCTGCGCACCGTGCCCGACAGCTCACTGCCGATGGTGACCGTTCGGGTGGGGTTCAGCGTGCCATTGGCAGCCACGCTGAGCGTGAGATTGCCGCGCCGCACCTCTTCGGACACGAAGCTGGGGGCCGCGCTGGCGGCCTTGCTGGCTTGCCAGGCGTACACACCGCCCGCCACCACCAGCAGACCCACCACGCCCAGCCACACCGTGGTGCGCTGCCACCAGCGGCGCGGTGGCGCGCTGCCCAGCAGGTCGTTCAGGCCTTTTGCCACCGTGGTCTGGGGTGCGGCAGGCTGAGGGGAAGAGGAATTCACAGAAGCGTCAGGATGGTTCATGGAATGTGAGAAATAGGGTCATCAAAATAGGAAGGTCGTGGGCCAGGGGGCCATGCACTGACAAACGCTTGGGGTGCCGTTACACCAACACGCAACACAAGGCGGGCCAGTGCGAGCCCTGCCACGACTACTGCCAGCCGCCGCCCAGGGCCTTGTACAGGCGCACATGATCGGCCGCCACGCTGGCCACGGTGGTTGCCACGCTGTCTTGCGCAGACAGCTGCGTGCGCTGGGTCTCCAGCACGGTGGCAAAGTCGATCAGGCCACTGCTGTAGCGCTGTTGCGCCATCAGCGCGGCGTTGGCTGCGGCATCGGCTGCGGCTTGCAGGCGGGCCAGGCGTTCGCGGTCGCCTTGCAACGCCACCAGGGCGTCCTCCACGTCTTTCAACGCAGTGAGCACAGTGGCTTCATAACCCACACGCACCTGCTCCAGCGCTGCTTGCTGCGACCGCACTTGGGCTTTGGCCGCGCCACCATCGAACAGCGAAGCAGACAGGCTGGCCGCCAGCGCACTGGCGACCGAGTTGCCCCCCGTCAGCGTGCCCAAGGTCAGTGCACGCAGGCCCAAGGAACCGCTGAGCGAAAAGTCTGGGTAGCGCGCCGCATCGGCCTGGGCCACCCGCGCCACGGCGGCTGCCACGCGGTGCTCTGCAGCCCGCACATCGGGGCGCTGGCGCAGCGTTTGCGCAGGGATGTCCAAAGCCAGGTCATTGGGCGCCGTGGGCACCGGCGCAGTGGCCGCAAGGCGCGCATCCAACGCCGCAGGCGCTTGCCCTGTCAGCACGGCCAGGCTGTGGCGCGACTGGGCCAGGCTGCTTTGAAGTGCGGGCACCTGGGCAGCGGTCTGCTCGGCTGCAGCGCGTGCCTGCTCGGTCACCAGCGAGGTGGTCAGGCCCGCCTGCAGGCGCCACTGGGCAATCTGCAGGGTTTCTTGCTGGCTGGCCAAGTTGCTGCGCGCAATCTGCAGGCGCTGCTGCAAGCCGCGCAGCTCGATGTAGTTCACCGCCACCTCGGCGGCCAGCGACACCTGCACATCGGCCAGGCTGGCTTCTGCCGCGCGGGCATCGGCCTCGGTGGCCGTCACCCCGGCGCGCAGGCGGCCAAACACATCGGGCTCCCAGCTCGCATCAAACCCAGCGCTGTAGCTGTTGCCCGTGCTGCCGGAAGAGCGGCTGCGCTGCGCCGAGGCCGAGGCGCCGATCTGCGGCAGGGTGCCTGCCGTCTGCACATCAACCAGCGCCCGCGACTGCTGCAATGCCGCCTGCGCACTGCGCACCGAGGTGTTGGCAGCCAGCGCTTCAGTGATGAGCGCCGTCAGCTCCGGGTCACCCAGCCGACCCCACCACTGCGCCAGCGGCGTGGCCACAACCCCTGCGCTGGCGACGGACCACCCGGCGGGCACAGGCACTGCGGGTACATCGGCGCTGTGCGGCTGCAGGCTGCTGCAACCCGCCAGCACCAAGGCCAATGCCAATGCGGGCAAGGCAACGGCCCCATTGCGCGGGCGATTGCCTGGCGAGACTGGTGACTGGAAAAGAAAAGACTTCATGGACGTATTTGAAAATCATTCTCAATAAAAATCCATTGTCACGGCTTACCTTGTCGCCCGGAAGGCGCTTGTGTCAACCTTTGGTAAAGAAATGGGAGCGCTCAAACCTCTGCCATGCGGCACCGCGCAGGACATGCAGCGCACAAGCCAAATACCGAAGAATCATTTGGTTTGGCAACCAACCCATGCCAACCCCCATCCGAGCCGCGACTAGCCGACTACCCCCATCCGGTACTCCGTAGGCGACACCCCCACATGCGCCCGGAACACCCGGCTGAAATACGCCCCGCTGCTAAAGCCCCATGAGAAGGCGATCTCGCTGATCGTGCGGTGGCGGCAGTCGGGGTGGCGCATCTCATCCATGCAGGCCTGCAAGCGGCGACGCAGGATGTGTTCGGCCAGGGTTTCGTCGGTGTCGGCAAAGGCGTTGTGCAGGTGGCGCTTGCTGCAGTTCAACCCCTGGGCCATGCGCTCGATGTTCAGCGCCGGGTCTCTCAGGTGCTGGGCGATATAGGCGCGGATGCGGTCTTTGAAGGCCTCGTGCAGCGCGGCAGCAGGGGCCTGCCCGGCCAGCTCTTGCAGCGAGAGGCACACCAGCTCGCCAATCAGGCGACCGGCGCCGCGTGCGGCCTCGGGGGTCATGCTGGGCAGCTCGTTGTAGGTGCTGCGCATCACGTCCAGCGCCACGCGCGATATGCCCGCGTGGCCGCCCACCACACGGCCCATCAGCGTGGGCAGGTGCAGGCCGCGCTCGGTCAGTTGGCTGGTCGGCACCCTCACGATGAGGTGGCGGCTGCGCTGGGGATTGGCCACTTCGTAGCTGCCCGTGGTGTCGTAGATGGCCCAGCCACCGGGCTGCACCGCTGCTTGCCGCCCGTGCTGTTGCACCAGCGCCTGGCCCTGCCAGGGCGCGACGATTTTGAGATAGCGCTGCGTGCCTGCACGGGCGGCGCGTGGGCGGCGGATGACGCGGTGGCGGTTGGCCTCTAGCTGCGTCAGCACCACATCACCGGCCCAGGCGGTGTGCAGGTGGCCATCAAAGCCGGTGTCGCCGTACAGATCAGACTCCAGCCCGTCAAACAGCGTGGCCATCCAGTCGCGCCAAGCCAGCGCGGCCTGCTGCGGCGGCAGGTTGTCGGTGGTGAGGCGGGTCGCTTCGGCCATAGGGGGAGAGGTGTCCTGGGGTGCGGGCCATTATGGGTGGCGGGCCAAGACCCTGCGCTGCGCAGGTGGGTTGCCGGGGGTTATCCCTAGGTGGGGTGCACTCTCAGTCAACACCGCTGTGCGCTGTGGGTCAAGCCAATGCAAGGTGTGCTGGCTAGCATCGACAAGGCGCGTGGCTTGGGCCGGTGACCAGTCCATCGCCACGGTTTACACCCCAAAGGAGACACCCCATGAACCCCATTTCCATGCTGATCGGCGGGCAGCCCCGCGCTGCGACCAACGGTGCCACGTTTGAGCGCCGCAACCCGCTGGACCACACCGTGGCCACCACGGCGCCTGCAGCCAACGTGGCCGATGCCGTGGCGGCGGTAGAGGCTGCGGCACAGGCCTTTCCTGCCTGGGCGGCCCTGGGGCCAGGTGCGCGCCGCACCCTGCTGATGAAAGCCGCCCACGCACTGGAGGCCAAGGCCGACGCCTTTGCCCAGGCCATGGCGGCAGAGACCGGCGCATCGGGCTTGTGGGCGGGCTTTAACGTGCATTTGGCGGCCGACATGCTGCTCGAAGCCGCGGCCATCACCACGCAGATCAATGGCGAGGTGATTCCCTCTAACGTGCCGGGCTCGGTGGCTATGGCGGTGCGCCAGCCTGCGGGCGTGGTGCTGGGCATTGCACCGTGGAATGCGCCGGTGATTCTGGGCGTGCGCGCCATCGCCACGCCACTGGCCTGCGGCAACACGGTGGTGCTCAAGGGCTCGGAGCTGTGCCCCGCCACGCACGGCCTGATCATTGAGGCGCTGCAGGAAGCCGGGCTGCCACCGGGCGTGGTCAACTTTGTGACCAACGCCCCCGCCGATGCGGGCGCCGTAGTGGAGGCCATGGTGGCCCACCCTGCCCTGCGGCGCGTGAACTTCACCGGCTCGACCAAGGTGGGCCGCATCATTGCCCAAACCTGTGCCAAACACCTCAAGCAGGCCGTGTTGGAGCTGGGCGGCAAGGCCCCCTTTGTGGTGCTGGACGATGCCGATGTGGACGCCGCCGTGGCGGCCGCCACCTTCGGGTCGTTCGCCAATTCGGGGCAGATCTGCATGTCCACCGAGCGCATCGTGGTGGACGAGACAGTGGCCGACGAGTTCGTAACCAAGCTGGCCGCACGCGCCACCAGCCTGCCGCTGGGCGACCCGCGCAAGGGCCCGGTGGTGCTGGGCTCGGTGGTAGACCAAGCCACCGTCACCCGCTGCAACGCCCTCATCGACGATGCCCTGGCCAAGGGCGCCACGCTGGTGTGCGGCGGCAAGGCCGACAGCACGCTCATGCCCGCCACGCTGCTGGACCATGTGACGCCTGCCATGCACATCTACCGCGAGGAGTCCTTTGCGCCCGTCAAGGCCATCGTGCGAGTCAACGGCGTGGAGGCAGCCGTGGCCTGCGCCAACGACAACGAGTTCGGCCTCTCAGCCGCCGTGTTTGGGCGCGATGTGGCGCGTGCCTGGCAAGTGGCCGGGCGCATCGAGTCGGGCATTTGCCACGTCAACGGCCCCACGGTGCACGACGAGGCGCAGATGCCCTTTGGTGGCGTGAAGGCCTCAGGCTACGGCCGCTTTGGCGGCAAGGCGGGGATTGATGCGTTCACAGAGCTGCGCTGGATCACGGTGCAGACAGCGCCACGCCACTATCCGTTCTGATATTGGGTGTTTTTGGGCTCTAGCGCTTGATAAATAAGCGCTAGCAGCTATATTTTCAATAGCAAAACATCCTGCAGCGAAGCTGATCAACCCGCAGGGGCGGTAATCGCATCCAACGGCCAGCGCGGCTTCACGTCAAAGGCGTAGGCAGTGTTGGCCTGCTGTTGCCCGGATTGCAGGCGCATGGCGGCGGCCATGGCAATCATGGCGCCGTTGTCGGTGCACAGGTGCAGCTCGGGGTAGTGCACGCGCACGCGGTTTTTCTCGCAGGCCGTGTTGAGTTGCTCGCGCAGCAGGCGGTTGGCGCCCACACCGCCCGCCACCACCACCCGCTTAAGGCCCGTTTGCTTGAGGGCCGTGAGGGTCTTTCGCACCAGCACATCGACAATTGCCGCCTCAGTGCTGGCGGCCAGGTCGGCCTTGCGGGCTTCCAGGTCGTCGCCCAGCTTTTTGGCCTGGGTCAGCACCGCCGTTTTGAGCCCGGCAAACGAAAAATCCAGATCGCCGCTGTGCAGCAGTGGCCGTGGCAGCTTGAAGGCAGTGGCATCGCCCTGCTGCGCCAGGCGCGACAAGGCAGGCCCGCCGGGGTAGCCCAGGCCCATGAGCTTGGCGGATTTGTCAAACGCCTCGCCCGCAGCGTCGTCAATGGTTTCGCCCAAAATTTCGTAGCGCCCCACCCCGTCCACCCGCATGAGCTGGGTATGGCCGCCCGACACGAGCAGCGCCACAAACGGAAACTCTGGCGGGTCTGCACTCAGAAAGGGCGAGAGCAAATGCCCCTCCAGGTGGTGCACGCCCAGCACGGGCTTGCCCAGCGCAGCCCCCAGCGCACAGGCCACGCCCGCGCCCACCAGCAAGGCACCCGCCAGGCCGGGGCCCTGGGTGTAGGCCACCACGTCCACGTCGGTCAGGGTCTGACCAGCATCGTGCAGCACCTGCGTGGCCAGTGGCAGCACGCGGCGGATGTGGTCGCGGCTGGCCAGCTCAGGCACCACACCGCCGTAGGCCTGGTGCATTTCGATCTGGCTGTGCAGCGCATGGGACAACAAGGTGGGCACACCGGTGCCCGATGAACGCACCAGCGCCACGCCGGTTTCGTCGCAAGAAGATTCAATACCCAGGATCAGCAAACTCATGCCCCGAGTGTAAGAGCCTGCCCACAACAGCGTGGCCCATCGGTCTTACCAACGGTCTGACCGCATACGCAGCTCCCAGTTGCCGCCGCGCAGTTCGTACACGCCCACGGCGCCATAGCGCTGCTCGCCCTTGTCATCCCAGCTCATGGTGCCGATGACGGGGGCGTAGCCGTTGATGGCGTGCATGGCTTTGGTGATCTCTTTGGGGTCGGCCGACTTGGCCTTCTGGATCGCGGCGGTCAGCACATAGGTGCTGTCGTAGCTGTAGTGGCCACCGTAAGCCGGAGGCTTTTTGTAGGCAGCCAGGTACTTTTCGAGGAACGGCTTGCCCGTGGTGAACTCCTTGGCCTCCAGCACGGGGGAAGTGGCGTAGAGCCCCTCGATCAGGCCTGCGCCCTTGAGCATGTCGGTGGTCTTGATGGTGTCGCCACCCAGCAGTTGCACCTTGGTGTGGCCCACCTTCTGCAGCTCTTTGAGCAGTGCCAGGGCCTGGAAGTCGTTGAGGGTGGAGACGATCACCTCCACGCGAGCGGCCTTCAGCTCGCCTGCGAGCGCTTCAAACTCCACCGTCTTGTCGTCAAACGACTTGCGCACCAGGACCTCCCTGTTCTCGACCTTGAGCTGCGCAGCAGCGCCGTCGGCCAGGCCTTTGCCATAAGGCGTGCCGTCGTCCAGCGCAGCATAGCGGGCAGCGCCCAGCTGGGTGGCCGCAAACGAGCCAATGGCGCGCGCCTGCAAGGTGTCGTTGGCCACCATGCGAAAGGAGGTGTCAAAACCCAGTTGCGTGAACTTGGGGTTGGTGGAGATGGCGATCTGCGGGATGCTTTTGCCCGCGTAGATAGGCGCCGTCTCGATGCTCACGCCCGAATTGAGGTGGCCAATGACCGCCACCACGCCGGCGTCCACCAGTTGCTGGGCGACCTGCTTGCCCGTGGCTGCGTCAGCCTTGTCGTCCACCGCCACCACTTCCAGCTTGACGCGCTTGCCGTCCACCACGAAGCCGTCCTTGTTCAGCTCTTGCACGGCCAAGTTCACACCGTTGAGCAAGTCTTGCCCCAGCGCGCCCAGCGGGCCAGTCAGGGGCTGGGCTACGCCGATCTTGAGGGTGTCTGGCACCTTGCCGCACCCGGCCAGCAGGGCCGCCGCCACCAGGGCGGGCAGCAGTGCCAAGGCCACCGGGAAACGGCGACGCGCAATGTGATTCTTCATGCAGTGGGCTCCTGAATATGAGATGAATGATCAAGTGACCGGAGGTATAGAAGAGCAGCGGGGCCCCGCACCATCGGGTATGCCCTGCCAGGGTTACATTTATTAGCAAGTTTCAGGCCCCGTAAGCCACGGCAGCGCAAGCCACCGCCCTGTGCACCGCAGCAGTGCACCAAAATGTGGCGTAAATCTTGCTTAAAGTAGTGGTATGAATGAGGCATTACGTATCGTGGTGGTTGCCCCCGACCTGGCCGTGACCGACCCGGATGATGAGCACGCGCTGCTGCAGGCGCAGCGCTCCAAGGCGTTGCGCATTGGTCTGCTGGAGAACAACTTCAACCTCGTTGCCACACTGCCCGCCGATGTCTTCTTGAGCGACCGGCTGGCGCAGTTGCAGCCCGACCTGATCATCGTGGACGCCGAGAGCGAAGCCCGCGATGCGCTGGAGCACGTGGTGATGGCCACGCGCGATGCGCGTCGGCCCATCGTTATGTTCACCAACGACGAGGACACCTCGCACGTCAAGGACGCGGTGGCCGCGGGCGTGTCCGCCTACATCGTGGCGGGGCTGGCACCGCAGCGCATACGCCCCATTCTGGATGTGGCGATGGCGCGCTTTCAGCACGAGCAGGCCCTGCGTGCCGAGCTGGCCGGCGCCAAGACCGAGCTCAAAGACCGCAAAACCATCGACCGCGCCAAGGGCCTGCTCATGCAGCGCCAGGGCCTGAGTGAACAAGCCGCCTACGACAAGCTGCGCAAAACGGCCATGGACAAGGGCCTCAAGCTCGTGGACGTGGCGCAGCGCATGCTGGACGTGATGGACCTGCTGGGCTGACGCACAGAGCATCCCCCTGAGGCGATACGCGCCTTCCCCCTCCTCTCGAATCGCTCGCATGATTCGGGAAGAGGGACGATGCCCTCGCTGCGGTGCGGTGCGGTGCGGTGCGGTGCGGCCAGCGTAGGCCCTTGGCTTGCTATCCCTCGTCTGGGCCACGCCCAAGGCCGCAGACCTCGCCCCAAATGGTGCGCCGCACAAACGCTGTGCAATCCCCTCACCGCCGTTGCGGCAACTCTGTTCGAAACCACACAACCTCCTAGCGCTTATGAATCAAGCGTAGGCAGCTATCAAATCAATAGCCATCTATGCGCCAACATGGCGCAGCGAGTTCTGGCACGCCCCTTGCATTGCACAGTGCAAGACCAATGCTGGTCTGACCACTGACAGCACAGACCCAACGGCGGGTAGGTGCTGGCAAGGAGCCCCGGACCCGTTCCAGGCTCCACCCAGGACAAAGGCGTCCCCACCCTTGCAACGCGCTGCCCCGGCAGCCGTGCCAGGCGTGAGGACGCCTTTTTTGTTTTCTTCACCGACTTGCCCTTGAGGGATGTGCCATGACCGATTTGTTGAAAACCAGCCTCCACCGCCGCACCGTGCTGCAAGCGGCCACCGTGGGTGCCGTGGGTGTCAGCCCCGCACTGCGTGCGCTTGTCCACGCCCAGGGCTCAGATGCGCCTGAGAAGAAAGAGGTCAAGATCGGTTTCATCCCGCTGACCGACTGCGCCAGCGTGGTGATGGCCTCGGTGTTGGGCATCGACAAGAAGTACGGCGTCACCATCATCCCCACCAAGGAAGCCAGCTGGGCCGGTGTGCGCGACAAGCTCGTGAACGGCGAGCTGGACTTTGCCCACGTGCTGTATGGCCTGGTGTATGGCGTGCATCTGGGCGTGAGCGGCCCCAAGAAAGACATGGCCGTGCTGATGAACCTGAACCACAACGGCCAGGCCATCACGCTGTCTAAAAAGCTGGCGGACAAGGGCGCTGTGAACGGCGCCGGGCTGGCCAAGCTGATGGCCAGCGAAAAGCGCGAATACACCTTTGCCCAAACCTTCCCCACCGGCACCCACGCCATGTGGCTGTATTACTGGCTGGCCGCGCATGGCATTGACCCCATGAAGGACGCCAAGGTCATCACCGTGCCCCCACCGCAAATGGTGGCCAACATGCGCGTGGGCAACATGGACGGCTTTTGCGTGGGCGAGCCCTGGAACCAGCGCGCCATCATGGACGGCATCGGGGTCACGGCCAGCACCACACAAGCCATCTGGCAAGACCACCCCGAGAAGGTGCTGGGTACCACGGCAGAGTTTGCGCAAAAGTACCCCAACACCGCCCGCGCCGTGACAGCCGCCATCCTGGAAGCGGGCCGCTGGATCGACGAAGGCCTGGCCAACAAGAACAAGATGGCCGAAACCATTGCGGGCAAGGCCTATGTGAACACCAGTGTGGACGCGATCAACCAGCGCATCCTGGGCCGCTACCAGGACGGCATGGGCAAGAGCTGGGACGACCCGAACCACATGAAGTTCTACAACGACGGCGCGGTGAACTTCCCCTACCTGTCTGACGGCATGTGGTTCCTCACCCAGCACAAGCGCTGGGGTCTGCTCAAGGATCACCCCGACTACGCGGGCGTGGCCAAGGCCATCAACCGGATCGATCTGTACAAGCAGGCCGCCACCGCGTCCAAAACGCCGCTGCCCAAGAGCGACATGCGCAGCCACAAGCTGATCGACGGCGTGGTGTGGGACGGCAAGGACCCCAAGAAGTACGCCGACGGCTTCAAGCTCAAGGCCTGAGGCCCGCCCCTTCATCGCAACCCCCACGCCCCGCCATCCCCCACGATGAAACCAGGAGATCGCCATGGTCAGTGCTGTTTTTCACACCCCGCTGGATGCCGCGCCCCACGCGGACAAGCCCGCTACAAACTCCATAGCGCCTAGCGCTTTACCCATGAGCGCTACAGCCCAAAACACCTCAAAAACCATGGCATCCACCCCCACCAAGGCCGCTGGCCGCGACATGGCGGCGTGGTCGCGCAACTTCTGGATGGCGGTGTTGCCACCCGCCTGCGGCATTGCGCTGCTGCTGGCGGTCTGGTCGATGGTGTCCGTCTCCACGGGCAAGAGCATCCCCGGCCCGCTGGAGACCTGGGGCCAGGCGGTGGAGGTGTTCAGCAACCCCTTCTACCGCAATGGCCCCAACGACCAGGGCGTGGGCTGGAACGTGCTAATGAGCCTGCAGCGCGTGGCGGTGGGCTTTGGGCTGGCGGCGCTGGTGGGCATTCCGGCCGGGTTTGTCATCGGGCGCTTCAACTTCCTGTCGCGCATGTTCAACCCGCTCATCAGCCTGCTGCGCCCGGTGTCGCCGCTAGCGTGGCTGCCCATTGGCCTGCTGGTGTTCAAGGGTGCCAACCCGGCCGCCATCTGGACCATCTTCATCTGCTCCATCTGGCCCATGGTCATCAACACCGCCGTGGGCGTGCAACGCGTGCCGCAGGACTACATGAACGTGGCCCGCGTACTGCAACTGTCGGAGTGGAAGATCGCCACCAAGATCCTCTTCCCCGCCGTGCTGCCCTACATGCTGACCGGCATCCGCCTGGCCGTGGGCACAGCATGGCTGGTGATCGTGGCGGCCGAGATGCTCACGGGCGGCGTAGGCATCGGCTTTTGGGTGTGGGACGAGTGGAACAACCTGAACGTCAAGAACATCATCATCGCGATCTTCGTGATCGGCATCGTCGGGCTGGTGCTGGAGTACGCACTCATCAAGCTGGCCACCGCATTTACTTTTGAAGAGGTCAAAGCATGAACGCCACCGCACCATCGACCCATGCATCGCTATCGACCAAGTTCATCGAAGTCCAGGGCGTTGAGCAAACGTTCAAAACCGCCAAGGGGCTGTTTCCGGCGCTGCGCGACATCGACCTTCACATTGCCAAAGGCGAGTTCGTGGCGCTGATTGGGCACTCGGGCTGCGGCAAGTCCACCCTGCTGAACCTGATTGCAGGCCTCACCACCCCCACCCACGGGGTGCTGATCTGCGCCAACAAAGAGATCAAGGGCCCTGGCCCTGAACGCGCGGTGGTGTTCCAGAACCATTCTCTGCTGCCCTGGCTCACTTGCTTTGACAACATCTACCTGGCCGTGGAGCGCGTTTTTGGTGCCAAGGAAAACAAAGCACAGCTCAAGGCCCGCACCGACGCCGCACTGGCCCTGGTGGGCCTGACGCATGCGGGCCAAAAGCGCCCCGGCGAAATATCGGGCGGCATGAAGCAGCGCGTGGGCATTGCCCGTGCGCTGAGCATGGAGCCCCAGGTGCTGCTGATGGACGAGCCCTTTGGCGCGCTGGACGCCCTGACCCGCGCCAAGCTGCAAGACGAGTTGCTGGAAATCGTGGCGCGCACCCAAAGCACCGTGGTCATGGTGACGCACGACGTAGACGAGGCCGTGCTGCTGTCCGACAAGATCGTGATGATGACCAACGGCCCCGCCGCCACCATCGGCGAGGTGCTGCACGTGGACTTGCCCCGCCCGCGCAAGCGCGTGGAGCTGGCGGAAGACCCGCACTACGTGCAGTACCGCAAGGCGGTGATCGACTTTTTATACACACGTCAAACCCATGTAGAAAAAACCGCTGCCTGAGCGTGCACCTCACCCCCGCCCCCCTGGGGCGGGCCTAAACTGAATTGCGGACTCTGTCGCATGAGAGTCGCCAAATCAACATGGGAACCACCAGGATGAATGCGCTGATTGCGCGCCTCAAACTCTGGCAAAAATTTGCACTGGTGTGCGCGGCCAGCTCCCTGCTGGCCATTGTTGCCTCGGCCCTGGTGCTGCAAGCACGCTATGAGGCCCTGCGCAGCGGGCAGACCGAGCAATCCGGCCTCAAGCCTGCCGAGCAGGTGCTGCGCCTCATTCAGTTAAGCCAGCAGCACCGGGGCCTCTCGAACGGAGCCCTGTCAGGCAACACAGACTTCATCGCGCAACGTGAGAAAAAGCAGGCTGAGGTGCAAGCAGCACTGGCCCAGGCACTGCAATCGGCCACAGCCCTGGCCAGCAGCGCACATAACCGCAAACTGCAGCCACTGGCCCAGCAGGTGCAAGCCGATTGGGGCGCACTCACGACACTGGTCGTTGCGCCGAGCACCAAGGCGCCTGATAGCTTTCGCGCCCACACAGCACTCATCAGGCTGCAGCTGGACTGGCTGTACCAAGTGCTGGATGCCTCTACGTTGACACTGGATCCCGAGGCCGCCAGCTACTACCTGATGTCGGGTGCCTTGGAGCACTTGCCCGGTCTGACCGAATCGCTGGGCCAGGCCCGCGCACTGGGCGCCGCAGCCCTCACGCGCCGCGAGCTGAGCCCCGCGGACCGCGCCGCCATCCTGACTGTGGTGACCACCGCCCGCTTGCAGGCCGACAAGGCCCAGGCACTGCTCAGCCGCTCTGGCGAGGCCGACCCGCGGGTGCAGCGCGCACTGGCCACTGCACAAAAGCAGGCCGCAGAAGGTGCCAGCCGGGCACTACAAACCATGCAAGAGCAACTGCTCGCGCCCACCGAGCTGAGCCATGCCCCCAAAGCCTACTTCGCCAGCCTGACCGAGGCTATCGACACCCAATTTGCCCTCATCGCCAAAGGCTACGAAACCCTGGACACCCTACTGGAAGAGCGGGTGGCACAGGCACAGCGCTTCATGTGGTGGTTCAGCGCCGCACTGCTGGCCGCCCTGGTGGTGACCCTGTGGGTGAGCCTGGCCACGGTGCGCCAGGCGCAAGCCGCCGTGCAGCAAACCCTGGGCGCTGCCCGGGCCCTGGCGGCGGGCGACCTGGGCCACCCTCTGCAACTGAACACCCACGACGAGTTTGGCGACATCGCCCGTGCGCTGCACCAATCCACCCGAGCCCTGGCACACACGGTGCAAGGCATTCAGCAGTCCATCGCTACGGTGCACACAGCATCCGTCGAGATTGCGACAGGCACGCAAGACCTGAGTGCGCGCACCGAGCAGCAAGCCAGCGCGCTGGAGCAAACCGCCGCATCGATGGAAACCCTGAACCAGACGGTGAACGCCAACAGCCAAAGCGCCAACCAGGCCCACGCACTGGCCCGCCAGGCCAGCGAAGAAGCAGAGCACGGCGGCGCGCAAGTGCAAAAGGTGGTCGCGTTCATGCAGGGCATCCACGAAAGCTCACGCAAGATCGCAGACATCACCGGGGTGATCGACTCCATTGCGTTCCAGACCAACATCCTGGCGCTGAATGCAGCGGTGGAGGCGGCCCGCGCAGGCGAGCAAGGGCGGGGCTTTGCGGTGGTGGCCAGCGAGGTGCGCAGCCTCGCCCAGCGCTCAGCCCAGGCCGCCCATGAGATCAAGGCACTCATCACCGATTCGGTGCAGCGCATGGACGAAGGCTCTCGCCAGGCCGACAGCGCGGGCCAGGCCATGCAAGGCATCGTGCAGGCGATTGCCCGGGTCAGCGGCATCATGGCCGAGATCAGCAGCGCCAGCACCGAGCAAGCCTCAGGCATCTCGCAGGTGCTGGAGGCGGTGGGGCACATGGACCGCATGACCCAGCAAAACGCCGCCCTGGTGGAGGAAACCGCTGCTGCATCGCAGGGACTGCGCTCGCAGGCCGATCAGGTCAGCAGCGCGATGGCACATTTCCGCTTGCAACGCTGACGCAGCAGCGGGCGGCCCCCTTGCGCAGCGCGCCAGGGGCTTGAATCAACGGTGGCCGGTGATGTATTGCTCCAGCTGCTCGATGATGAATTTTTGCTCTGAGATGATGTCCTTGACCAAGTCTCCAATGGAGATCATGCCCACGAGCTTCTCGTTCTCGACCACCGGCAAGTGGCGCAAGCGGTTGTTGCTCATGATCTGCATGCACTGCTCGCTGGTCTGGTGCAGTCGCACAAACAGCACATCGGGGGTCATCACATCGCGCACCTGGGTGGCGGCCGATGTGCGGCCCAGCAATGCAATCTTGCGGGCGTAGTCGCGCTCGGTGAAGATGCCCACGATGCGGTCATCGTCCTGTGTCACCAGCAGGGCTCCAATGCCCTTTTCGGCCATCAGGCGCAAGGCGTCCAACACCGAATCGGCGGGGCGCACGGTGTGCACGGTGGCGTCGGGTTTGGATTTCAGGATTTCGGCAACAACGGTCATGGCAACCTCCCGGTAGAGCGCAAAGCACGATGGATGAACCGACCTGTTCAAGCCCCTTCAGGGCTCTACCCAAAAAGAATTGAGCAGGCTTCAGAACCTGTTCAATGCCTTTTCGGGGTCGCACAAGTGGCTTGCAGGGATGGGCTGCTAGGCGCAGCGCGCAGCCAATAGCCCGTGCTATTGGCAAGCGTTGCAACAACGCAGACCGCCCGGCAAGCCACTTGCCCGAAGGGTTGGAGTGAAATCGGGCGATTGGATGCCCCGGCTGCTTGCATGGGCACGAGCCCATGCGGCGCACCCGAAGCATCCACTCATCCCGATTGCACTCCAATGCGATCCCCGAAAAGGCATTGAACAGGTTCTTAGAACATTTCAGCCCATCTGTGCGTTGAATGCAACCGTAGATGCCTTGATGAGACGTCTGGTTACCAAGCCAGGCGCTGGTTGCGCGGCAGGCCTGTGCCCGGCATCCACAGTGACAGACCGTGAAAAGCACAAAAGCCAGCGGCCCAAGGGCCGCTGGCTTTTGCGTGGACGGTTTGACTACGCCGTCAGGGTGGAAGCCCACCCTGAGCCTACTCCCTGCCCTGCGCTCACTTGGCGGGGCGTGCTTGCGCCACAGCGCCCTGCACTTCCTTCCACAGGGCTTCGCCCACGTTGGCGGCGATGCTGGCGTTCACCGCCGCCAGTTTCTCGCGCATGCGGGCCGCTTCGGCAGCGGGCAGGTCGTTGACCTGCATGCCCTTAGCCTTCAAGTCGGCCAGTGCCTTGTCGGCTTCGGCTCGGGTGTCTTGGCGTTCAAAGTCGCGGCTCTTTTTGGCCGCGTCCAGCAGCACCTTTTGCTCGGCCTTTGACAGACCATCCCAATACTTCTTGCTCACCAGCACGATCCAGGGGCTGTAGACGTGGTTGGTGACGGTGAGGTACTTCTGCACCTCATAGAACTTGCTCGACAAGATGGTGTTGAAGGGGTTCTCCTGGCCATCCACGGTGTTGGTTTCCAGCGCGGTGAACAGTTCAGAGAATGGCAGCGGCACGGCGTTGGCGCCCAGGGTCTTGAAGCTGTCGAGGAAGACGTTGTTCTGCATCACGCGCAGCTTGATGCCGTTCATGTCCTCCAGCTTGGCCACGGGGCGTTTGCTGTTGGTGAGGTTGCGAAAGCCGTTCTCCCAGTAAACCAGGCCCACCAGGCCTTTTTCCTGCAGCTTGTCCATCACCTTCTGGCCCACGGGGCCGTCCAGCACCACATCGGCTTCCCTGGCGTTGTTGAACAGAAAGGGGGTGTCCCAAATGGCCATTTCTTTGGTGATGCCGACCAGGGTGGCGGTGGAGCCCACCATCATCTCTTGCGCACCGCCAATCAGCGCCTGCTGCATTTGCAAATCAGAGCCCAGCGCGGCCGCGCCAATAGCGCGCACCCGCATCTTGCCGCCCGAGGCTTTCTCGACCTCTTCGGCAAACAGCTTGGTGGCACGGCCCTGGTTGGAGACTTCGTTAAGCCCGTAACCAAAGCGGATGATGCGCGGCTTGAAGTCTTGCGCAGCGGCCTGAAACGAGCAGGCCAGCGCAGCCACCGACAAGGCGGCCAAAAGGGTGCGACGGAAGGTTTTCATGGTTGTCTCCATTGTGGTGAGGGAGGAAAAGACAGAGGAAAAATCAAACGACTCAGGGGCTACGTCATCTCAGCCAGACGACGGGCGCAGTCACGATCTGCGGGAACACGACCAGCAGCGCCAGGATGAGCACATAAGTGAGCAGAAAAGGGTTCACGCCCTTGATGACGCTGTGCATGGAAATGCGCCCCACGCCAGCCACCACGTTGAGCACGGTGCCCACAGGCGGTGTGATGAGGCCAATGGCGCCGTTGAGCACGAACATCAGGCCGAAATACACCGGGTCGATCCCCGCCTTCACGGCGATGGGCAACATCACCGGAGCAAAGATCAGGATGGTGGGCGTGAGGTCCAGTGCCGTGCCAATCAGCACCAGCACGATCATCATCACGGCCATCAACAGGCGCGGGCTTTGCACCAACGGCCCCAGCCAGTTAGTCAGAACATTGGGCAGGTCGGCCAGCGTGATCATGTAGCTGGCCACTTGCGCGCCAGCGCACAGGAACATGACGATGGAGGTGGTTTTGGCCGCCCGCACCAGCACACCGTAGATTTCGGGCACGCGCATTTCGCGGTGGATGAACAGCGCCACCACCAGCGCATAGAACGCGGCCACCACGGCAGCCTCGGTGGGCGTAAAAACGCCCGACTTCATGCCCCCGATGATGATGAGCGGCATGAGCATGGCCCAGAACGCACGGGCAGTGGCACGCAGGCGGTCTTTCACCGGCAGTGGCTCGCCCTTGGGCAAGTCCAGGTCGCGCAGCACCCAGCGCCAGGCGAATATCAAACCGGCACCCATCATCAACCCAGGCACGATGCCCGAGACAAACAGCGCCGAAATCGAGGTGTTGGTTGTCACGCCATAGATCACGAACGGCATGGACGGCGGGATGATGGGCGCGATGATGCCGCCCGAGGCGATCAGCCCCGCCGAGGTGTTCATGGGGTAGCCTTGCTGGCGCATCATGGGCAGCAAGATGGTGGCCAACGCGGCCGTGTCTGCCAGGGCTGAGCCACTCATGCTGGCCATGAGCACCGCTGCGCCGATGGCCACGTAGCCCAGGCCGCCACGGATGTGCCCCACCCAGGCCTGGGCCATGTCAATGATGCGGCGGCTGATGCCGCCCGAGTTCATCAGCTCCCCAGCCAGGATGAAGAACGGCACCGCCAGCAGCGGAAAGCTGTCCACCCCCGCTACCAGGTTCTGGGCCAGCAGTTGCGTGTCCCAAAAATCCAGCACCCAGGCCATGCCAGCGCCCGTGAGCACCAGGGCCAGGCCCATGTTCATGCCCGTGCCCATCAGCACCAACATGCCCACCGAAAAGACCACGAAGGCCATGGCTTCAGGTGTCATTCCCAACATCACTCCACCTCCGCACCGTGGCCCAGGTCCAGCGGCTTGCGCTGCACCAGTTCCACCAAAGCCATCACGCCAATGGCCAGCGCACACAACAAGGCAGGCAACGGCAGCAGGGCCGACGAGTACCCCAGCACCACCGAATGGCTGCCCATGCCCACCACCACCTGCTGCCAGGCTCCCCAGCCCAACATCACGCAAGCCGCAATCACCAGCAGCCGAATCACTGCCGTGAGCAGCCCAAACGCCAGCGGCTTGCGGGCCAGCAGACCCGCCAGGCTGGTAAAGGCCATGTGCTCACCGGCGGGGTAAGCCGCCGCAGCACCGATGAACACCATCCAGACAAACAGCAAGCGCGACAGCTCTTCGCTGGCGGGCACGCCACTGCCAAAGCCGTAGCGCAGCACCACGTTGGAGAAAACGGCCACGGCCATGGTGCCCAGGCACAAGGCCATCAGCACACTGGCGATGCGGGTGAAACGGCTGCTGGCCGTGCTGCCCTCACCCTGCGGAGCGGGTGCGGGCGAAGAAGGAGATGCGGCGCTCATGCGGCCTCCAGGGTAGTGAGCCAGGCGCAGGCCTGCTGCTCCAGCGTGGACAAAGGTAAGGCGGCGTCCAGCGTCAGCACGCCGGGCTCGCCCGTGGGGGATTCGAGCGTGGCGAACTGGCTGTCCACCAGCGCTGCCGAGAAAAAATGGGTTTGTGCGCGCGCCTTGACGCGGGCTTCCGACTCAGCCCGGTCAATCTGCAAGAACGCAAAGCGCAGCGAGGGGCAAGCGGCACGCAACCGGTCGCGGTAGGCTTTTTTGAGCGCTGAGCAGGTCAACACAGCCCCTTCAGGCTGGGCCTGCAGCAACTGGCCCAACTCCGTCAGCCAACCCTCGCGGTCGGCATCGGTCAAAGGCACGCCCTGGCTCATCTTGGTGCGGCTGGCGGCGCTGTGGTGGTCATCCCCCTCAATCAGCGGCAGTTGCAGCGCAGCCGCCAGGGACTGACCCAGGCTGGACTTGCCACAACCCGCCACCCCCATGACCACCAAAAACACCGAAGAACTGTTCACAGACATATTGGTAGCGCTATCCCATTAAATTCTAAAAAAGCACACCGCCTATTGGTGTGCTGCGAGACCGGATTCCTGTCGAAATTGCCACAGAATAGGGAATTCCGCCTTGTTCCAGAGCAAGGACAGCGCTATCCTAAATCCACATCCTCAAACCCCAACGAGGGAAAACCCTTGACCAAACCCGACAGCAAACGCCGCTCCAGTGGCCGCATCACCCTGAGCGACGTGGCCAAAGCCGCCGGCGTGAGCCCCATCACCGCATCGCGCGCTTTGCGGGGCGAACGTGGCGTAGCGCAAGACTTGGTCGACCGCGTAAAGGTCGCCGTGCAGCAACTGGGCTATGTGCCTGACCCCGCAGCGCGCGCCCTGGCATCGCAACGCAGCGTGCAGGTGCCCGTGCTGGTGCCGTTGCTGTCCAACGCTTTGTTTGTGGATGTGCTGGATGCCGTGCACCGCGTGCTCTTTCCCCTGGGCTATCAGGCCTTGATCGGCGTGACCCACTACGACCCGCTGGAGGAAGAGCAACTGCTGCGCACCTACCTGGCCCACCGCCCGGCAGGCCTGCTGGTCACGGGCTTTGACCGCACCGAAAACGCCCGCCAGATGATTGCCGCCAGCGGCGTGCCCTGCGTGCACCTGATGGAGGTGACAGCCGCCGCAGGCGTGTACTGCACCGGCTTTTCGCAGCAAGACGCGGGCTATGCCATGGCCGAGCACCTGCTGCAACGCGGCTACCGCCACATTGCCTTTGCGGCCGCCCAGCTAGACCCCCGCACGCTGCAACGCGCCGAGGGCTACCGGCGCTGCCTGCGTAATGCAGGCCTGTATGACGCCAAACTGGAGGTGCTCAGCCCCGAGCCCTCCTCCATCCGCCTGGGTGCCACCTTGCTCGAAGACATCGTGCGCACCCGCCCGCAGGTGGACGCCATCTTCTTTTGCAACGACGACTTGGCCCAAGGTGGCCTGCTCGCCGCCCAGCGCCTGGGCATTGCCGTGCCGGGCACCGTGGCCATTGCAGGCTTCAACGACCTCGCGGGCAGCGACCAGATGCTGCCCCCCCTGACCACGGTGCGCACCCCCCGCGCTGCCATGGGCGAGGCCGGAGCACGCATGCTGCTGGCCCTGATGCAAGGGCAACGGCCCGAGAGCAACTCGGTGAACCTGGGGTTTGAATTGACGGTGCGGGAGAGCACTTGAGGCCACCGCCTGTCATCGGTAGCGCAGATCCGGGGGCAACCCAGCCAAGGGCACGGCCAGGTTGACGTGAAACACTAACCCGGTGGGGCCACGCCACGCTCGTTCACCAAAGACCGAAGCGTGCTGATCGCCGCGAGCTGCACAGGCAACGCCGCGCACACCAGAACGGGAGACAAAAAAGCATCCCAAAACAGCGCAGTGACAGCGGCCAGGCACCAAACAAAGCCGACGAGCAACAGGGCCGCCACGCATTGCGCCAGTGGCGGCCCTTTGCGTATCCACCACAGCCACGCCCCCAGGACCAGCACCAGACTCCATCCAATGAAGGGGTTGCTGACCAAACGATACGGCGTGGTTTTGGGCTTCCAGTCAACCACCAGCCCTCCACTGTGCAGCAAGAGAATGGCGGCCAGCATGACGACCACTGCCAGCAAGACGGCAGAACCTAGGTGATTGAGCTGCTTCATGATTCGCATGCTGGCATTGTGTGCCCAACCCTGCGCAAAGGCCGCCAGTCCAGGCGATTGCAGCCCACAGGCCTCAAGCCTCAGCCAATGCCCTCTGGCCTGAATCTGCCTTCATGGACTTGCGCAGCGCCACAGCGTCCACGCTGCGTGCGCTGGACGATGCATCAATGCGGAACACCTGCACCGTCTCTGAGACAGACTTGGCTTGGGTGCTCAATTGCATGGCAGATGCGGCATTTTCTTCGACCAGTGCTGCGTTTTGTTGGGTGATGGTGTCCAACTGAGCCACGGCAGAGTTCACTTGAGAGATGCCGCTGAGTTGTTCGCTGGAGGCACCGTGGATTTCGCCCATCAGTGCATTCACCCGGCGCACCAGGTCCAGTGACTCAGACATGGTTTTTTGCGCCATGTCCGTCTTCACGTTGCCTTCTTGCACCTTGTTAGCCGAGTCGTCAATCAATTGCCGAATCTCTTTGGCGGCCGCGAGGGTGCGGTGCGACAGGCTGCGCACCTCCGAAGCCACCACCGCAAAGCCTCTGCCCTGCTCGCCCGCACGGGCGGCCTCCACCGCAGCGTTCAACGCAAGGATATTGGTCTGGAAGGCAATGCTGTCGATCAACTGCGTGATCTCGCTGATACGCCCGGAGGCGGATTGGATCTGCTTCATGGTAGCGGCCACGCTGTTGACGACTTCGCTGCTGTGCTCAGCCACCGAAGTGGCTTGGGTGGCCAGCTCGGTGCCACGGCGGGCAGACTCGGCAGTTTGCCGCACGGTGCCGGTGATCTCCTCCATCGAAGCCGCCGTCTGTTCCAGGTTGCTCGCCTGGGATTCGGTGCGCGCTGACAGGTCCTGGTTGCCTTGCGCGATTTCCTGGGTGGACAACTGCATGCGCTCGGCCTCCTGGCGCGCATCGCGCACGATGGAGAGCAAATTCACATTGAGCTGGGCCAGGGCTTTTTGCAAATGCCCTGCGGTGTCATCGCGCGACACTTGAATCTTCTGGGTCAAGTCCCCCGCCGCCATGCGGTTGGCCCACAGCAGCATCTGGTTCAGGGGGGCAATCGTCACGTTGTGCAAATAGGCGGCCGCCCCCACGGCCAAGGCCAGAACACCCAACCAGGCCAAGCCAGACACCAGCGACAGGCTGTGCCCCCCTGCCGATGCAGCCAGCCAGGCGGCAAGCACCACAGCGCACATGCTCAGCAGCATCTTGCCCAGCGCGCCCAAGCGCAGCAGCTCAGTGGTACGCCCCCACAGGTTGTCTTTGATCAATCGCCCGGCACGCAGCTTGTGCACCAAGGTACCGGCCTCTTTCTCGGCCCGCATGGTCTTGTACAGCTGCTCGGCCTGCTGAATCTGCTCGCGGGTAGCTTCGGTGCGCACCGACATGTAGCCCACGGGCTGGTCCCCTTGCATGAGAGGCGTGACATTGGCCATCACCCAGTAGTAGGTGCCGTTTTTGCGGCGGTTCTTCACGGCGGCGGACCAGGGGATGCCCTTTGCGATGGTGTCCCACATGTCGCGAAAGGCCTCTTCTGGCATCTCAGGGTGGCGGATCATGTTGTGGGGCTGACCCAGCAACTCTTGCCTTTCGTAGCCGCTGACCTCCACAAACATGGGGTTGCAGTAGAGGATGCGCCCCTTCAGATCGGTCGTCGAGACCAGTGTTTCGCCTTTAGGGAAAGGGTACTCCTGAGAGACAACAGGCAGGTTCATTCGCATAGATAACTCCTGAAAAGCCACTTCACGCCAACACGCCAGTGAACTCTTTGCCTAAGAGGCCGCCACTGCCCCAAACCGAGAGCACCGCTGCGCAATCAGCATAAATGAAAAGAAATGTTTCACACACCGGGATTTGGACGGCTCAACGCACAAATCAGACACTAAAAGCGATATTTCGATCGCTTTTATCAATGGATTTTTCACCGCCATTAATTCAACAAAACGCGTCATTCAATTTAGACCCGAACCAAATGGGTGCAAGAGCCAACAGCTCGGCGAACTCAAGCACCCAAGAATGGGCATAGCGAAGCGATTGAACGGCGTGCCCAGAAGGCCTGCTCGTCAATTACAGACTCGCGATGACCGAGCAGCGGGGTACGCCGGCACGGCAACAGACCGCCAGAGGCTGCAGATGCAGAGCCTGGGCAGGCCAGCCTGTTGATTGCGTACCGTCCTAGCGCCCCACACCAGTGCGTCCAATCTGGCACAGGCATTGCTTAACACCAGCAACGACCCAAGCGGGTCGCGCAATTCACCGGTGCAACGGCGCACAGAAGGGTTGCACGGACGAAGGCGTCCCCACATGCGGTTTCGAGAACTCGAGACGGCATCGTGTGGACGCCTTTTTTGCTTTTCGATTCGCCCCTGGCGATGGAACCGACGGAGTCACGATGAAAAAGCCCAAACTGGTGATGGTGGGAAATGGCATGGCCGGTGTGCGCACGCTGGAAGAGCTGCTCAAGATTGCCCCCGATATGTATGACATCACGGTCTTCGGGGCCGAGCCGCACCCCAACTACAACCGCATTCTGCTGTCGCCGGTGCTGGCTGGCGAGCAGACCATCGACGAGATCATCCTCAACGACTGGCAGTGGTACGCCGACAACCGCATCACGCTGCACACCGGCTTCACGGTCAATGATGTGGACCGCGTGCGCCGCGTGGTGAGCGCCACCAGCAAGGACGGCGATGTGATCACCGCCGAGTACGACCGCCTCATCATCGCCACAGGCTCCAACCCCTTTATCTTGCCCATCCCCGGCAAAGATCTGCAAGGCGTGCTGGCCTACCGCGACATTGCCGACACCCAGGCCATGATTGACGCTGCCGCCACCTACAAGCACGCAGTGGTGATCGGCGGCGGCCTGCTGGGCCTGGAGGCCGCCAACGGCCTGATGAAGCGCGGCATGCAAGTGAGCGTGGTGCATGTGGGCGACTGGCTGATGGAGCGCCAACTGGACGACGTGGCCGGCAAGATGCTGCAAAAGTCGCTGCAAGAGCGCGGCATGCAGTTCCTGATGAAAGCGCAGACCCAGGAACTGGTGGGCAACGCCGAAGGCCGCGTGGCCGCCGTCAAGTTCAAGGACGGCACCGAGGTGCCCGCCGACTTGGTGGTGATGGCCGTGGGCATCCGCCCCAACACCGCGCTGGCCGAAAAAATGCGCCTGTACGTGAACCGCGGCATTGTGGTGAGCGACACGCTGCAGACCACCACCGACGCCCGCATCTACGCCGTGGGCGAGTGCGCCGCACACCGGGGCATTGCCTATGGCCTGGTGGCCCCGCTGTTTGAGCAGGGCAAGGTGCTGGCCAACCATTTGGCCGAGTTCGGCATAGGCCGCTACCAGGGCTCGCTCACGTCCACCAAGCTCAAAGTCACGGGCATCGATCTGTTCAGCGCGGGCGACTTCCAAGGCGGCGAGAACACCGAAGAGATCGTGATGAGCGACCCCTTTGGCGGTGTTTACAAAAAGCTCGTCATCAAGGACGACAAGCTGGTGGGCGCCTGCCTGTATGGCGACACGGTGGACGGGAGCTGGTACTTCAAGCTGCTGCGCGACGGCCGCAGCGTGAGCGACATTCGCGACAAGCTGATGTTTGGCGAGAGCAACATCGGCGACGTGGGCCACCAGGGACAGAGCAAGGCATCGGCCATGGCCGACAGCGACGAGGTGTGCGGCTGCAACGGGGTGACCAAGGGCGCGATCTGCAAGGCGATCAAGGACAAAGGCCTGTTCACGCTCGATGAAGTGCGCAAGCACACCAAGGCCAGCGCATCGTGCGGCTCGTGCACCGGGCTGGTCGAGCAAATCATCATGTTCACGGCCGGCGGCGACTACAGCGCAACCCCCAAGACCAAGGCCATGTGCGGCTGTACCGACCACGGCCACCAGGCGGTGCGCGAGGCCATTCGCACCAACAAGCTGCTGACCATTGCCGACGTGTTCAAGTTTTTGGACTGGAAGACGCCCAACGGCTGCGCCACCTGCCGCCCCGCCGTCAACTACTACCTGATCAGCACCTGGCCCAAGGACGCCAAGGACGACCCGCAAAGTCGCGCCATCAACGAGCGCAGCCACGCCAACATCCAAAAGGACGGCACCTACAGCGTCATCCCCCGCATGTGGGGGGGAGAGACCACGGCCGACGAGCTGCGCCGCATTGCCGATGCCGCCGACAAGTACAACATCCCCACCATCAAGGTCACGGGCGGCCAGCGCATCGATTTGCTGGGCGTGAAGAAGGAAGACCTGGTCAACGTGTGGAAGGACATTGGCATGCCCAGCGGCCACGCCTATGCCAAGGCGCTGCGCACCGTGAAGACCTGCGTGGGCAGCGAGTGGTGCCGCATGGGCACCCAAGACAGCACGCAGATGGGCAAGGACCTCGAGCGCGCCATGTGGCGCATGTACGCCCCGCACAAGGTCAAGTTTGCCGTCAGCGGCTGCCCGCGCAATTGCGCCGAAGCAGGCATCAAGGACGTGGGCATCATCGGCGTGGACAGCGGCTGGGAGATGTACGTCGCTGGCAACGGCGGCATCAAGACTGAGGTGGCGCACTTCTTCACCAAGCTCAAAACCGCCGAGGAAGTGCTGGAGTACACCGGCGCGTTCTGCGAGCTGTACCGCCAGGAAGGCTGGTACCTGGAGCGCACCGTGCACTACGTGAACCGCGTGGGCCTGGACTATGTGAAAAAGCGCATTCTCGAAGACCACGAAGGCCGCAAGGCGCTGTGGGAGCAACTGCAGTTTGCGCTGGACGGCGAGCCCGACCCGTGGTTCGAGTTTGACAAAGCCGCCGTGGACACGCGCCAGTTTGTGCCCCTGGGCGCCTGACGCTACCGCCTGCTGACCCAGCCCGTCATCTCACCACCAAGGAGCCCCCATGCTGCAACGCCGATGGATTTTGAACGCCAGCGCTGGCGCCCTGCTGGCAGGCGCTGTGGGCGCCCCGGTGGCGGCGTGGGCCCAGGTGCAGGATGTGAACGACGCCATCAACAAGGCGGGTCGCCAACGCATGCTGAGCCAGCGCATGGCCAAGGCCTGGCTCATGCTGGCGCACCAGGCCGATGCCAACCCTGCGCGCCAGGCGCTGGCCCAGTCCATCAAACTGTTTGAGCGGCAGCTGGCCGAACTCAAGGCCTACGCCCCGCAAGCAGACATTCGCACAACCTACACCGAGCTGGAAGCCGCCTGGAGCGCCTACAAAACCGTGCTGACCACGACCCAGCCATCCAAAGACGCGGCCAGCAGCCTGCTGCAGGCCGATGCCAAGGTGCTGGCCCTGGCCCACCAGGGCACCGTGCAGTACGAAGCGGCCTCGGGCAAGCCCGTGGGCCATCTGGTCAACGTGGCCGGGCGCCAGCGCATGCTGAGCCAGCGCATGGCCAAGTTCTGCCTGGCCGCCATGCTGCAGGTGGACGCTGCCACCAGCACCACCGAAATCGACAAGGCGCGCAAAGAGTTTTTGAGCGCCAACGAATTGCTGCGCACGGCGCCGCAAGCCACCGACCGCATTCGCCAGGAACTGCAACTGGCCGACGGGCAATGGGTATTTTTTGACGCCGCGCTGCAGCGCATGCAAACGGGCGCCAACACGTTTCGCCAGGTGTCCGAGGTGTTTGTGACCAGCGAAAACCTGCTGGCCAGCATGGACCGCATCACCGGCATGTATGCCGCCCTGGCCGCCTGACGCAGAGCGCAGAGCCCCCCCAACAACCACAAGGAATCGCCACCATGACTGAATGGACACTGATCTGCCGCATCGAAGACATCCCCGTGCTGGGCGCGCGCCGCGTTGCCCGCCCCCAGGGCCTGGATGTGGCGGTGTTCCGCAACGACGCGGGCGGCGTCTTCGCACTGCTCGACCGCTGCCCGCACAAGGGCGGCCCCTTGTCGCAAGGCATTGTGTTTGGCACCCATGTGGCCTGCCCCATGCACAACTGGACGATTGGCCTGTGCGACGGCCAGGCATCGGCCCCCGATGAGGGCTGCACGCCCAAGTTCACCGTGAAGGTGGAGGACGGTGCCGTGTACCTGGACGCTGCCGAGCTGGCCACCGTGGCCACGGATTTGACGCGGCCCATCGCCGGGCCTGCACGCCGCGCGGTGGGTGCGTAGGCCGTGGCTGAGGGTGCCTAGCGCGCCCGCCCCTTGCCAACAAGCCCAGCCGCCCCAGACCTCTGCACCAGCCCAACGCGTTCAAAAGCTATCAAAACAATAGCTGCTAGCGCTTATAAATAAAGCGCTAGAGCCGTAAAACACTTAAAACCACACGCCATGCAAGAAACCCTGTCCACCTGCCCTTACTGCGGCGTAGGCTGCGGCGTGATCATCGAATCCGAAGGTGCACAAATCACCGGCGTGCGAGGCGACCCGAACCACCCTGCCAACTTCGGCCGCCTGTGCACCAAGGGCTCCACGCTGCACCTCACGGCCAGCAGCCCCATCACGCTGCAGACCCGGCTGCTGCAGCCCTTGCACCGCGTGCAACGCAGCGATGCCCCCCAGCCGTTGTCGTGGGATGCGGCCCTGAGCCTGGCCAACGAAAAATTTGCCAACACCATCCAGCAGCACGGCCCTGACGCCGTGGGCTTTTACGTGAGCGGCCAGTTGCTCACCGAGGACTACTACGTCTTCAACAAACTGGCCAAGGGCCTGATCGGCACCAACAACATCGACACCAACTCGCGCCTGTGCATGAGCAGCGCGGTGGCGGGCTACAAGCAGACCCTGGGCGCCGATGCACCGCCCGCCTGCTACGACGATGTGAACCACGCGCAGTGCCTGTTCATCGTGGGCAGCAATGCGGCCTGGGCGCACCCCATCCTGTTCCGCCGCATTGAAGACGCACGCGCCGCCAACCCGGGCATGAAGGTCATCGTGGCCGACCCGCGCCGCACCGACACGGCCGGCATGGCCGACCTGTTTTTGCCCATCCAGCCGGGCAGCGACGTGATGCTGTTCAACGGCATGCTGCACATCATGCTGTGGGAGGGCTGGATCGACGCCAACTACATCGGCGCGCACACCACGGGCTTTGAACAACTCAAGGCCCTGGTGCGCGAGGCAACGCCCGAGCGCGTGGCCCAGGTGTGTGGCATCTCGGTAGCCGACCTGACCACGGCTGCGAAGTGGTTTGCAGCCTCCAAAGCCACGCTCAGCCTCTACTGCCAGGGCCTGAACCAGAGCAGCAGCGGCACCGCCAAGAACGCCACGCTCATCAACCTGCACCTGGCCACCGGCCAGATCGGCAAACCCGGCGCAGGCCCGTTCAGCCTGACCGGCCAGCCCAACGCCATGGGCGGGCGCGAAGTGGGCGGCTTGGCCAATCTGCTCAGCGCCCACCGCGACCTGGCCAACCCCCAGCACCGTGCCGAGGTGGCCGCGCTGTGGGGCGTGGCCGATGTGCCCAGCAAGCCGGGCAAGACGGCGGTGGAGATGTTCCAGGCCGCCGCCGACGGCGAGATCAAAGCACTGTGGATTGCCTGCACCAACCCCGCGCAAAGCATGCCCGACCAGGCCACCGTGCGCCGCGCACTGCAGCGCGCCGAATTTGTGGTGGTGCAAGAGGCCTTCGCAACGGCCGAGACCGCGCGGTACGCCGACCTGCTGCTGCCTGCCACCACCTGGGGCGAAAAAACCGGCACCGTGACCAACAGCGAGCGCCGCATCTCGCGCGTGCGCTCTGCCGTGCCCGCACCCGGCGCGGCGCGCCACGACTGGGCCATTGCGGTGCAGTTTGCGCACCAGCTGGAGGCGCGCCTGCGGCCGGGCCAGCCCACACTGTTCCCCTACACCACCGAGCATGCTGACCAAGGCTCTGAAACCGTGTGGAACGAGCACCGCGAGAGCACGCGCGGGCGCGATCTAGACATCACCGGCCTGTCGTGGGAGATGCTCGAATCTGCAGGCCCCCAACAGTGGCCGTGTCCTTCAGACCAGGCCTGCGGCGGCAATGTAGACGGCAACGCGACCGCGTTGCCGGCCCGCAGCAGCGACTACGGCAAGGCCCGTCTGTACGAAGACGGCGTGTTCCCCACCACCGACGGCCGCGCCCGTTTTGCCGCGCATGCATGGCAACCTACGGCCGAACAACGCGAATCGCGCTACCCCTTCAGCCTGACCACAGGCCGCCTGCGCGACCAGTGGCACGGCATGACGCGCACCGGCACCCTGGGCCGCCTGTTTGGCCATGTGGCCGAGCCCAGCGTGCAGCTGCACCCGCAGGACATGGAGCGGCGTGGCCTTAAAAACGGCGACCTGGTCTATGTGACGAGCAAGCGCGGCACCATCGTGGTGCCCGCGCAGGCCGACACCACCGTGGGCCTGTCGCAGGCCTTCATGGCCATGCACTGGGGCAGCGAATTTTTGAGCGGCTGCTCGTCCACCGGCGAGCGCTTGGCAGGCGTGAACGCGCTCACCACCTCGGCCTACTGCCCCACGTCCAAGCAGCCCGAACTCAAGCACGCGGCGGTGAAGGTGCTCAAGGCCGAGCTGCCCTGGACGCTGCTGGCCATGGCCTGGCTGCCCGCCGAATCGGCCCAGGCCACGCGCGAGGCGCTGTCTGCGCTGATGGCGCAGCTTCCTCTTTTTAAGTTCACGAGTTGCGTCCCCTTCAGCAACAACACGCCGCTGGGCGAACCCGGGCGCGAGCGCGTGGGCGTGCTGCTGCGCACCGCCGCGCACGAAGCCCCGCCGGACACCACGGTGGAACGCATCGAAGCCCTGATGGGCCTGGCCACGGCCGACACGCTGCGCTACGCCGACAAGAAACGCGGCCAGCGCCGCGCAGCGCGACTGGCACGCCACGGTGACGCCACCACGCTCGAAGGCATCGTGCTGGCGGGCGACACCAGCGCCGAAGGCTGGCTCAAGACCCTGCTGCAAGACGAATTGCCCGCGCAAACCTACGGCCGCCTGCTGCTGGTGCCCGGTGCCAAGGCACCCGTGGCGGTGCAGTCGCGCGGCAAATCGGTGTGCACCTGCTTTAACGTGACGGACGCAGCGATCACCGCCGAGCTGGCGCACTGCCACGGCACCGACGATGACCGCCTGGCCCAGCTGCAAGGTCAACTGCGCTGCGGCACCAATTGCGGCTCGTGCCTGCCCGAACTCAAGCGCATGGTGCGCACCACCGGGCCGCAGGCGCCCAAGCCCGCTGCGCAGGCCGTCATATAACCAAAAGTTGTCTGGGTTGCGCCAAAATAGCGCCCCACCCACCTCACTGCCACAACCACCGCACCAGGACTTGTGCAATAGGGCTCCAGCTAGGCATTTTCGGCGCAGACAGTACGCCTGTACGGCAAGCCGAAATAACGACGCTGGAGCCCTATTTCACAAGTCCCGCCACACAAAACCATGGGCATCAGTCAGTACATCAAGGAAATCGGTCGCGGCCCACGCGGCTCCAAGCCGCTCACGCGTGAGCAAGCGGCCGACCTGTTTGGCCAAGTGCTGGACGGCAGCGTGACCGACCTGGAGATTGGCGCCTTCTGCCTGGCCATGCGCATCAAGGGCGAAACGCCCGAGGAGATGTGCGGCTTTCTGGATGCCACGCACCAGCGGCTGGCCAAGTTGCCCACCACCAGCCGCCCCACCATCGTGCTGCCCAGCTACAACGGCGCCCGCAAGCTGCCGGTGCTGACCCCACTGCTGGCCCTGCTGCTGGCGCGCGAGGGGCTGCCCGTGCTGCTGCACGGCATGCGCACCGAGGCACGCCGCATTTTGGCATCCGATGTGCTTGAAGCGCTGGATATCAAAGCGCTAGAAGCTCCTAAAACAATAGCGAACGGAGAAGTGACACACATCCACACCCAGCTGCTGCACCCCGGCCTGGCACGCCTGCTGGCAGTGCGCCAGGTGGTGGGCCTGCGCAACCCCGGGCACAGCGCCGTCAAGCTGATGAACCCCTGCGCGGGCCCTGCGGTGGTGGTCACGGCCTACACCCACCCCGAGTACCTGGACATGCTGCACGCTACATTCACAGGCATGGGGATGAGCGCACTGCTCTCGCGCGGGCTGGAGGGCGAAGTGGCCACCGATCCGCGCCGCACGCCCCGTTATGACGCCTTTGTCGCGGGCAAGCACCAGTTGCTGGAAGAGCAGCAACCCGGCACCGCCAGCGAGGTGCCCGGCCTGCCCACCGAAATCGACGTGGCCACCACTGCCGAATACACCCGCCAGGTGCTCGCGGGCGCCCTGCCTGTGCCGCCTGCGCTGGCGCGGCAGGTGGAACACATCTTGCGTCTGGCTGAGCAAACCACGAAAGAGACACTGCCATGAGCCGCCCCACACATACCCATCCTTCAGGCACGGCACGCCCCCATCTGGGCACCGGTGGGCAATGCACCCTGGTGGGCGCAGGGCCCGGCGACCCTGAGCTGCTGACGATCAAAGCCCTCAAGGCCATCCAGGCCGCCACCGTGCTGCTGGTGGACGACTTGGTGAGCGACGCCATCGTGGCCCACGCCTCGCCCAGCGCCCGCATCGTGTACGTGGGCAAGCGCGGCGGCTGCAAGAGCACGCCCCAGGCGTTCATCGAAAAGCTGATGCTGATGGCCGTGAACGAGGGCGAGAACGTGGTGCGCCTCAAAGGGGGCGATCCGTTCATCTTTGGGCGCGGCGGCGAAGAGGTGGAGCACCTGCGCGCAGCCGGTGTGCCAGTCACGGTGGTCAATGGCATTACCGCTGGGTTGGCCGGGCTCACCTCACTGGGTGCCCCGCTCACGCACCGCGAGCATGCGCACGGCGTGGTGTTTGTCACCGGCCATGCCAAGCCGGGCGACAGCGGCACCGACTGGGCCGCACTGGCGCGCACCGCCCGCGACGCCAAGCTCACCCTGGTCATCTACATGGGCGTGAGTGGCGCCGCCACCATTGAGCAAGAGCTGCTCCGCGGCGGCCTGCCCGCCAACACCCCCGTGGCCGTCATCCAGCACGCCAGCCTGCCCCAGCAGCGGCATGCAGTGGCCACGCTGGGCACGCTGCACGCCACCCTCGTCCAAGAGGAACTGGGCAGCCCATCGGTGATCGTGGTGGGCGATGTGGTGCGGGGCGTAGCCTTGGCCGCGCAAGAGGCTGCCGACGCAGCCCCCCTGGCCCGCAGCGCAGGCTGACAGCCGCAACGGCTGCCGCCATGACATCGCCCACGTGGGGGCATAAACCACACATTTAACAGAGCCTTACAAGCCCAACGCGCCTTGCGGCGCGCGACGGCTGGGCAGCGCATAGCATTTGAGACGCGTTTGCAATTGGTTTGCAATGCACTCCCTGCTTTGGCGCGCCCACCACAGCCCCTGCAAGCCGCTGGCAGCAGCCCTGCGCGTGGCACCCAAAGCATGTCTTACCCTCATCCTTTGGAAAGATCCCTCTGCATGAAAGCCCACACGCTTTGGAAACAACTCGCCCTGGCTGGGTGCCTGCTGGCCAGCAGCAGCATGGCCTGGAGCTACGAAATCAGCGCAGGCAAGGTGCTCAATGACGCGGGCCAGCCTGTGCAACTGCGCGGTGTGAACTGGTTTGGCTTTGAGACCAACAACAACGTGGTGCACGGCCTGTGGGCCCGCAACTGGAAGGACATGATCACGCAGATGCAAAGCCAGGGCTTCAACGCGGTGCGCCTGCCGTTTTGCCCCACCACCCTGCGCGGCAACGCACCCAACAGCATCGACTACAGCCGCAACGCAGACCTGCAGGGCCTGAGCGCATTGCAGGTGATGGACAAGGTCATCAACGAACTGAGCAACCGCGGCATGTACGTGCTGCTGGACCACCACACGCCCGACTGCCAGAGCATCAGCGAGCTTTGGTACACCCCCAGCTACAGCGAACAACAGTGGATCACCGACCTGACCTTTGTGGCCCAGCGCTATGTGAACGTGCCCGGCGTGATTGGTCTGGACATCAAGAACGAGCCCCACGGCTCCGCCACCTGGGGCACCGGCAATGCCGCCACCGACTGGAACCGCGCTGCAGAGCGCGCCGCAGCCGCCGTGCTGCAGGTGGCCCCCAAGTGGCTGATTGCGGTGGAAGGCATTGGCGAGAACCCCAGCTGCTCCAGCAGCGGCGGTCACTTCTGGGGCGGCAGCCTGGAGCCCCTGGAGTGCACACCGCTGAACATTCCAGCCAACCGGCTGCTGCTGGCACCGCACGTCTATGGACCCGATGTGTACGTGCAGTCGTACTTCAATGCCGCCAACTTCCCAGCCAACATGCCCGCCATCTGGGACCAGCACTTTGGCCGGTTCGTGCAATCGGGCTACGCAGTCATGCTGGGTGAGTTTGGCGGCAAATACGGCCGAGGCGATGCCCGCGATGTGCAGTGGCAAAACGCCCTGGTGGACTACCTGGTGGGCAAAGGCATTCGCAGCGGCTTTTACTGGTCGTGGAACCCCAACAGCGGTGACACCGGTGGCATCTTGAACGACGACTGGACGACAGTGCGCACCGACAAAGTGCAGCTGCTGCAAAAGCTGTGGGGTGATGGAACAACGCCTACGCCAAACCCTAACCCGACACCCGATCCAACACCTGACCCAACGCCAACCCCCACACCCGACCCGACCCCCACGCCTACACCCAGCCCCAACTTCGCCGTGCTGCAGACGGTGGACAGCGACTGGGGCACAGGCTACTGCCAGCGCGTCACGGTCAGCAACCTGGGCAGCGCCAGCGGCAACTGGGCAGTCACGCTACCCATCAGCGGCAAGGTCAACAACCTCTGGAACGCGGTGTGGACCCAGTCTGGCAGCAACCTGAATGCATCAGGAGTGGACTGGAACAAAACCCTGGCCCCAGGCGCGGCGGCAGAGTTTGGTTTCTGCGCGGCGCGTTGATCGCGGCCTGCGCCGAGCCCCCCTCCCAAGCCCCATAAAAAAGGCCCGGACATTGTCCGGGCCTTGCCTTGGAAGTCTGGGCACCAGCGGGGCCGGCTGCGCGCAGTGTGCGCCTCACTGCCCCGCTGTCTGGCGCACCTCGGCAAAACGCTCGGCCAGTTCCTTGCGCAGGGTCTTGCGCATCACGGCGGCGTCCCAACGGCGGCGCTCGTCGGGGGTGGAGGGAGACAGCGGCGGCACGGCCACAGGCTTGCGGTGTTCATCCACGGCCACCATGGTGAAAAAGCAGCTGTTCACATGCCGCACCACCTGCGAGCGAATTTCTTCCGCCACCACCTTCACGCCCACTTCCATCGAAGAGCTGCCGGTGTAGTTCACGCTGGCCAGAAAAGTCACCAACTCGCCCACATGGATGGGCTGCAAGAACATCACCTGGTCCACGCTCAGCGTGACGGTGTAGCAGCCCGAATAGCGGCTGGCGCAAGAGTAGGCCACCTGGTCAAGCAACTTGAGAATGGCGCCGCCGTGCACGTTGCCTGAAAAATTGGCCATGTCGGGCGACATGAGCACGGTCATGCTGAGTTGGTGTGAAGGGATGTTCATGCTGCGATTTTAGAAACCGCGCAGGCGTCTGAGGGCCTTGCTTTGCGCTACATCACACAACCAGCCGCCGCCGTGGCAGCTTCGCTACACTCGCGCAGCGCGGTCCCACCGGCGCACGGAGGAAAACCCATGATTCAACTAGAAAAACTCAACGAATTCACCGAAAGCCACGGCGCCCTGCGCACGGGCAAGGGCTTGGTGTCGGGCGTTATCGCGCTCACGCTCGCCATCCTTTGCCTGCTGGGTGTGCTGGCGTTTCACTTTCCGCAGTACCTCACCACACCCGAGCTGCGCAAGAGCTACGACGTGAACGTGATCCGCACCATCATGCTGGCCGCCATGGCCATCGCCGGGGGCATCTCGCTGGTCAACATCTTGTTCAATCGCGCACGTTGGCTCGCCACGTTCTCTTTCGCCATGGTGGCCCTGGCCGCCTTGCTGGGCGGCCACAAGGTGGAGGTCAACCCGAACTTCCCTGACCACACGCCCTACATCGGGCTGGACTGGTTCATCCTGGACCTGCTGGGCAGCTCGCTCATCTTCATCTTCATCGAAAAGCTGTTTGCCCACCGCAAGGACCAGCCCGTGTTCCGCGCAGAGTGGCAGACCGACTTCCACCATTTCATCGTGAACCACATGGTGGTGGGCTTTGTGCTGCTGGCCACCAACCTCATCGTGCACAAGTTCTTCGGCTGGGCCGCCAGCGACGGCATTCGCGGCTGGGTGCAAGGCCTGAACTTCTGGGTGGCCCTGTTCCTCATCGTGCTGGTGGCCGACCTGGTGCAGTACTGGACGCACCGCGCCTACCACGAGGTGCCGCTGCTGTGGCGCCTGCATGCCGTGCACCACAGCGTCAAAAGCATGGACTGGATGGCCGGCTCGCGCCAACACATCCTGGAGCTGATCATCACCCGCTCGATGGTGCTGGCGCCCATCTACGTGCTGGGCTTCAGCAAGGAAGTGATTGATGCGTACATCGTGATCGTGGGCTTTCAGGCCGTGTTCAACCACGCCAACGTGAGCGTGCGCCTGGGCCCACTGCGCTACGTGCTGGTCACGCCCAACTTCCACCACTGGCACCACAGCCAGGACCAGGAGGCGCTCGACAAGAACTACGCCGCGCACTTCGCGTTTCTGGACTACCTGTTTGGCACCGCCGTCCAAAGCACCAAGCCCTGGCCCGAGCACTACGGCGTGCTGGGCGACTACGTGCCCAACGGGTTCTTCAAGCAGTTGAAGTTTCCGTTTACCTGGAAGGGGTGAGGCCTGGGCTTGGGTTGGTACGTCGCCAAACCACAACGCTTTGAAACAATCAAACGCGAACAATTCTCAATAAATTTACAATACACGCCTTCGTTAGCAAGCCGTGCCCCCTGAAGGAGCAGCGCAGCCAGCCAGTTGTCTGACCTTCTTCAGGATCCCGCATGCGCTCTTTGTGCCTTGCTGGCAGCCACCGTGCCGCCCTCTCTCGCCTTCACCCCATTGCGCTGGCCGCGGCGCTGCTCACCCTGGGCCCAGCGTGGGCACAAGGCCAGCCCGCAGAGCAAGCCACCACGCAAACCGAGGCGGCCTCCACCGCCGACGCCGTGGTAGAGCCCAAGTCGCTGGATCACATCACCATCTCTGGCGCACGCGAAAGTGCCTCCACCCGCCTGCCGCTGACACCGCGCGAGAACCCGCAATCCACCAACACGGTGGACCGTGCGCAGATGGAGCGCCAATCGCTCACCAGCATCGATGCGGTGCTGCGCAATGTGACCGGCATTGCCGTGAGCTTTTACGACACCCAGCGCCCGCTGTACTACGCCCGGGGCTTTCAGATCACCGACTTCAAGGTCGATGGCCTGCCCACCTACAGCGGCGGTACCAACCAGGAATACGACACAGCGCTGTACGAGCGCATCGACGTGGTGCGCGGTGCCAACGGCATCCTCACAGCCATTGGCGTGCCCTCGGCCACGGTGGACATGATCCGCAAACGCCCGCAGCGGGAGTTTGCTGCGTCCGTCGCGCTCACGGCCGGATCATGGAACCTGTGGCGCGGCGAGCTGGACCTGAACACCCCACTGACCAGCGACGGCAGCGTGCGCAGCCGCCTGGTGGTAGCGCCGCAAACCAAGGAGAGCTTTCGCGACCGCTACCAAGAAGACAAAACCGCCCTGCTGGCGGCCATCGAGGCCGACCTGGGCAACGCCACCGTAGCCACCGTGGGCTTTCAGCGCCAGCGCAACGTGCCCGAGGCGCCCATCTGGGGCACCATCCCACGCTTTGCGGCCGATGGCGGCTTGGCCAACCTGCCGGTGTCCACCAGCTTCTCCCCATCGTGGACGCGCTGGGAGCGCTCATCGTCCACGCTCTACGCCAACGTGGACCACCAGATCAACGAAGACTGGAGCGCCAAAGTCAGCCTGAACCACACCGAGGGCGATTCGTTTCGGCTGGCCACGTATGGATCGGGCTACGTCGACCGCAGCACAGGCGCAGGCCTGACACTGCGCGCCGCCGTCAGCGGCGGCACAGAGACACAGGACACCCTCGACGCCTACCTGTCGGGCAAAGTGCAGCTGGGCGGGCACAAGCACGACCTGGTGGTGGGCGTCAGCGCATCGCGCGTGGAAACCCACACCGACAGCTACAGCAGCGTGAACGGCTGGACTTACAACATCCCCAACATCTACACCTGGGACGGCAGCGCGCCCACGCCCACTTACCGTGCGACCGGGGCATTCTCTGAACAGATCACACGCCAGACTGGCTTGTACGCATCGGCCCGCTGGCGCCTGAGCGACCCGCTCTCGCTGCTGACCGGGGCGCGCATCACCGACTGGCACCGACAGACCGACGCTTACAACACCAGCGGCGCCTACACCGGCACCTCGGCCATCCAGGACGTCAATCGCAAGATCACGCCCTTCCTGGGTGTGGTGTACGAGCTGACGCCCAACCTGTCGGCCTACGCCAGCCACAGCCGCATCTTCAACCCGCAAAACTACAAGGACGTGAACAACCAGCCGCTGAGCGCGGTGGTGGGCTCCAACACCGAAGCGGGCCTGAAGGCCGAGCTGCTGGACCGCCGCGTGCAGGCCTCGCTGGCCCTGTTCCAGACCAAGCAAAACGACTATGGTGTGCGCGACAGCAGCGTGCCCGAGGCCAGCCTGCCCGACGGCAGCAGCGCCTACAAAACCGTCAACGGCACCCGCTCGCATGGCTTTGAGATCGATGTGTCGGGCCACATCAACCGCCAGTGGCGTGTGAATGCAGGCTTTACCCGCACCATGGTCACCCGCGCAGCCACCGACCTGATCTGGGCCAACCTGCCCGAGTACCAGTTGCAACTGGGCACTGACTACCAACTGAGCGGCGCCCTTGCGCCCCTCTCGGTCGGCGGCGACGTGCAATGGCAAAGCAAGATCGTGGGCTACAACATCCCCCACCCCACGCTGGGCACGGTCACCGTCACCGAGTCGCCCATGGCCCTGGTCAACCTGCGCGCCACCTGGAAGTTCAACCCCAAGCTCAGTGCCACGCTCGCCATCAACAACCTGACGAGCAAGAAATACTGGGCCAACCTGGACTACCCCAACTACGGCGACCCACGCAACGTGAGCGTGACGCTGCGCGCGGCGTTTTGAGGGCTTACCTTTAGGGCGCAGCACACCGCTCACGCCCAGGAATGAGGGCCGTGGTGGCCGGCCCTGAGCCCCCCAGCTGTACCGCCATGCGCTAGGCGGTACAGCCTCAAGAACTTTCGCCCGCCGAGTCGCCAAGGCACCGGGCACTCGGCATGAGCAAACGCCCTTTCCTTCCAGCTCCAAGAGAGCGAAAAGTCAGCGCATCCAAACACTAGCGGCAGCATGCCAAGCCGGAATGAAAGGCCTGCACAGCCTGAAGACCTCTGCCAAAAGGCGGTTGATAGCAAGGGAGATGCCTGCGCAACATCAATGAGATAAGCGGCGGAGTCCCACACATGCCAAACCAAGGCGATTCATCGCTTTGAGCCCCTTAGAATCCAGCGCTTTACTTTAATTTACAAGCAGAAACATGAAGCTCATTTATGCAGCATTGGCATCCGCAATTCTGACTGCATGCGGAGGGGGTGGGGGCACGGGGGATACGGGCGGAGTACCCACATCGCCCGTTGGCGGAGGCGGAGATGGAAGTGCCTCCAGTGAAATCATTGCATTCACCAATGGGGATTACTACACCTTTAAAAGTGAAGGCACTACCGTAAGGAATGGCGTAGAGACCGGAAAATCAATATCTTATTACACCTACACAATCAAAGATCCTCTACCTGATGGATCACACCAACGATATGAAACGTCATCATCAGGTGAAATGATTTTAGACTCCTACAACCAAAATAATTTTAGAATATCAGAAATTTATAAAAATTTTAGCTGTACATTCACAGACGGCCTAGACAATCCTACATTCCAAATGAAGATTGGACAAAAATGGGATTCAAATTACAGCAGAAAATGCTCAGTAGAGAGCAATACTCTCCCAGCTAATTTTCACTCAACAGGCACCATCACATCCAAGGACTCCATCAAAACAGAAGCCGGAGACTTCATCTCATACAGAGCAGACAGAGTAAAAGAGCACATTGGAACATCCACATTAAAAGGTAGTTGCTGGTACGACGAAAAAACATCAATCATTACTCTATGTGATCAGTCCAGCTTTTACAGCAGCACAGGCACAACAGGCACAACAATCACCACCGAAATCAGGTCAAAAATAACCCTCATTGGCATTAACGCCAAAAACCATCCTATTAAAAAACTAAGTGCAGCCACCTACTATGGAAATTGGCAATTCAAATTCACCGGCGAAGATCCTGGCCAATGCTCGATTGCGATCATCCCCGAAGGCACCTTGAGTGGGCAATGCACCACCAAAACAGAATCATTCTCGGTTTCAGGCAAGATCAACCAAGAGGGTGCATTCGAAGCCAACGGCACAAATGGCATCAAAATTCAAGGCACTTTAAATAGCCCCGTTGAATCTAGCGGCACCTGGTTCAGCACAACATACAACAACATTTCTGGCACCTGGACCGCCACCCACCGTTGAAAATTTGCAGCGCCTCAGCATCAGCCCAGAGGGCTGCATACTACCTATCACGCATTACCCATTTACCCACGGTTTACGCGATGGGTGAATGGGTATCTCGCTCAGCTATCTTCTGCCCCTCGCGCCTGACCGCAAAAAGTCAGCAAACAAACCCAACGACTATGAAGCTCATTTATTGCCTACTGACAGCAACCGTCGCAGCCGTACTTTCCGCTTGTGGAGGCGGGGGCGGAGGGGATACCACCAACACACCGGTAGCGCCTGTTACGCCTGTGGCACCTAACCCAACGCCAGGCGGTGGCAGCACTGGAGACACCGGCAACACACTACCCGTCAAATTCACCGACGGTGATACCTATACCTACAAGGTGGAGCGCACTGACTTTTTCAATGGGATTGCAGCCAGCCCCGAAGTCTCTCATTACACGCATACGATCCGTAATTCAAAATCCAATTTTGAACACGAGCGTATTTACACAGCCTCCTCCCGCGATCAACAAGTAGAAACCTATAACAGCAATAACTTCCAAACCAGCATTGCGTACGCCCAGTATGGCTGTGCCATGACTAGCGGACAAGATGGTCCCGGATTCACGCTGAAAGTGGGCCACCAATGGGACTCACGCTACTCATCCCAATGCACCAAGGATGTCACTTATCCATCAGACTTTCATTCCATTGGCAGCATTACAGCCAAAGAAACTATCAAAACAGAAGCTGGTGATTTCTCGGCATATAAAGCAGAGAAGTCGCGTGAGCAAAAAAATCAGTCATTCACGAGCATCTTGAAATCCATCTGCTGGTACGACGAGAAAACAGCCATGATGGTCACCTGCGACGATACATATCGAACCACAGGGACTGACGGCAAAACTCTGGAGTACAGGGTCAAAACCACTTTGACAGGGATCAACGTCAAAAATCACCCTACCAAAGTGTTGACGCCAACTGTGTACGCGGGTGAATGGCAGGTTTCATTTTCAGGCACACTACAAGGATGGTGCGACGTGAAAATAAGCGCAAATGGCGATATGTCTGGTACATGCAGATCCGAGGGTTCCTACTCCACGGCAACAGGTAAAATTGCGGGTGATGGCACCATGCGTATTCGCAGTGGTAATTATGAATTTTCAGGAAAACTCTCAAACAACTTGAAAGTCAGCGACACTTCGTCTGGAACATCGCCCACCAACTATTCCATTAACTGGACAGCCAAACACAATTAATTCCGAAATTTCTACGGAGTTTCTATAATCTTTGGATTTTTGTGCACTCACATCCATATTTTGACGCCATCATCATCGGCGCTGGCGCCGCTGGCCTGTTTTGCGCGGGCCAGGCGGGCCAGCGGGGTTTGAAGGTGCTGCTCATCGACCACAGTGACAAGGTGGCCGAGAAGATCCGAATCTCAGGCGGCGGGCGGTGCAACTTCACGAACCGCGATCTGGATGTGCGGGCACCGCACAAGCACTTTGTGGGGCAGAACCCGCAGTTTTGCCGATCGGCCCTGTCGCGCTACACCCCGGCCGATTTCATCGCGCTGGTGCAAAAGCACGGCATCCCCTTTCACGAAAAGCACAAGGGCCAGTTGTTTGCCGACCGCTCGGCCGAGGACATCATCCAGATGCTGCTGGCCGAGTGCGAGGCGGGCCAGGTGACGCGGAGGCAGCCTTGCAGTGTCAAAAATATAGCGTTTTTGCCTTCTAGCGCAGATGGATCAAGCGCTGGCAGCTATCAAATTGATACCAGCCAAGGCGCTGTGCTCACGCGCAGTGTGGTGGTGGCGACGGGGGGCTTGTCGATTCCCAAGATCGGCGCGACGGACCTGGGCTACCGGCTGGCGCAGCAGTTCAACATTCCGCTGGTGGAACGGCGCCCCGGGCTGGTGCCGCTGACTTTCGATGGCGCGGATTGGGCGCCCTATGCCCAACTGTCAGGCCTTGCGCTACCGGTGCAAATCAGCACGGGCAGCAAGAAAGAGCGCATGGCGTTTGATGAGGATTTGCTGTTCACCCACCGGGGGCTGTCGGGCCCGGCGGTGCTGCAAATTTCCAGCTACTGGCGCGAGGGCACGCCGCTGGCCGTGAACCTGGCGCCCACGGTGGATTTGCCCGAGGCGCTGCAGCAGGCCAAAGCCCGCTCGCGCAAGCTGATTGCCAACGAGCTGGCCACGCTGGTGCCCAGCCGCCTGGCCGATGCGTGGGCGCAGCGCGAGGCCGACTGGCAGCGCCCCGTGGCCGAAGCGTCGGACAAAGCCCTGGCCAAGCTGGCCGAGCAGTTGGCGCGCTGGGAGCTGACGCCCACGGGCACCGAGGGCTACAAAAAGGCCGAGGTGACGCTGGGCGGCGTGGACACCCAAGCGCTGTCGCAGCAGACCATGGAGTGCAAGGCCCAGCCGGGGCTGTATTTCATTGGCGAGGTGGTGGACATCACCGGCTGGCTGGGCGGCTACAACTTTCAGTGGGCCTGGGCCAGCGGCATGGCCTGCGCGCAGGCGCTGCCAGGTGCGCAGCCCACCGAGGCCGCGTAAACATCCACCAGCGCCGAGTGACACCGCCGCGCTACGGTCCGCTGCGCCGCCACGGTGTTGCGATCACCCCGGTGTGGAGACCTGGGGAGCACTGGCTGCCAGTTGCGGGAGTGGGGGCGCTGAGGACAGAAAGGTCGGGTTCTGCAAGGCCCACACCTCCAGTTGCTGCGGCGGCAGGGGGCGGCTGAAGTAGTAGCCCTGCAGTTCCTCGCAGTCCAGCGCACTGAGCACCTGCGCCGTGACCAGGTCTTTGACACCCTCGGCCACGATCTTGAGTCCCAAGGTGTGCCCCAGCGCAATCACCGCCCGGGTGATGGCCATGTCGGCCGGGTTGGTGAGCATGTCGTGCACAAACGATTTGTCGACCTTGAGCCGATCAATCTCAAACCGCTTGAGATACCCCAGGCTGGAATACCCGGTGCCAAAGTCGTCAATGGCCAACTGCAACCCCAGCGCCTTGAGGGCGGTGAGCTGCTGCGCAGCGGCGTCGGCGTTGTCCATGAGCTGGGATTCGGTGATCTCCAACTCCAGCCGGTGGGCGGGCACGCCCGTGCGCTGCAACAGCGCGGCAATGTCGGGCACCAGGTGGGGGTCGGCCAACTGGGTGGCCGACAGATTGACCGACACGGCCACGCCGCGCAGCGGGTGCGGCACACCATCGGTGGGGGGCAAGGCCTGCCACTGCACCCACTGCAGGCAAGCCTGCTCCAACACCCATGCGCCAATGGCGCGGATCATGCCTGTCTCTTCGGCAATCGGAATGAAGTCCATGGGCGGCACGGACCCCAGCACCGGGTGGCGCCAGCGCAGCAGGGCCTCCACACCCTGCAAGCGCCCGCCCCGGGCGCTGACGCGGGGTTGGTAGTGCACATGGAATTCATCTCGCTCCAGCGCACGGCGCAGGTGCTGCTCCATGGTCTGGCGGGCTTGGGCGCGCTGGTCGGTCTCGACCGAATAGAACATGGCCATGTCCCGGCCAGTGGTCTTGGCTTCGTACATGGCAGCATCGGCGCGGCGCATCAGTTCGTCCAGGTCAGCACCGTCTTCGGGGTACACCGCAATGCCCACGCTGCACGATACGTTCAGCTCATGCCCCTCCACCGGATGGCTTTGGCGGATGAGCGGGATCAGGCGGCGCTCGACCAGTTGCTGTACGTCGTCGCGGCCCGCCACGTCGCGCATCACCACCACAAACTCATCCCCTCCCAGGCGGCTGACCGTGTCGAGCGTGCGCACAGCCTGCACCAGCCGCGTCGCCACCGAACGCAGCAACCCATCGCCAATGTGGTGGCCCAGCGTGTCGTTGATGGTTTTGAAACGGTCCAAATCGATGAACAGCACGGCCACCTGGGTGCCCGCCTCTTTGGCCTGCACCAACGCACGCTGCAGGTGCTGCACGCACAGCGAGCGGTTGGGCAGCTCGGTCAGCACATCGTGGTGCGCCAAAAACTGGATGCGCTCCTCGCTCCGCTTGCGGTCGGTGATGTCGATGGCGATGCCGATGTGGTTAGACACCAGACCGTCCTTGCCCTCGCGCACGGCCGACACCATGAGCCAGGCTGGGTAGGTCTCGCCCGAGCGGCGGCGAAACCGCACCTCACCTTGCCACGACTCCTTGTCGCGCATGGCGTGCGCTATCTGCACCGCCAAGAGCTCACCTGCGCCCTCTTCCAGCAGCATGCCCAGGTTTTCGCCAATCAGCTCGTAGAAGTCGTAGTGGGTGCTGCGGCAAAACGCCTTGTTCACGCTGAGCACCTGATGGTGGGCGTCCATGATGATGATGCCCTCGGACGAGGCCTCAAACACCTTGGCCCACAACTCCAGGCGCTGCTCCATGACCTTGAGCACATTGATGGGGGTGAAGGATGTCAGCACCGCATCACGCCCCTGGTACTGCAAGCGGCGGGCCGACAGCACAGCCCATGAGGGCTCTGCGCCGCCCTTCCAGCGCACCTCAAACTCGTCCACCGAGCCCAGATCGGCCAGGCGCTGAAAGAACCGCGCGCGCACCCCAGGCTCCAGGCCCGCCACCCAGGGGTCCCGCTCCCGGCCGTTGAGCCACGGGCTGGCGGGCGCGTTGGCATGCAGCACTTCGTGCTCAGGGATGGACGTCACCATCAGCGCAATCGGGAAGGCCTCCACCAGCTCACGCTGCGCCTGCGCGGCACGGGCGCTGGCGGCCAGCTCTTGCTGCAGCAGGCGTTCGCGGTCCAGCTGGGCCAGCATGTCGTTGAAGGCGGTGACCAGGCGGCCGATTTCGTCGCGGCTGGCCCACTGCGCGCGCAGGCTGTGGTCCCCGCTGTGGCGTACGTCATCGGCCACCTTGGCCAGCTGCTGCAAGGGCTTGGCGATCTGCCGGGCCACGAGGGTGACCAAGCTCAAGATGCAGCCCAGCAGCACCAGCGCGGTGCCCAGGTGCAGCCACATGCGGGCAAACAGCCCATCGACGCGCTGGGCCAGCAGGCGGTCCAGGTCGGTGATGCCCGAGTCCCACGCCCAGGTCAGCGCCTGAAGCACCTGGGCCTGCTGCTGCGCCACATCGGCCACACTGCGGCGCGACTCCCCCGCCGCCATGGCCTGCAGCAGGCTCTGCAGCTCCATGAGCGATGCTTTCAAAGCCTCGCGCTGACCGCCCAGTGCCCGGTGCATCTCCGGCGTGCCTGCGATAAAAGCCTGGTTGTAGTCCGACTCGATGCCCTGCATGACGGCGTCCAGCCGCCCGGCCAGCGTCAGCAACTCCGACGACCACTGCGGACCCCGCGCAGATTTGCTGGCCTGCAAAAACACCATGGTGTCGTGCACCGCCTGCAGCAACTCGGGAAACCGCAGAACCACCAGCGACATCACGTAGTAGCTGTCGAGTTCGGGGTCCAAAATCAAGTTGGACTGGTTGGCGATGGTCGTGAGCAACTCGCGCCCATCGCGCAGTAACTGACTGCGGGCCGCCGCCAGCGAGACTGCATTGGCCTGCAACCCAGCCTGCGGCAAGGCAAAAACCGCCAATGCATCGGTAAAGCGCTGGCTCGCGGGGGCCGTTTTCAATTTGCCGTCATGGGCATCGCGCATGACCGACAGGCGCTGCAGCACCGCATCCACTGCCGCACCTGCCCCTTGGGCATGCAAAAACTGCCCCATCAACCCGTCGCGCACCACCGAGGCATAGGCCGTGCCCACGGTCTCCTTGCGGGTGAAGTCAATCGCCTCGTTCTTCTCGTGGATCAGGATGCTGGAGACATAGATGACGGCCGTGAGATCGAGCAGGTAGATCAGCATCAGCTTGCGCCCCACACTCAGGCGCCCTAGCCAAACCGACAAGCGGTGCGTGATGGGCATGTTTCCGGGCCTTCACAGAAGATGTAGCCATTTGTAAATACTTTGCAAATTCAAAGCAAAAACCAAGCCACGGCACCTTTGTATCGCCTTGGCAGATTCCGCTGGCCCAGAAACATGCGACAGAGCCGCCACGCTAAAAATAAAAGGCTATAATCCTCGGCTTTGCTGGCATCACCCCGTCGGCCAAATACTAGTTACAGACGGGGAACCCGCCACGCACGGTCTTCAGGCTCGATCTCCTGGAAACCCTCTGCGGGCACACTTTTGGAAAACATTAGCTAATGACTACGATCCGCGTAAAAGAAAACGAACCCTTTGACGTTGCACTGCGCCGCTTCAAGCGCACCATTGAAAAGCTGGGCCTGCTGACCGACCTGCGCGCCCGCGAGTTCTACGAAAAGCCCACAGCAGAACGCAAGCGCAAGAAGGCAGCCGCCGTGAAGCGCCACTACAAGCGCGTTCGCAGCATGCAGCTGCCTAAGAAGCTGTACTGATCGTTGCCGGCCCTGGGCCGACACACAACCCGCGCTAGGGACGCCAAGCGCGGGTTTTTTGTTTTTCGGGTTTGTCAAAAGGCTTTCTGGCGTCGTTGCACTGCCTTGCCGTAGCCTTAGCTACTGTCTGCGGCATTGCGCCTCGCCATAAAGCCTTTTGACAAACCCTCTTCTGCTATCCCCCTGACTGCAAAGGAATGCCGCCATGAGCCTCAAAGCCCAAATCACCGAAGACATGAAAACCGCCATGCGCGCCAAGGACAGTGAGCGCCTGGGCACCATTCGCCTGCTGCAAGCAGCCATGAAGCAAAAGGAAGTGGACGAGCGTGTGGAGCTGGACGATGCAGCCATCGTCGCCATCGTGGACAAGCTCATCAAGCAGCGCAAGGACAGCATTGCCGCCTTTGAAGGTGCCAACCGCCAGGACCTGGCCGACAAGGAAAAGTCTGAAATGGTGGTGCTGCAGGCCTACTTGCCCGAGCGCATGTCAGCCGAAGAAACCCTGGCCGCTGTCAAGGCCATCGTGGCCGAGCTGGGTGCTGCAGGCCCTGGCGACATGGGCAAGGTGATGGGCGTGGTCAAGACCCGCCTGGCAGGCAAGGCCGACATGGGCCAGGTGTCTGCCGCTGTGAAGGCTGCGCTGGCAGGCTGATCGCCCTCGAGCACCTGTACATTCGCTACTAAATTTATAGCTGCTCGCGCTTGTCAATCAGGCGCCAGCAGCTATTTTTATATGCAATGCAGCGTTCCTGGCCTACAGAACCCATCCATGGAAGCACGGGCGGCGCGACCTACACCACCCCAAGTCACCCCAAAAGCAGCGCACACCCCAGCACCGCCATGGCTGCGCCTACCCAGGCACCCCAGGCCGGGCGCTGCCCGGTGCGCCACCACAGCAGGGGCAACAGCAGTACGGGCGACACCGACGACAGCATCCCCACCAGCCCGGCGCTGCCGTGCTGCAGGGCCTTGAGGATCAGCGTCATGCCCACGGCCATGGCCAGGGTGGCACTGGCAAAGGTGTAGGCCAGGTCGCGCCACTGCAGGGGCGACTGCACCCGCGCCATAGGCAAGCCAGCGCACCACAACAGGGCATGGCAGGCAAAGCCCGCCGTCATGCGCACGGCCGATGCGGCCACCGGGTCGAGCCCCGCCGCCATGGCGGGCTTGAGCACCAAGGTGCCCACCGATTGCCCCAAGGCCGATAACACCCCCAGCGCCACACCCACCGCCAGTTGGCCTTGGGTGGATTCGAGCGGGTGCGCCACGCCGCCGCGCTTGCCAAACGCAATGGCGCCCATGACACCGCCCACCAGCAGCACACCGCCCGGCAAGGCACAGCCCTTGAGCGATTCGTCCAGAAACAGCGCCGCCAACACCACCGTGAACAGCGAATGTGTGGCAAACAATAAGCCCGAGCGGCGCGGCCCCAGCCGGTTCATGCAGGCGAACAGCGCCGTGTCGCCCACAAAGATGCCGATCACGCCCGACAGCACCAGCAGGCCCACCGCATCCCAGGCCACCGCGCCAGCCACGCCCGGCCCAGCACCCAAACCGCCCCCCTCCAGACTGCGCCAGCTGCCCGTGGCCAGCGCCATGCCCCACAGCAGCACGGCCGCAAACACCATGCGCCAGCGGGTAAAGGCAAACGCCCCCATGCGTGCCGACGCGGCGGCAGAGAACAAACTGGCCGTGGCCCAAGTGGCCGCCGCCAGCACAGCCAGGCTCTCAGGGGGCAGCCAGCCAGACCAAGTGCTGCTCATGCGCCGCCCTCCCCGGCCACCACGCCCGCAGCCCAGGGCCTGAAGCGAAACTGCTCCTGCAAAAACTCCACACACACCCGCACCTTGGCCGAGCGCTCCAGCCGCGTGGGGTACACGGCCCAGATGTTGGCCTCCTGTTGCCAATCGGGCAGCACCTGCACCAACTGGCCGCGTTGCAGCAGCGGGCCCACGTCCCACAGCGAGCGCAACGCAATTCCACGCCCGTCCACGGCCCACTGCACCACCATCTCGCCATTGTTGGCCGACAAGGGGCCACGCACTTTCACGGCCTGCTCCTGCCCCGCATGGCGCAAGCGCCATACGCCAAAGGGGTGGTCGCGCTCCTTGATCACCAGGCAGTCGTGGCTGGGCAACTCGGCCAACGTGCGGGGCGTGCCGCGCCGCGCCAGATAGGACGGGGCGGCGCACAGCACGCGGTGGTTGTCTGCCAGGCGGCGGGCAATCAGGTGCGGGGCAATTTCATCGCCCACACGCACATCCAGGTCAAACCCCTCGCCCGCCACGTCCACCAGCCGGTCAAACACCTCCAGCCGCACCTGCAGGCTGGGGTGGCGCTCCACCAGCTGCGACAGCACCGGCGCCACCACGCTGCGGCCAAAGCCAAAGCTGCAACTCACCCGCAGCAGGCCACGCGGCTCGGCGCGCGTCACGGCCACCTCCTGCAGCAGTTGGTCCATGTCGTCCAGAATGCGCTGCGCCCAGTGGAACACGCGCTCACCCTCTTCTGTCACGCTCACGCGGCGGGTGGTGCGGTGCAGCAGTTTCACGGCCAGGTCTTCTTCCAGCAGGCGAATGCGCTTGCTGACATAGGCGGGCGAGGCACCCAGCTCTTGCGCAGCCTCGGCAAAGCTGGCTTTGCGCACCACCACGGTGAACACCCGCAGGTCGTCTGGCGAAGGGTTTTTATGCACGATGTGTAAACAATCAGACCACAGAGCGCTGATTGTATTTGCGCGCGTTCTCGCCAAAAATGCAGCCACTGCCCCATTTGATTGCCCAAGGAGACCTATGACCAAAACCTACCAAATCGCCGTATTGCCCGGAGACGGCATCGGCAAAGAAGTGATGCCCGAAGGCCTGCGCGCCATTGAGGCCGCCGCCGCCCGCTTTGGCTTTGAGCTGCAACTGCACACCTTCGAGTGGGCCAGCTGCGACTACTACGCCCAGCACGGAAAAATGATGCCCGACGACTGGAAAGCCCAGCTCTCGGGCATGGACGCCATCTTCTTTGGCGCCGTAGGCTGGCCCGCCACCGTGCCCGACCATGTCTCGCTGTGGGGGTCTCTGCTCAAGTTCCGCCGCGAGTTCGACCAGTACATCAACCTGCGCCCCGTGCGTTTGTTTGAAGGCGTGCCTTGCCCCCTGGCAGGCCGCAAGCCTGGCGACATCGACTACTACGTGGTGCGTGAGAACACCGAAGGCGAATACACGTCGCTCGGCGGCATCATGTACGAGGGCACCGACCGGGAAATCGTCATCCAGGAATCGGTCTACTCCCGCCACGGCGCCAACCGCCTCTTGAAGTTCGCCTTCGACCTGGCCCAAAGCCGCCCCAAAAAGCACGTCACCCTGGCCACCAAGAGCAACGGCATCGCCATCAGCATGCCCTGGTGGGATAAGAGGGCGGACGACGTCGCCAAGGACTACCCCGAGATCACCCTGGACAAGCAGCACATCGACATCCTCACCGCCCGCTTTGTGCTGCAGCCCGGCCGCTTTGATGTGGTGGCGGCGACCAACCTGTTTGGCGACATCCTCAGTGACCTGGGCCCGGCCACCACCGGCACCATTGGTCTGGCCCCATCGGCCAACCTGAACCCCGAGCGCAACTTCCCCAGCCTGTTCGAGCCCGTGCACGGCTCCGCGCCTGACATCTACGGCAAGAACATTGCCAACCCGATTGCGATGATCTGGTCAGGGGCGCTGATGCTGGACTTCCTCACCCAAGGCCAGGGTGCGGGGAGACAGGCCCACGATGCGATCGTGGGTGCGATCGAAGAGACGCTCAAGGGAGGGCCACGCACGCCGGACCTGGGAGGCACGGCCAACACCACGCAAGTGGGTGAGGCGATTGCGGCTTTGATTACCAAGGGTTGAAGCCAAACCCGCCGCAGCCAGCCCACCCGGCGGCTCCGGCTACGGCCAGCGATTGCCGCTGGCCTTGCGCAAACCACTGACCAGCGGGCACTAACCAAGGATCCGGCACGGACCTACTTGAACCGTTCGCGCTGAGCCCTTCGACAGGCTCAGGACAGGCCTGTCGAAGCGCAGCGCAAGGTTTCGACAAGCTCAACCCGAACGGATATTTCAGTTCAAAGATGTCTGCTCAATAATGCGCCTGCTGCGCAGACGCAGCCCCCCAAAGCGCTCGCAAAATGCCCTGCAGCACCGCCAGCGCTGGCGCGGGCTCCTTGGTCATCTGCACGCGGACGATGGCACCGTCCACCGCCATGGCCGCCGCATCCGCCAGGGCGGTGAATGCAGGCCCTGAGGGCAACCGAGCCGCAATCGCATCGGCCATGTCCTGCTTGTGGCGCAGCGAGGCCTCAACGACCCAGGGCCCCAGCCCCTCGGCCTCCGCCACACCATTGATAAAAGCGCAGCCCCGGTATTCAGGCATCTCAAACCAGGCTTGCAGCGCCCGCAGCACGCACTGCAACGGAAAGTCGCTATCAGGTGGAGCATCCGCCAGAGCGCCCTTGAACCACTGCATCCACAAGGCATGCCGATGCTCCAGGTAGGCAGCCACCAGATCATGCTTGCTAGGGAACTGACGGTAGAACGTGACCTTGGTGACATGGGCCTCTCCAATGATCCGGTCAATGCCAGTGGCGCGGATCCCCTCTCGGTAGAAAAGCGCATGCGCAGTGTGCAGGATGCGCTCACGCACGCCCATCGCGGCCAGGTCGGCGTCTTTGCCTTGCAAAGCAATCAACAGATGTGTCATGGACCATATGGTAGACAAATCTGTCTACAACGACTAGCATTCAACCATGTAGACAGATCTGTCTACATGATGGACATACCGTGATAACAAGGAACCCCACATGCTGATCCAAAAACTGAGGGGCCAGGGCGCCGCCTTGCCCACCCGCCCACCGCTGCGGGCCATCGCCCTGGCATGGTTGGGGGGCGCCCTGGCCATCGCCACGGTGGCACTGGCAGGGCAACAATGGGCGCTGTCGCTCATCCTGGGCTCGTTCGGCGCGTCGTGCGTGCTGGTGTTTGGCTTTCCCGACGTGCCTTTTTCTCAGCCCCGCAATGTCGTGGTGGGACACTTTTTAAGCTCGCTCATCGGCCTGGTGTTTCTGCAATGGGCGGGGCCGCATTGGTGGGCCATGGCATTGGCCGTGGGCACCGCCATTGCGGTCATGATGTGGACGCGGACCGTGCACCCACCGGCAGGGTCCAACCCCGTCATCATCTTTTTCGCGCAACCCACATGGGACTTTCTGTGGTTCCCCACGCTCACGGGCGCAGTGGTATTGGTGCTGGTCGCGCTGCTATACAACAACCTGACCCGCCCGGGGCGCTACCCCCAGTACTGGTAAGCCACCGTCCATCGCTTGCCGCCGCGCGACAAAATGCTCCTAATTTCATAGCTTCTAGCGCTTTGGTGATAAGCGCTGAGGCCAATTTTTGCCTCAAATTAACAAAAGCACTTATTAGAATAATGGACCGCTTAGTTATATCGATATGAGAATAAAAACCTGTGATGTACCAAACCAGGGAACTAAACTTTGCAACAGCCCGGCCCCAGCGCCGGAAGTCATCTCCTCTCTTTGAAAGACACATTGCAATGCTGAAGAAAGCCCTTTCCGCACTGGCCATCGCCACCCTGGCGCTGAGCGCTCAGGCCGCTGACGTGGTCCTGAAGGTGGCCGCGTCCTCCGTGCCGCACGCCGAGATCCTGAACTTCGTGAAGCCCCAGCTCAAGGCCGAAGGCATCGACCTGCAGGTGCGTGAATTCAGCGACTACATCCAGCCTAACGCGGCCGTGGAAGACAAGCAGCTCGACGCCAACTACTTCCAGCACCAGCCCTACCTGGACAGCTACAACAAAGACCGCAAGAGCAGCATCGTCGCTGTGCCGAATGGCAAAGTGCACATTGAGCCCTTCGGTGCCTACTCCAAGAGGATCAAGGCCGTGAGCGAGCTCAAGGAGGGCGCCCTCATCGCCATCCCGAACGACCCCTCCAACACCGGCCGCGCGTTGCTGCTGCTGCAGTCCCAGGGCCTGATCGAGCTGAAGGACCCCAAGAACATCACGGCCACGCCGATCGACATCGTCAAGAACCCCAGAAACCTGAAGTTCCGCCAGCTCGAAGCGGCCTTGCTGCCGCGCGCGCTGGACGATGTGGACCTTTCCCTCATCAACACCAACTACGCCATCGAAGCCAAGCTGAACCCCTCGAAGGACGCGCTGTTCCTGGAGTCCGGCGATTCGCACTACGCCAACTTCATCGCCGCCCGCAAGGACCGTGCGAACAATGCCAGCATCCAGAAGCTGGTGAAAGCACTGCACACGCCTGAAGTGAAGAAGTTCATCCAGGACAAGTACAAGGGCGCGATCATCCCCGCATTCTGAGGATCAGGGCAGGTGGCCTTGCGGCCCCCTCCTCCCCCCGCACAAAGCGCTGCCTCGGCAGCGCTTTTTTTTGGCGGCACATCGCTCAAAAACACTTGGCCAGCCGCGTCGCCACCGGCATCGCCCGCTGCCCCTGCAATGTGATGAGACCCACGGGCAGCCAATCCACTGCCGATGCCCGCAGCACGGGTATCGCGGCCACCATGGCAACCTCATCCCCCACCCGGTGGCACCCGAAATTGCGCGGTGACGCGTTGCTCTGCCCGGGCCAAGGTGGCCGCAGCGCATGCCACCCACCCCCGCCATACAGCGCCTGCAAGCCAATGCCTGCGTGGCGCCAGGGCTTGGCCCGAGGAGGTTGCCGACGGCGGGGCCTGTTCGGTGGGATGAACGGGATGGGCGGGATCGGCGGAAGACGTCAAAGGAGGTGGCTTCATGGAGCAGCATGCTCACGCTGCGCCAAACATCTGTAAAGTTGAATTAACTGACAATTCAATTCATAAATACTGATGTCACGCCCATGCGCAACCTGAACCTCGACCAGCTGCAAACCCTGATTGCCATTGCCGACCTCGGCACCTTCGCTGCGGCCGCACAAGCGCTGCACCTGGCGCCACCCACCGTGAGCCTGCACATCAAGGAACTGGAGTCGCGGCTGGAGGCAGAACTGGTGGTGCGTGGCCGCCGCCAGGCCGAGCTGACGCCCGCAGGCGAAGTGCTGGTGCAAGAAGGCCGCCAGTTGCTGCAGGCCGCAGACGACCTGGCAGAGCGGGTGCGCCGCCGCGCATCCGGGCGCGAGGGCGTGGTGCGGGTGGGCGTGTCGGCCGGGGTCAGCACCCGGCTACTGCCGCGCATGCTCGAAGCCCTGGCCCAGCGCAGCCCGGGCGTGGAAATCCGGCTTGAAGCCGTGGGATCGGCCGAGTCGGTGCAGCGGCTCAAGGCGGGCACGCTCGATATAGGCATCGTCGCCAGCCCGCAACCCCCCGTGCCCGAGGTGCGCCAAACGCCTTGGCGCACAGACCCCATGGTGGCCCTGCTGCCCGCCGCATGGGACGCCCCCGAGTTCGTCACGCCCGACTGGCTGGCCACGCGCCGCTGGGCATCGTTTGCCCCTGCTACGCAGATGCACGGGCTCATTGCGAGCTGGTTTGGCCAGGCGGGGCACCACCCTCGCCCCTTCCTCGCATTGAGCTACCCCGGCGCGCTCAAAAGCCTGGCAGCCGCCAGCCAGTGCGCAGCGCTGTTGCCCATGGAAGAAGTGCAAGACCAGCAAGACGCGGCAGACGTGCACGTGCGCCACCTGCGGCCCCAGCTCATGCGCCCGATGGCCATCGCGCACCGCCACCAGGCATCACCCGCCGTGCAGAGCGTGTTGGGCTTGCTGGCGGAGTTTTCGGGTTAAGTGCCTCGCGCCACCTCGCGCAAGCACTCCACCAACTGCGCCGTCACCGGCGTCACCCGCTGGCCACGCAGCGTGATCAGGCCCACGGGCGGCAAATCCACCGGTACAGGCAGCTTGAGCACTGCCACCATGCCCTGCTGTGCAAAGTGCGCCGCCACGCTGCGGGCCATGAAGGCCACGGCGCCGCGCTGCTGCAAGAAGGTGATCTGCGACAGAAAAGACGCTGACTCGACAACATCCGCTGGCGGAAGCAGATCGTGGGCAAAAAACTGCTGCTCCAGCTTGACCCGCAGGGACGCCCAGGGCGGCGGCATCACACAAGGCTGTGCGGCAATGTCGGCCCACTGCACCTTGCGTTTGCCCGCCAGGGGGTGGCTGGGGTGCACCACAGCGGCCATGGGGTCGTCAAACAGGGCTTCAGTCTCCAGGTCGGGTGAGGCGTAGCCAGGCTCCAGCCGACCCACAAACAGGTCCAGCTCACCCAGGCGCAGCTTGGGCAGCAGGCGGGTCAGGTCGCCCTCGTCAATCAACACCGTGGTGCGGCTGGAGCGGGCCTTGAGCCGCTCTACCGCTGGTGCCAGCAGCACGGGCGTGGCGGCCACCATGGCGCCCACGCTGGTGCGGCCAATGGCGCCGCTGGCTTCGGCGGCAATTTCGTCGCGCGTGCGGTCAAACCCTGCCAGCACCGACCGGGCAAAGCGCACCACGCTGTCGCCCGCCGCCGTGGGCTCGGTGCCCCGGGTCGATCGCTCAAACAACGGCAAGCCAAACATGGACTCGATCTCGGCCAGGGTTTTAGAGACCGCAGGCTGCGTGATCGACAGGAATTCGGCCGCCCGGCCCAGGTGCCGAAACTGGTCCAGCGCCACCAGCATTTGCAGGTGGCGCAGCTTGAGGTTGCTGCGCAGTACGCGGTCTATCTGGGCCATGGATGAGGTGCCTTCTTCAGTTTTCTTTTCATAACCTAAATGCAATGAAGAGAGTCCATATTTTCATTGGATTGTTATGCAGCAATTCTCAACAATGCATGCAACAAAGCAAAAAGACCCACGGAGACAAGACATGCAAACACCCCGCATCGGGCGGCGCCAACTTGTGCTGGGCGCATTGAGCGCCAGCGCACTGACCGCCACTTCCAGCCGCCTGTCTGCCCAGACCTGGCCTGAGCGCCCCATCACCTTCATCTGCCCCTGGCCTGCGGGCGGCACGGCCGACCAGTCGATGCGCGCGCTGTGCACGGTGGCCGCTCGCATTCTGGGCCAGAGCATTGCGGTGGAGAACAAGGCGGGTGCCTCGGGAATGATCGGCTCCAAGGCGCTGGCATCGGCCAAGGCCGATGGCTACACCATCGGCCAGATTCCCATCTCGGTCACACGCTTTGCGCAGCTGGGCACATTGCAGGCCGACCCGCGCAAAGACTTCACCTACATCGCGCGCACCTCGGGCCAGACCTTTGGCGTTGCGGTGCCTGCCAACTCGCCGTTCAAGACACTCAAGGACTTTGTGGCGCACGCCAAAGCCAACCCCGGCAAGGTGAGCTACGCCCATGCAGGTGTGGGCGGCGCCACGCATGTGGGCATGGAAGAGTTCGCCAGCGTGGCGGGCATTGCGCTCAACCACGTGCCCTACAAGGGAGGCGCTGAGGCCCTGCAGGGCGTGCTGGGCGGCCATGTGGATGCGCTGGCCGACTCCAGCTCGTGGGCGCCGCATGTCGAAGCCGGCAAGCTGCGCCTGCTAGCCACCTGGGGCGAGCTGCGCACCGCCCGCTTCAAGGACGTGCCCACCCTGCGCGAGCTGGGCTACGACGTGGTGGTGGATGCGCCCAACGGCATTGGCGCCCCCAAGGGCCTGGACCCGGCCATCGCGGCCAAGCTGCGCGATGCCTTCAAGCAAGCGGTGGCCAGCCCCGAGTTCAAGTCGGTGATCGACAAACTCGACGCCCCCCTGCTGTACCTGGACGGCCCCGACTACGAAAAATATGTGAACACCGTCTACCAAAAAGAGACGGTGCTCATCGACAAACTGAAGCTGCGCGAATTGATGAAGAGCTGATGAAGCGCTGACAACGCCCGCCACGCCCACGACCCCGCCTGAAAAGAGCCCCTCCCGATGACCATGCCCTCTGCCAGCCCCGTGCTGCTGCACCTGCACCCCAACGACAACGTGCTGGTGGCCAAAACCGCCTTGGCCCTGGGCCAGGACATTCCAGAGCTGGGCCTGCGCACGCGCGCCCAGGTGCCCGCTGGACACAAGATTGCCGCGCGCCGCATTGCTGCGGGCGAGCAGGTCAAAAAATACGACACGGTGATCGGCGTGGCTACGCGCGACCTGGAGCCCGGTGACTACGTGCACAGCCACAACCTGCAACTGGTGGACTACTACCGCGACCCGGCCTTTGGCGCTGATGTACAGCCCGTTCAGTATGTGCCCGAGGCCGAACGCGCCACCTTCCAGGGCTTTGTGCGGCCGGGCGGCGGCGTGGGCACGCGCAACTTCATCGGCATCCTGTCGTCGGTGAACTGCTCGGCCACCGTCATCAAGCGCATTGCCGCGCACTTCACACCCGAGCGGCTGGCCGCCTACCCCAACGTGGATGGCGTGGCCGCCTTTGCCCAGACCAGCGGCTGCGGCATGTCCTCGCCCAGCGAGCATTTTGATGTGCTGCGCCGCACGTTGGCTGGCTACGCACGCCACCCCAACCTGGCGGGCGTGCTCATAGTGGGCCTGGGGTGTGAGCGCAATCAGGTGGATTCGCTGGTCGATTCGCAGGGTCTGAAAGAAGGCAAGCTCATGCGCACCATGGTGATGCAGGACGTGGGTGGCACCCGCGTGACGATTGAGGCAGGCATCCGCGCCATTGAAGAAATGCTGCCCATCGCCAACGAAGCGCGGCGCACCACCGTGAGCGCCAGCCACCTCAAGATTGGGCTGGAGTGCGGTGGTTCGGATGGCTTCTCGGGCATCACTGCCAACCCCGGCCTGGGCGCGGCCATGGACATCCTGGTGCGCCACGGCGGCACCGCCATCCTGAGCGAGACGCCCGAAATCCACGGCGTGGAGTTCATGCTCACCCGCCGCGCCATCAGCCCCGAAGTGGGCCAGAAGCTGCTGGACCGCCTGGCCTGGTGGGAGAAGTACACCGCAGGCCAAAACGCGCAGTTCAACGGCGTGGTGGGCCACGGCAACCAGGCCGGTGGCCTGGCGAACATCTTTGAAAAATCGCTGGGCAGCGCGATGAAGGGCGGCACCACCCCGCTGCGCGCGGTGTACGAATACGCCGAGCCCATCACTGAAAACGGCTTTGTGTTCATGGACTCTCCCGGCTACGACCCTGTCGCCTCCACCGGCCAGATCGCCAGCGGTGCGCAGCTCATCTGCTTTACCACCGGCCGTGGCTCCATGTTTGGCAGCAAGCCTGCGCCCACCATCAAGCTGGCCAGCAACACGCCCATGTTCACCCGGCTGGAAGAAGACATGGACATCAACTGCGGCGTGGTGATTGACGGCGAATGCACCGTGGCCGAGCTAGGCCAGCGCATTTTTGACCAGATCCTGCGCCATGCCAGCGGTGAGGAAACCAAGAGCGAACTGCTGGGCCTGGGCGACCATGAGTTTGTGCCGTGGCACATGGGGATTGTGAGTTGACTCTAACAACCATCCACTATCAAAACAATAGCTGCCAGCGCTTATTGGATAAGCGCCAGATCCCCATTTCATTCAAACCCATGTCTACTCCGCTTTCTCCTTCCCTGTCTCTGTCCTTGCCCCTGACCCGCCCCGACCTCATCCGCAGCGCCAACTTCATCGCCGGCCAGTGGACTGCCTTCGATGGCCCCCGCCTGGATGTCACCAACCCCGCCACCGGCGCCGTCATCATCTCGGTCCCTGACTCGGGTGCTGCCGAAGCCCTCGCAGCCCTGGAGGCCGCCCATTTGGCTTTTCCCACCTGGCGCAAAGTCCCCGCCAAGCAGCGCGCAGCCATCATCAAGCGCTGGAACGACCTAGTACTGGCCCACCAGGATGATCTGGGCGCCTTGATCTCCATGGAGCAAGGCAAGCCCCTGGCCGAAGGTAAGGGCGAAGTGGCCTATGCCGCCAGCTACATCGAGTGGTTTGGTGAAGAAGCCACGCGCATGAATGGCGAAGTCATTCCTGCCCCCGTTCCAGGCCGCCGCATGTTTGCCCTGAAGGAGCCCGTGGGTGTGGTGGCTGCCATCACGCCCTGGAACTTCCCCGCCGCCATGATTGCCCGCAAGATTGCCCCTGCCCTGGCGGCAGGGTGCACCGTGGTGTGCAAGCCTGCGGAGGACACGCCGCTGACGTCACTGGCTTTGGTGCTGCTGGCGCATGAGGCGGGGGTGCCTGCAGGGGTGCTCAACATCGTCACTGCCTCACGCCAGAACACCCCTGCGGTGGTGGATGTGTGGCTGGACGACAGCCGCGTGCGCAAGATCACGTTTACCGGCTCTACCCCCGTTGGCAAGCATTTGGCGCGGCGCAGTGCCGACACGCTTAAGAAGCTGTCTTTGGAGCTGGGCGGTAATGCACCCTTTATCGTGTTTGACGATGCCGACCTGGACGCAGCAGTGGATGGCCTGATGGCGGCCAAGTTCAGAAACGGTGGCCAGACCTGTGTGTGCCCCAACCGGGTGTTTGTGCACCGCAGCGTGTTTGACACCTTTGCCGCCAAGCTCTCGGCCAAGGTGGCTGCCCTCAAGGTAGGCCCGGCCAGTGACCCGGCCTCGCAGATTGGCCCCATGATCAATGACCGGGCGGTAGAGAAGATTGAGCGGCACGTCAACGACGCTGTGGCCAAGGGCGCCCGGGTGCTCACCGGTGGGCAGCGCCTGGCCCACCTGGGGCCCAACTACTACGCACCCACCGTGCTCAGCGGAGCAGACGCCAGCATGGCCTGTGCGTGCGAAGAAACCTTTGGGCCAGTGGCGCCGCTGACCGTGTTTGACGACGAGGCCGAGGTAGTGGCCCAGGCCAACGACACACCGTTTGGGCTGGCGGGGTACTTCTACAGCCAGAGCATCAAGCGCATCTGGCGGGTGGCCGAAGCCCTGGAAACCGGCATCGTCGGTATCAACGAAGGAGCGATTGCGGCAGAGGCGGCGCCGTTTGGCGGCGTGAAGGAGTCGGGCTATGGCCGCGAGGGATCGACCCATGGGCTGGAGGACTACCTGCACACCAAGTATGTCTGTCAGGGGTTGCTGGACTGAGACGCCACAGCCCCCAAAACAATCCGTCCGACAGCCCACAGGGCAGACGGCAAAAAGGTCACTAGAACCATTCACAACCACAGGAGACAAAACCATGAGCATTCAACAACACGCCCAACACATCACCCGCAGACCCCTGCTGGCCGCCCTGGCGGGCATGGCACTGGCGGGCGCTATGCCCCTGGCGCACGCACAGCCAGCGGCCTTCCCGAGCAAGCCCATCACCATGGTGGTGCCCTACCCTGCCGGGGGTGCCAACGACATGCTGGGCCGCCTGATCGGGCAGAAGATGGGCGATGCCCTGGGCACTGCGACCGTGGTGGACAACAAGCCCGGCGCAGGGGCCCTGCTGGGCGCCGGCATTGTGGCGCGCGCCCCGGCCGACGGCTACACCCTGCTGGTGGGCGGCCTGGCCACCCATGCGGCCAGCCCCAACTTGCTCAAGGCCGACTACGACCCGCTCAAAGACTTCGAGCCCATCGGCATGATCGGCAGCGCGCCCATCATCGTCATCACGGCCACCGACTCGCCCTACAAAACGCTCAAAGACGTGGTGGATGCTGCTCGCAAAGATCCGCAGGCCATCATGTACGGATCGTCGGGCAATGGCTCTCCGCTGCACTTGGCGGGCGAGCTGTTCCTGTCGATCGCCAAGGTCAACATGACCCATATCCCCTACAAGGGCGGCAACGCCCACATCATCGATTTGATTGGCGGCCGGGTGCCGGTGATCTTCGACACCGCCACCAACTCCATGCCCCTGCTGCGTGGCGGCAAGGTGCGTGCGCTGGCCGTAGGCAGTGCCAAGCGCCTGCCCGACCTGCCCGATGTGCCTACCCTGGCTGAGCTGGGCTACCCGCAGTTTGAGTTCTCGGCCTGGTACGCACTGTTTGCCCCGGCCAAGACCCCGGCCGACGTGAGCGCAAAGCTCTCTGCCGCGCTGGCCAAGACACTCAAGCTGCCCGAAGTGGCCAGCAAGCTGAACGACCTGGGCGTGTCGGTGGGCAGCGGCAACGCGGCCGAGCTGCGCGCCTTCTTGCCCGCCGAATACCAGCGCGTGGGCAACCTGATCAAGACCGCCAAGATCAAGGCCGATTGACGACCGCACCCTCCCGGCGCTGCGGCGCCAGGAGGGCCTGGCCTGCTGCAACGCAAGCGCCCCCCTGACCACCTTTTGGAGAGACCCCCATGCCCGACGGCCTGCTGCAACAGCACCCTGATGACCCCGCCCGCGAAGTGGCCGACCTGCCCTCGCCCCGCATTCAAGCCCACGCCGCCAACCTGATGGTGCTGAGCGACGGCGCGCTGGCCTGCGTGTGGTTCGGCGGCTCGATGGAGGGCCGCTCGGATATCTCGGTCTTCATGTCCCGCCTGGCACCAGGGGCCCAGCAGTGGTCCGCGCCCGTGCAGCTGTCGCATGACACAGAGCGGTCTGAGCAAAACCCCATCCTCTTCCCGGCCCCCGACGGCACGCTGTGGCTGCTGCACACGGCCCAGCAGTCGGGCCACCAGAACACCGCCGTGGTGCGCGTGCGCCGCTCTGCCGACAACGGCCAGACCTGGTCGCCCACCGAGACCCTGGCCGACGCCCCCGCAGGCACCTTTGTGCGCCAGCCCATCCATGTGCACCACGATGGCAGCTGGCTGCTGCCCGTGTTTTATTGCCGCGCTGAAGCAGGCCAGCCCTGGGACGGCAGCCACGACGACAGCGGCGTGCTGCGCTCCACCGACCAGGGCCGCACCTGGCAGCGCATCAGCGTGCCCGGCAGCCTGGGCTGTGTGCACATGAGCATCGTGCCTGCGGCCAACGGCCAAAGCCTGCTGGCGTTCTTTCGCAGCCGCTGGGCCGACCACATCTACCGCACCCAAAGCGATGACGGTGGGCTGACCTGGCAACCGCCCCAGCCCACCGCTTTGCCCAACAACAACTCGTCGGTGCAGGCTCTGCGCTTGGCCGATGGCCGCCTGGCCATGGTCTTCAACGCCAGCAGCGCGGCCGATGCCACCGAGCGGCGCGAGTCGCTGTACGACGAGCTGGAGGACACCGTCGGCGGCGCCGCTGGAGCAACCGCTACCGCACCTGCAGCGCGCAAGGCCTTCTGGGGTGCACCCCGCGCCCCCATGACGCTGGCCCTATCTGCCGACGACGGCCTGACCTGGCCGTGGCAGCGCGCCCTGGAAGTGGGCGACGGCTGGTGCCTGAGCAACGATTCCGAGCACGGCCGCAATCGCGAATACTCCTATCCCTCCCTGCGGCAAGAGGCCGATGGCACGCTGCACCTGGCGTACACCGTGTTCCGCCAGCACATTCGCCATGTGCGCCTGCAGCCCGACTGGGTCACGCAACAACCGTGAAACTGTTGCTTTAGTTGCTTTGGCGTGAACTCACTTGAGCCGTTCACGCTGAGCTTGTAGAGGCGCCATGCAAGGCTTCGACAAGCCTGTCCTGAGCCTGTCGAAGGGCTTAGCCCGAGCAGCACTTTCAAGATCAAAGAGACCGCATCGATCGCTTCAACGGAACTCCCAGACCACATGAGCCAAGCCCCCTTTCACGTCCTCGTTACCGCCGCGCACTGGGCGCCTGAAGCCCAAGCGCTGGTGCACGCCGCAGGCGGCCAGATCCACTTCATGGCCGAACCCATCACCGAAGAACACCTGATCGCCCAACTGCAGCAGACCGGCGCCCAGGTGCTGTTGGTGCGCGGCATCAAGCCCGTGAGCGAGCGGGTGCTGCAGGCAGCCCCTGCCCTGCGCCTGGTGGCCAAGAACGGCGCCGGGGTGGACGGCATTGACCTGGACGCCGCCCGCGCACGCGGCGTGGCCGTGGCCGTGGCCCCCGGTGCCAACGCCCGCGCCGTGGCCGAGCATGCGGTGGCGCTGATGCTGGCCCTGACGCGCCAGCTGCCACTGCTGGACCGCATGGTACGCGCGGGCCAGTGGGCCCCCAGCACCTGGCAGGGGCGCGATTTTCGCGATGCCACCGTGGGCATCATTGGCTATGGCGCCATTGGCAAGGGCACGGCGCAACTGGCCGCCGCGCTGGGCGCACGCGTGCTGGTGCTGCGCCCGCAGGGCCAGGCCGACGGCTTTGCGACCGAGCCCGACCTGCACCAACTGCTGCCCCAGGTGAACATCCTGAGCCTGCACTGCCCGCTGACCGAACGCACCCGCGGCCTGATAGGCGCTGCAGAGCTTGCATTGCTGCCCAAGGGCAGCATCCTCATCAACACCGCCCGTGGCCCGGTGGTGGACGAAGCGGCCCTGGTGGAGGCCCTGCGCAGCGGCCACCTCGAAGGCGCGGGGCTGGACACGTTTGATACCGAGCCCCTGCCCGCTGGCCACCCGCTGGCCCAATTGCCCAACGCCTTGCTAACGCCGCATGTGGCCGGCGTAACCCAAGGGGCATCGTTGCGCGTGTCCACCATCACCGCCCAAAACATCGTGGACCACCTCACCGGCCCAGGCGCTCCCGCTCAGCACCGGGTGGCATAACCAGCATCGCCACAGCACCCGTTCGGGCTGAGCCTGTCGAAGCCTGGGCACGATGGCCAGGCACCTCGACAAGCGCTGAACGCAGGGGAACCACTGACCGCCATCCCCCTGAAACTCTTTCAACACCCTTAGCACCATGCCCGCCCACAACTCCTTCAAAACCGCCCTGGCCGAGCGCCGCCCGCAAATTGGCCTGTGGCTGTCGATGGCCGACCCCTACCTGGCCGAAGCCGCTGCCACCACAGGCTACGACTGGCTGCTGATTGACGGCGAGCACGCGCCCAACGACCTGCGCAGCACCATGGGCGCGCTGCAGGCGGTGGCATCGCACCCCTCGCACCCCATCGTGCGGCTGGTGGAAGGCAATACCGCGCTCATCAAGCAAATGCTGGACATTGGCGCCAAGACGCTGCTGGTACCGATGGTGGACACGGCAGAGCAAGCGCGCGGCATTGTGGCCGCCACGCAGTACCCGCCGCTAGGCATTCGCGGCGTGGGCAGCGCCGTGGGACGCTCGTCGATGTGGAGCAGCCGCACTGACTACCTCTCGATTGCCGACGACGAAGTCTGCCTGCTGGTGCAAGCCGAAACCGTGACGGCCCTCGCCAACCTGCAGGCCATTTGCGCGGTGGATGGCGTGCACGGCGTGTTCATCGGCCCGGCCGACCTGGCCGCATCAATGGGCCACCGAGGCAACCCAAGCCACCCCGAAGTGCAGGCCGCCATCGAGGGCGCCATGAAGACCATCATCGCCAGCGGCAAGGCGGCCGGTACCCTCACATCCGACCCGGCTCTGGCCCAGCGCTACCTGGACTTGGGCTGCACCTTTGTGGCCGTGGGGGTGGATGTGCTGATGTTTGCCAACGCAGCGCGCAAGCTGCGGGGGCAGTTTGCCGGTGCCAGCGCGGCGGCGGCACCGGCCAAGGCCAGCGCGGGCTATTGATGCATGAGCGAGCGGCCGGGCGTTGCTGGCTGGTAAACCAATAGCTCTTTAGCGACATAGCTCGGTGAACTCGGCCTCGTTGAACTTGAAATATCCGTTCAGGCTGAGCCTGTCGAAGCCTTGCCCGGCGCTTGTACAGACTCAGCGGAAACGGGCCAGATCGACCCATGCCGATTCACGAACCAAATTGGCCTCTAGCACTTACTCAACTAGCGCAAGCTGCTATCAAAATATGAGTAAAAAAGATGCCTTTCGCTAGGGCCTGTTGAGAATCAAGCACAACGGCTCGAAGGGCTGTGATGCAATAGGCAGATGAGCATTCGATGGGTACTGACAGACGAGCAATGGGCCAAGATGGAGCCGCACTGCCTTGGCAAGCCAAGTGATCCTGGACGCAGCGGCACAGACAACCGCCGCTTCGTTGAGGCAGTGCTGTGGATTGCCCGCACAGGCAGCCCCTGGCGAGACCTGCCTCCAGAGTTCGGCAAGTGGAACACGGTGTTCAAGCGCTTTAGAGACTGGGTCAAGGCCGACGTATTCCAACACCTGTTCGATGCAGTGAGCGAGCAGCCAGACATGGAATATGCGATGGTGGATGCCACGATTGTGAAAGTGCATCGGCACGGCCAGGGGGCAAAAGGGGGACTTCGGGCCAGGCCATAGGCCACTCGCGGGGAGGCATGACCACGAAGATACTGGCGCTGACGGATGCATTGGGCAATCTGGTGAAGTTTGTCTTGATGCCAGGGCAGCGCCATGACACCAAAGGAGTCAAAGAGCTGATCGCCGATGTGCGCTTTGATGCCTTGCTGGCCGACAAGGCCTTCGATGTGAACTGGCTGATCCAGGAGTTGGACAAGCGCGGCGCACAGGTGGTGATCTCACAGATGCCACGTCGGAGATCACCGCTGGAGATTGACCGGGAGGTCTACAAATGGCGTCACTTGATCGAGAACTTCTTTTGCAAGCTCAAGGAGTTCAAACGCATCGCAATGCGCAGCGACAAGACGGATACCAGCTTCGCGGCGATGATCCATCTCGCGGCTGCGGTTATCAACGCTCGCTGATTCTCAACACGCCCTAGTGCGAAAGCGGATCCCTGTTCACGGGCAATAGAGTCTGAGACAGCGCAACATAGTTTGAGACGAAGCAATAGAGTCTGAGACACATGGCCCGGTGGTAGCGATCACTATGCAGCGGTTGCCGTCATCCACGAATCTACGGCGAACGCGTACTATCGGCCAAGAGCAGTCATCCACAACACGAGTTCCAATTCGCTCGATAACAGACATTCGGAGTTACATGCAGGGAAAGGGTTCGAAGGTTTACGCGTGGTTTTGTGAGTACAGGATGCACGCTTGTATCGCGCTTCTCGTCGTAGCGGGCATGCTGCTTTTACAGCGGGCGGAGATGAAGACCGTTCCTGAGTCTGAGTTGAGTGGACGTGATGTGGCCGTTAGATACGTTGGGCCCCTAGACACCGTGGTGAGCCGGAGTGGCATCAACCATGGAAGCACGCGGCTAGACGGTGGCTATGGCATAGGTGTTGCAAATGACATTGATCGCGACGATTTACTCAAGAAGCTTCGGCCGATCATCTACGTCCCATTCGCGTCAGTGCTCGGCGTCGGACGTGAACAGGTCGCGAAATTAGAGGAGGCTGGACCGCAACTACGGATTGGCCTGTATCAAGGGGAGATCGTTACCGCACAGGGCCTAGCCGGACCCGTACTGACCTATCAGGCGTACGCGGAAAAGATGGAGGCCCGTCGAAATATCTGGCTGACAGTCGCGTTGCTGATTGCGGGCACCTCAATTCTGCTTTTCCTCGCAACGCTTGGAAAGCGGCAATCACCCGACTAAATTAGTCACTTGAGATTTCTACGCTTGGCACCTTCACTCCAGGCGACAAAGGCAGGATCCGGCCAAAAGCAGACATTACGAACGACACATGACCTGGAACTTCTTACAACCAAGAAACCTAGCAGTAATCACCACAAATCGCGTGGTGGCTGGCGAAAATGAGGTACTTCACGTATCCCACGATGAGGACGATGGCGGCTGGCAATTCCTTGATGGCGCAGCATTTGCGGAAGCAGATGCACTAGTGGTCGGGCTAGGACGGATGATCGATAGCGATCCTACCCTTGCGGAACTGGCTGACCTACCAGAGGGGTTCGTTGCTAAGCGACGCAGCAAGTCTGATGCGTGGGTGCGGGAACGCCGAGTTTGATGGCTGATTCCATCTAGTTACGGCCGCTTCCATGATGCCGACTTTCGGCCAGAACCTGACGTTCGCCCAAAGGGCAGAATTGGCACAGAAGAGGGAAAATCACATGGGGTTCTGGACCTTCGGGACAAACACGGACTGGTTGCCTGGGCCAGGCGGAAACCTAGACAGGGCGCTCGCGGCCTTCGGCGAGCTCAAGGGCAAGTACGGGGACCGCGTCAACGTGCTCGTTGAGGACCTTCACCAGGAAGGTACAACCAGGGCCGACGGGTCAAAGACCGCCAAGATTCAAATCAAGGTCTTCGTTGCGCCTGCGAGCGACGACATAGAGGGTCAGCTGAAGGCGCTTGGCCTCGTCTTTATTCCCTAGCTCCGAAAGCTCGGCTCTGGGCCACGGCCGGAAGTCGGGAGTAGTGGTCGAGGACCCAAAGATTTGTCCATGGTCAGTCGCAACTCGTGCAACTCACATCGCTCGCGTCCCAAAAATGAATACCGACCAAATCCTTGCTCAGTACCTCTCAGATGAAGGCGAAGTCACTTCGCAACTCGCCCACATACTGCAGCAGCCGAGAGCGCGACAGCTGGTCTACAAGGAACTGCTAGCAAGGCCTCGGCCGCCCTTTCATAGTCTTCTGCGCCAACTCCTGCGGGAGGAAGTGAAGTATCGGAACGCTCGGTGGAAAGGGGAGGTCGAGGACGAAGACAACCACTTCGAGGGAATCTACAGATGTGCATATCTGTTGGGTGGCTGCGCGGACCCCAGTGACACGTTGCTGCTCTGGGACGCGAAGTTCATCAACATGGATGTAGGGACTTCGATGGGTGCGGAGTTCTTCATCGGTGCCGGCTTGCCGGAGACGCTTGCCTACCTGGGTCAGAGCAGCGCCAAAGACGCGGCAGAGATTGGCGAGTATGTTCGCAGCTACTTCTCGGATGCGGATGCTCTTAATTGGCAGAAGGACTGGGTTGAAGAGCGTATCGCTGACATTCGAAGCATCTAGGGCGCCCATGCATGCATCGCGGGTCCGAGGACATTCCGACGATGAAAATCGCACCAGGGTCTAGACCGCACTTCCACATACAGGGTAGTTCGACCCCCAACCTTTGCGGCTGGCCGCCGAGCGAAGATAAGCCTTAGTACGGGAAGGCGCGATGCCTACTGCAGTGGTTGTTCGACGGGCAACTTGCTCTTGGCTTCGACGACGCGACCTTGTTGAACAAGCGCATGAATCTCGCGGGCCAGGGGCGTGACCTCTGAAATCCTGCAAATCCATTCGTTGACGTAGCGCTGCACTGCCTCCTTGCTCAATCCGATTTGAATTGCTCGATGCTCCATTGGCTGCAAGAACAGGTCGCGTTCGGGGTCCCATTGGATACGCACTGGTGAGGCGTCTTTCAACTTAGTCCAATCTTCCCTGCTCATGCCCTCGTCGGGATGACTTGGGCAACTGTGCGATAAGGCCCAGTCAAGACCTTCACGCGTGATGTCAATCGCCAAGATTCGACGTTGCCCGTCGTCCTTCAATCCCCAGCCGGCGCGGTACATCATCCAAAGGAAGGAGGGCTTCACCCATGTCATACGCTCCAGCTTGAATGGTGGGGAGACGAACCTTCCGCTTGCTAGTGCTGAATCGGCAATTTCGTCGGAGAACGCTTGATACAGACGAACAGTGTGGGCGTCGTACATCGCACGAATCTGATGAAGCGGAATGACCTCTGGGTTCACGTGGGGAGCCTATGTTTCTGAGGAAAATCGCTTGAGGCCGTGTGCTCGGGGGAGCATCTCGCCTGCGTCCATATTTTGACTTGCAGTCCAGACCGAGGGACAGCCTAGCAAATCGAGGTTCTATTGTGTCGCCAAGTCAGATGCCGCGAGTGGGCTTCGCTAGCGGAGTCGCTCCAACCGTGTTCGACCGTCTGCTTTCGAGCAGGTCCACTGTCCGCAAAGGGCCCAAAGCCGTCGTTCGACCTGCTCAAGAGCGGACCTTCCTCGGCAAGATAATCGACGAATGAATCCTTGGAAAGAAGTGCTCGTGAAGTTGTCAAAGGCTGGGAATTTTCTGGCTCGATGGCACCTCCAGTCCGGCGTAGAGTTCTACATGTACATCCCCAGAGAGATGGACATGGGCTCGGATGTGGTTAGGCCTGGCTCTGGCGTACGGTACGAGGAAATCCTGAGCTTGGAAATCATGGGTTTTCTGAGCCTTGGGGGCTTGAACGCAGCGAACGACATCAATGCATGCCGACAGGCCTTAGCCTCAATTCATGAAGTTTCCTATCGAGAGATCGAGGGCGGCATTCAACTGAGCTTGCTCGGTACAGAAGTCCGCTAGTGGCCGATAGTACTCACTCGCGGACGCGTCGCGCATGAGCCTGAAGCGGACCTTCGCGCTGTCTCAGACATCGACGCCGCGACTGGTTGTAGGTGAGTCCCCAGGGGGCATCTGTCTCAGACTTTCTCAGCGAAAGATCGCCTGCCGCGCTCGGCCGCGCCCCGTTTGGCTGCCTCAGACTTCGTTGGCAAGGAACACTCCCCCAACAAAAAAGGCTCCTGCGCCCAGGAGCCTTTTTGACATGGAGCGTGAACGCCCGTATCAGCTGCCAGCCACCTTCATGCGGTTGACCAGGATGGAGCCCACGGTCTTGGCACCGTAGTTGTAGGCGTCGGCACCTACGGCCTCAATGCCCTTGAGCATGTCCTTGAGGTTGCCTGCAATGGTGATCTCGTGCACGGGGAAGGCGATCTTGCCGTTCTCCACCCAGAAGCCGCTGGCGCCGCGCGAGTAGTCGCCCGTCACGTAGTTGACGCCCTGGCCCATCAGCTCGACCACAAACAGGCCGGTGCCCAGCTTTTGCAGCATCGCATCCAGGTTGTCGCTGGCTTGCGTGAGGCGCGAGGTCATCACCAGGTTGTGCGAGCCACCGGCATTGCCCGTGGTCTTCATGCCCAGCTTGCGGGCCGAGTAGCTGGACAGGAAATAGCCCTGCACTCGGCCGCCCTGCACCACTTTGCGCGGCGCCACGCGCACGCCTTCTTCGTCAAACGGCGAGCTGCCCTTGCCGCCCATTACAAACGGGTCTTCCAGAATGTCAATGTGCTTGGGGAAGACCATCTTGCCCAACGAATCGAGCAGGAAGCTGCTCTTGCGGTAGAGCGAGCCGCCGCTGACGGCCTGCACAAAACCGCCCAGCAGGCCTGCGGCCAGCGTCGATTCAAACAGCACGGGGCATTGGGTGGTGGGGATCTTGCGGCTGCCCAGGCGGCTTAAGGCACGCTGCGCGGCGTAGCGGCCCACGGCCTCGGGCGAGGCCAGGTCGGCTGCGTTGCGCATGGAGCTGTACCAGGCATCGCGCTGCATCTCGGCGTTTTTGCCGGGCAACGAGGCGATGGGCGCCACCGAGAAGCTGTGGCGCGAGCTGGCATAGCCACCGCGAAAGCCGCGCGTATGGGCGCTGAAGAAATGGCTTTGCTGGGCCGACACGCCCGCGCCTTCACTGTTGGTGATGCGGCGGTGGGTTTTGAGCGCAGCGGCCTCGCAGGCCTTGGCCATCTCGGCCGCCTCTTCGCTAGTGATAGCCCAGGGGTGGAACAAGTCCAGGTCGCGGTGGGTGTCTGGCGGGGCAATGTCGGCCGCGTCGGGCAGGCCGGCCACAGGGTCTTCGGCGGTGAAACGGGCAATGTCATAGGCGGCCTGCACGGTCTGCTCGATCGCCTTGGTCGAAAAATCAGACGTGCTGGCGTTGCCGCGGCGGTGGCCGAGGTAGACGGTCACGCCCAGAGACTTGTCGCGGTTGCGTTCCACGTTCTCCAGCTCGCCCTTGCGCACGCTGACCGAAAGACCGCAGCCTTCAGACGCTTCAGCCCCCGCATCGGTGGCGCCCAGCTTCTTGGCGTGGGCCAGGGCGCGGTCTACCAGCTCTTCAAAAAACGGTCGGCTGTAGCTGAAACCGCTGGCGGGTGCATGGGAGGAGGCGGAAGCCTTGGCAACGGCCGGGGCGCTTTTCGCGCGGGTAGAAGGTTTATTCATAGCGGCGGCTATGATACTTGCCACTGTGGCGCACTCGCTGCCACCTCTCTCTTTGCCCCCACCCATGTCACGCAAACCCAAAAAAGGCTACTTTGTGCGAGGCCAATTCGTTGCCGAAGGCAGCGAAATGGACATTCAGCTCAAGGCCGAACTCAAAGGCACGCCCGATGCCAGCCGCACCGATCTCAAACGCGAAAGCGACGAACTGCAAGACCTGGGCAAAGAACTGCTGAGCCTGCGCTCTGACCTGTTTGATGCTGTGGGCCTGCCCGACAAGCTGGTGGATGCCCTGGCCGAGGCCAAGCGCATCACCAACTTTGAAGGCAAGCGCCGCCAGATGCAGTACGTGGGCAAGCTCATGCGCAAGCTGGAGCCCGAGGTGGTGCAAGCAGCGCGCACAGCGCTGGAAGAACAGCACAAAGGCTCTGCATCTGAAAAGCTGCAACTGCACCTGGCAGAGCAGTGGCGCGACCGCCTGATTGCCGACGACGCCACCCTGCCCCTGTGGATGGACGACCACCCCACCACCGACACCCAGCAGCTGCGCGCCCTGATCCGCCAGGCCCGCAAGGATGCACCGCCCGCTGACAAGGCCGCCGTATCTCAAGGCCTGGCACCGCGCAAAGGCCGCGCCTATCGCGAGCTGTTTCAGCTAGTGCGCGAGCACCTGGGCGGCACCGGGCTGGAGCGTGAAGATGCTGCTGACACCGGGGCTGACGACGATGAGTGAAGCAGCGAGCCCCGGCCACGACGCCGTGAGCGCCGTGAAAATCGGCATCGTCTCCATCAGTGACCGTGCCAGCACCGGTGTGTACGAAGACAAGGGCCTGCCCGCCTTGCAAGACTGGCTGGGCCGCGCTCTGCGCAACCCCATTCACTTCGAGGCCCGCCTCATCCCCGACGAGCAGGACACCATCAGCGCCACGCTGATTGCCTTGGTGGACGCAGGCTGCAGCCTGGTGCTGACCACCGGCGGCACCGGCCCCTCGCTGCGCGATGTGACGCCCGAAGCCACCTTGGCCGTGGCCCACAAGGAGATGCCGGGCTTTGGCGAACAAATGCGCCAGATCAGCCTGAAGTTTGTGCCCACGGCCATCCTCTCACGCCAGGTGGCGGTGGTGCGCGGCCAAAGCCTCATCATCAACCTGCCCGGCCAGCCCAAAGCCATTGCCGAAACGCTGGAAGGCCTGAAGGACGCCGAAGGTACACAGATCATGCCGGGCATTTTTGCCGCGGTGCCGTACTGCATTGACCTGATTGGCGGCCCCTACCTGGAAACGCGGGACGAGGTCTGCAAAGCCTTTCGCCCCAAAAATGCGGTTCGCGCCCAGGCTGCCTAAAGGCAGCAGGGGCCTGCCCAGCGCGCCTGCCCCCAGAAGACCTGTTGACTCAGCATGAACTCGCCACTCCCTCTCCCATCGAACGATGAGCGCCGCAACCATGAGCGGCGCATCCTCAAGGTACAGGCAGAGTTACTCATCACAGGCCGCCCGCCCTTGGCAGTGCGCACCATGGACATCAGCGAGGGCGGTATCAGCGTGCTGTGCCCCACCAACCTGCCAGCGCGCACTGAGTGCACCGTGCGGATGTCACTGCCCGTTCCCCCCACGGGCCGCAAGCTGATCGAGCTGCGCGCCGTGGTGCGTTACAGCATCCTGAGCAGCTCTGGGGGCGGTTTTCAACTGGGGATGAGCGTGCCGGTCACAGACCAGGCCACCAGCGCAGCGATCAAGGTCTACATCAAGAACTGAGCAGCCCCCTGCGTTGCAGGACACGCACAGACCCTGCATTTCAATAGGGCTTGCAGGGGGCTTAGGGCGCGCTACTTGCCCACTAACTCGGTGAGCTTGCTGGCCTCGAATTGCTCCTTGAGGGCGGCATCGCAGGGCACGCAGTCTTGCGTCTTTTGCATGGCCGACAGCTTCTCAATGGCCTGCCAGAGCAAGGCGATCTGGTGCTCTTGTGACGAGGCGTTGTCGATCAGGCCGCGCATGGCCTGCGACAGCGGGTCGTCCTCTTGCGTGATGCCGTAGGCCGTGAACTTGCGCTGCTGCTGGGGTTCGGTCACATCGGCACTTTGCCCCTCTTTGGATGGGATGATGCGCGCCGGAATGCCCACCGCCGTGGCCCCTGCTGGCACGGGCTTGATGACCACGGCGTTGCTGCCGATCTTGGCACCATCGCCCACCTCAAAGCCGCCCAGTACCTTGGCACCCGCGCTCACCACCACATCCTTGCCCAGCGTGGGGTGCCGCTTGGCGCCTTTGTACAGCGAGGTACCGCCCAGCGTCACGCCTTGGTAGATAGTGCAGCCGTCGCCAATCTCGGCCGTCTCGCCCACCACCACGCCCATGGCATGGTCAAAGAACACGCGCTCGCCAAGCTTGGCGCCGGGGTGGATCTCAATGCCTGTGAACCAGCGCGCAAAGTGCGAAATGAACCGCCCCAGCCACTTGAGCCCATGCCCCCAGCACCAGTGCGCAGGCCGGTGCAGCCACACGGCGTGCAGGCCGGGGTAACAGGTGATGACCTCCCAGGTACTGCGCGCTGCAGGGTCACGGTCAAGGATGCACTGGATGTCGGAGCGCAAGCGGGCAAACATGGTGAGATTTTTTTGGAATATGGCAACGCAGTCTAGCGTTTTGCCTGGGCGGTTTCGATCATCGCTTTGGCGACACCACGCAGGATGTGGATTTCTTCGGGGCTGAGTTGCGCGCGGTTGAAAAGCTGGTTCAGGCGGGGCATGAGCTTCTTGGGTGCAGCGGGATCCAGAAAGCCGATGCCGGTCAACGCCTGCTCCCAGTGGGCCAGCATGCCCGCTACCTGCGCCGCATCGGCTTGCACGCGGGTGGGGGTGGCATCTTGCACGGCAAAGCCGCCCAGCGCCTGGCGCCAGTCGTAGGCAATGACCTGGATGGCCGCCCCCAGGTTGAGCGAGCCAAAGCCTGGGTTGGTAGGGATGGAGAGCGCCGCGTGGCAGCGGTACACGTCCTCGTTGGTCATGCCAAAGCGCTCGGAGCCAAACAGGAACGCCACACCGGTGTGCCCGCCCGCTAGGGCTGGGCGGCCGCCGTCGGCCTCACCGGCCACTGCGTTTGAAGCACTTTCAGGCTGCAAGGCTTGTGTATCCAGCGCAAGGCGCTCTTGTTTCAATAGCATCTCAAAGTGCGCACGGGGCTCCACCGTCGGGGGGCCAAAGTCGCGCGGGGTCATGGCGGTGGCGCACAGGTGGCTCATGCCATCGAGCGCCTCGTCCAGCGTCGCCACGATGCGCGCCTTCTCCAGCACATCGAGCGCACCGCTGGCGCGCTGGATGGTTTCTTCCTTGCGCAGCACATTGGGCCAGCGTGGCGCCACCAGCACCAAGTCGTCAAAACCCATGACTTTCATGGCGCGGGCGGCGGCGCCCACATTGCCAGCATGGCTGGTGTTGATCAGGACAAAACGGGTCTTCATGAACGGGCTGCTAGGAAAAAATCCGGCGGTGCAGTTAAAATGGAAGGCTTATTGTCGCTGCCCGCATCGCCCGGCTGCGATCACCGCTCATGATCCGCAAGACATTTGCATCGCGCAACGCGATCTGAAGCCTTGCTCACCACCACAATCTATGTCGTCAAATCTGCACCCCATGCTCAACGTGGCCATCAAGGCTGCACGCGCCGCCGGCGCCATCATCAACCGCGCGGCCCTGGACGTGGAATCCGTGCGTATCTCGCAAAAGCAGATCAACGACTTTGTGACCGAAGTGGATCATGCGTCCGAGAAAATCATCATCGAAACCCTGCTGACAGCCTACCCCGGCCACGGCATCCTGGCCGAAGAGTCGGGCAAAGAATACGGCGCCAAAGACTCGGACTTCGTCTGGGTGATTGACCCACTGGACGGCACCACCAACTTCATCCACGGCTTTCCCGTGTACTGCGTGAGCATTGCACTCACCGTCAAAGGCAAGGTTGAACAAGCCGTGGTGTACGACCCCAGCCGCAACGACCTGTTCACCGCCACCAAGGGCCGAGGTGCCTACCTGAACGAGCGCCGTATCCGCGTGAGCAAGCGCACCCAGCTCAACGACTGCCTGATCTCCACCGGCTTCCCCTTCCGCCCGGGCGACAACTTCAAGAGCTACATGAACATGATGGCCGACGTGATGCAACGCACGGCAGGCCTGCGCCGCCCCGGCGCTGCAGCGCTGGACCTGGCTTACGTGGCTGCGGGCTTTACCGATGGCTTCTTTGAAACCGGTCTGTCGATCTGGGACGTGGCTGCGGGCTCGCTGCTGGTGACGGAAGCCGGTGGCCTGATTGGCAACTTCACGGGCGAAGCCGACTTCATGGAACAGCGCGAATGCATGGCGGGTAACCCACGCATTTACGGCCAGCTCGTTCCCATTCTGGGCAAGTACAGCAAGTTTGCAGGCGCTGGCGACAAGGCAGCTGTGCGCCAGGCCGCAGAGGATGAAACGGTAGACGCTGCAACCCCAGCGAGCGAAACAGCCGCGCAGAGCGATGCATCGGCCACAGGCGACGCACCCTTCTGATCACCGGCCCAGGCTGCTGCGCGGTTGACTCCGTGCAGCAGCTCAAAGGCATCGCAAGACAGCACCACACGGGCCCCTCAAGGGCCCGTTGCTCATTCTGGGTCGGGGTACTTCAGCGCGATGTTGCGGAAGTCTTCCGCAATCTCCACAAACGCATCCACCATATCTGGGTCAAAGTGCGTGCCCTTGCCTTTGACAATGGTGCTGCACGCCTGCTCGTGCGAGAAAGCCACCTTGTACACGCGCTTGTTGATCAACGCGTCGTACACATCGGCCACCGCCATCAGCCGGGCCGACACCGGAATACCCTCGCCCGCCAGCCCCTGCGGATAGCCGCTGCCATCCCACTTTTCCTGGTGGCTGTAGGCAATTTCCTTGGACACGCTCAAAAACGCCACCCGCATGCCCAGCCGCCGCTCGGCGTCTTCGATGGCGTTGCGCCCCAAGGTGGTGTGGGTTTTCATCACTTCAAACTCTTCCACCGTGAGCTTGCCAGGCTTGAGCAGGATGCTGTCAGGGATGCCGATCTTGCCAATGTCGTGCAACGGCGCCGATTTGTAGAGCAGCTCGATCATGCGTTCGGTCAGCAGCGACTCAAAGCGCGGGTGGTTGCGCAAGCGCTCGGCCAGGGTTTTCACATACAGCTGGGTGCGACGGATGTGGTTGCCCGTCTCGTTGTCACGCGTCTCTGCCAGCGACGTCATGGCCATGATGGTCACGTCCTGAATGGCCTGCACCTCCAGGGTACGCAAGGCCACTTCGCGCTCCAGGTACGCGCTTTTATCGCGCAAAAAGTCGGCCGTGGCCTTCAGCGCCAGGTGGGTGTTGACGCGTGCCAGCAAAATCGGCGGGCTGATGGGCTTGGTGATGTAATCCACCGCCCCCAGGGCCAGGCCCATGCGCTCGTCATCGGGGTCTGAGCGGGCCGTCAAAAAGATCACCGGGATGTCGCGGGTGGCTGCATTGGCCTTCAGGCGGCGGCAAACTTCGTAGCCATCCACCTCGGGCATCATGATGTCCAGCAGCACCAAGTCAGGCGGTGTCCCAGACATCGCGATCTTGAGGGCTTTCTCGCCGTTGTTGGCCACCTTGACCATGAAATGGTCGCGCAGCAAAGTGCCCATGAGCGTGAGGTTCTCGGGCGTGTCGTCCACCACCAACACGGTGGCAATGTGTTGATCCACCAGGGTGGATGAGTTCACGACAAAGGGCGCTTGTTCCATGGGCATTCCTGCGAAGTACACCGTTCAGAGATCCTGGCCGCCAACGGGTCGATCCGGAGAATCGCCCTCCCGCCGCTCGGGCATCTGCTCCAGGGCCAACTCGAAATCAAAGTTGCGAACTTGCGCTTGCACCACCGCAAAGCTTTCGCCCAGCACGACCTGAAGCATTGTTGCATTGTGTTGCAAAAACTCGGTGGCCGCCGGGTCATCACGCTCCAGCAGTTGACGCAACTGCGCCAATGCGTCGTCGGGCGATGTCAGGGCCACCTCTGGGGTGGACGCTGGCGCCACAGGCACGGGCGAGACCTGCGCCAGCTCAGACTGACGCACCCACGCTTGCAAGCCTGCCACCAACGGCTGCATGGACGCCGCCAGCGCACCCAGCAGCGGAATCAACTGGGGGGTCGAACGGTCCACTTGCGGGTTGCGCAGGGCCTGCTCCAACGCATGCGCATGCTCTGAGGCCTCCTGCGCCCCGATATTGGCCGCCACCGAGCGCAGCGTGTGTGCCAGCCGTTCGGCCAGCGCGCGGTCCCCGCCCGCAATGGCCGCATCGATCTGGGACACCACCGACGACTGCGCTTGCACAAAGCGGGTCAGCATGTCGGCATATAGCGCAGGCTTGCCCAGCGCACGCTGTAGTCCCAACGTAGTGTTGAGCCCCAGCACCACCGGCGGCCAGCCCACTGGGCGGGGCACAGGCGCGGCAGGCACCGCCAGGGGCTGTGACAGCGCGGGCGCCGGCACAGCCTGCACCCCTAGACCGGGGCGCGGACGGATCCAGCGCGAGAGCGCGGCCCACAACGCGGCAGGCTCAATGGGTTTGGCCACATGGTCGTTCATACCCGCATCAAAGCAGCGTTGCCGGTCTGACTCCATGGCATTGGCCGTCATGGCGATGATGGGCAGATCACGGTAGCGCGAGTCACGGCGCAACTGCCGGGTAGCGGTCTCCCCATCCATCACAGGCATCTGCATGTCCATCAGCACAGCGTCGTAGCTGGTTTGTTCCAGTTGGTCCAGGGCCATCTTGCCGTTGTCCGCCACATCTACCACAAAGCCGGCGTCACGCAGCAACTCCACGGCCACGATCTGGTTGAGTTCGTTGTCCTCCACCAGCAGCACGCGGGCGCCGCGCACCGCCAAGGGCAAGACTTCCACCGCCGGAGCCACGGCAGGCACTCGCAGGTGGCTTGCGCCGTCCAGAGGCTGCATCAAAGTATCGAACAGCACTGAAGCATTGACCGGCTTGATCAGTACCGTCTCAATGCCCTCGGCGCGGGCAGCGCGCATCACATCTTCGCGCCCATAGGCGGTGACCATGAGCATCTGCGGCACCTGGGGCATGCCCAGGCTGCGAATGTGCCGGGCCAGCTCCACGCCATCCATGCCTGGCATGTGCCAGTCCAGCAGCAACAGCCCATAGGGGCGCGGCTTGCCCATGGATTCGCGCAGCGTCTGCAAGGCCTCCAGGCCGGAGTAGACCTGGTCCACCTCAAAGCCCATGGCCATCAGCATTTCTGACAGCACCGTGGCAGCGGTGTGGTTGTCGTCCACCACCAGCACACGCCGCCCGCGCAGGTCGGCCGGCGGCTGCAGCACCCGCGCGGGGGCGCCGCGTTCCAACGGCAACGTGATCCAGAACGTGGAGCCCCGCCCAAACTCGCTGCGCACGCCCACCTCGCCCCCCATCAACTCCGCCAGGCTCTTGCAGATGGCCAGCCCCAGCCCGGTGCCACCATAGCGGCGCGTGGTGGAGGTGTCGGCCTGCTGAAAGCTCTGAAACAAGCGCGCAATCTGCTCTGGCGTCAGCCCGATGCCCGTGTCACGCACCTCAAAGCGCAACATGACGCGTTGGGCACTTTGCTCGAGCAGGCGCACCACAATGCTGATCTCGCCTTTGTCAGTGAACTTGATGGCGTTGTTGGCGTAGTTGATCAAGATCTGCCCCAAGCGCAAAGCATCCCCCACCAGATTCGGGGGCACATCGCTGGCCACATCGCATACCAGCTCCAAGCCCTTGACGCCCGCCTTGTAGCCCACCACATCGGCCACGCTCTCCAGCAGGCGGTCCAGCACAAAGGGCTGCTTTTCCACCGACAGCTTGCCCGCCTCGATCTTTGAAAAATCCAGGATGTCGTTGATGACCCCCAGCAGGTGTTGGCCGGCCTGCTGGATCTTGCTCACGTAGTCGTGCTGGCGCGGGTTCAGGCCCGATTTGAGAGCCAGGTGCGACATCCCGATGATGGCGTTCATCGGGGTGCGGATTTCATGGCTCATGTTGGCCAGAAAATTGGACTTGAGCGCGGTCGACTCCTCAGCCAAGTCTTTGGCGCGCAACAGGCTTTGTTCTGCCAGCTTGCGCTCGGTGATGTCGACAAACGTTCCGATCGCACCGCCCGCAGACCCATCAGGTCTCAAAAAGCCGTGCAGCCAAAACAGGGTGTGGTGCATCTGGCCATCGGCATAAGGCAGGTCCACCTCTTTGTGCACTGCCCGTAAGCCGTCCAAGGCCTGCGCGGCATCCTGGTCAAACTGCGAGCGCAACTCATCGGGCAAAAAGCCCAGGTCGTAAACGGTTTTGCCGATGAATTCGGCGCGCTGCACACCAAACGCCTGCTCATAGGCGCGGTTGAAGCCGATGTAGCGGCCATCGGCTCCTTTGTAGAACAAGGGCACGGGAATGGCATCGATCAATGCCTGCTGAAAGTCCAACTGCGCGGCCACCTGGGCCTCCAGCTGCTTTTGGTCGTGGATATCGACATTCACGCCCACTACACGCACGGCCCTGCCCTGCTCGTCGCGGAAGATGCGCGCGGCCTCCAGGAACCAGCGCACCTCGCCATCGGGCCGCACGATGCGCCAGGAGTCTCGCAAATAGTCTTGCGTGCCATCGATGCTGGCATCAAAGTAGTCGCGGGCGCGGTCACGGTCCTGCGGGTGCAGGCAGGCCAGCCAATCGTCGCGCGACTGGGGCTGCGAATCAGGGGCAAAGCCCATCATCACCGAGAGCTTGGAAGACCACAGAATGCGGCCGCTGAGCAAGTCCACGTCAAAGACGCCAATCTTGCCGGCCTCCTGCGCCAGCTCCAGCCGTTCATGGATTTCTCGCAGCGCCACCTCGGCCTGGCGCGCCTCGGTCACGTCCTCGATCACCCACAGCGAAGCATTGGCAAACGCCTCCATCTGCAGCCTACGCCCCGACAGCCGCGCATGGAAGCTGCTGCCATCGGGGCGGTGCAACAAGGCCGTCTCACGCACGGCCTCATCGGGCTCCAGCCCCGGCATGGCCTTGGCACGGAAGGCCTCAAAGGGCACATCGCCACCAAACAAGAACGCCGCATAGCGCCCCAGCAGTTGCGACGATGTTTCGCCCATCAGGGCCACAAACGCGGGGTTGAACTGGCGCAGCTGCCCATCGCAAATCAGCACGATGGGCGGGGCGTTGTCAAAAATGGCGGTTTGCTGCTCCAGCAGCTCATTGAGCAGGCGCTCGCGGCGCTGCAGTTCGGCCTGCGAGCGCATGCGCTCGGACACTTCTTCGTGCAGGCCCACGATGGCAATGCGCTTGCCCCGCGCATCGAACACAGGCGACAACGTGGCCTCGTCGTGGTAGATGCTGCCGTCGCGGCGCTGGTTCACAAAATTGCCCCGCCACGACTGCCCTGACAGCAACGTGGCCCACATGGACTGGTAGGTTGCGGCAGGCGTCTGGCCGCTGGCCACGATCGAGGGTTTGCCCCCTCGCACTTCCTCCCGCGTGTAGCCGGTGTTGCGCTCGTACTGGGGATTGACCCATTCAATGCGACCATCCCCATCGGTGATCACCACCGCCACAGGGCTGCTCTCCAGCGCAGCCCCCAGCACCCTGAAGCGCTCCAGCGCTGCCACCACCTGCGCGCGGCTGCGCAGCAAATCCAGCAGCAGCCAGCCCAGCAGCGCAAACAGCACAAACGCCACGGCCCCCACCTGCACGCGCTGCGACCAGGGCATCAAGGCACTCACATCGTCCAACAGCACCAGCTGCCACTGCCCGCCCGGGTCGCGCAGGTCGATGCTACGGTGCGCAATGGCATGGGGCACCCCGTTGAGCACGACCTGCGCGGACTCGGGGCTGAAGGGCAATGCCGACGCCACGCCCTTGTCAAAATGCCGCCCAAACTGCCGCGATGCGCGAATGCTGTCGATACGAGCTTGCGTAAGGGGCGGCGCCACGGCAAACAGCCATTCGGGTCGCGTGGACGAAAACGCCACCCCCTGCGGCGACAGCAGCAAAGCGGGCATGCCAATGCGCGCCAGCAGGCTGTCAAACGACTCAAAACCCACCTTGAACATCACCACACCGATGATGGCGCCCGAGGGCGAGTCCATCTCGTACAGCGGGGCGGCGTAATAGAGGCCGCGCTCCTGCGAGTTGGTGCCGATGGCCGGGTAGACGCTCACCCCGCCCTGAATGGCTTGCTGGAAGTAGGGGCGATAAGCCAAATTGATGCCCGTGGAACGCGGCCCGGCAGTCTCGTGGGCCACCACTGTGCCGTCGGCCGACATCACGTACACGCCTTGCACCAAAAACCGCTCGCGGGCCACGCTCAGGCGGGCCAGCGCCTGCGGATAGTCCGGCGCAAGCGCGCCCCGGGCCATGTCTTTGAGCAAAGGCTCGCTCAGCCCCAACAACGACACAGCCCCCGACATGCCGGAGCCCATGGCCTGGGTGTTGAGCAAATCGGCCGCTTGCTGCATTTTGGTCTGGCGGTCCTCGTTGCGGTCCACCCCTCGCCAGTAGGCAAACAGCTCCACCGTGAGCCAGGTCGCCAGCAATGCGGCCACGGCCACGACGGCTACAGCCCTGAAGCCCCCGGCATTGCGGTCCAAAACCTTGTCCACAAACATCCCCACGCCGCCACCCATCTGCTTCACGCCCAGCGCAACGCAGCACTCAGGCTGCGCAACCCATGGTCTGACCCAAATGATTTATCGCGCATCACTCACTCCCTAAAGACTGAACGCACCCACGCGCTATCGATGGAGATATTTCGCCGCTGAATAGGCCCTTCCGCCACGCACCGCAGGAACCGGCTGCGCCAAGTGGCACTGCAGCGTCACGCGCTCGCCACCATGGTGCTACTGGTGCGGGTACAAAAACGCGTCCATCTCTTCCACAGGGACCGGTCTGCCAAACAGATACCCCTGGAACCCCTCGCACCCGTGCAGCCTCAAAAACCCCAGCTGCCCCGCCGTCTCCACCCCCTCGGCCACCACCTCCAAGTCCAAGCTCTTGGCCAGCGCCAAGATCGTCCTCACAATCGCCGCGTCGTTCGGGTCGCTCAGCACGTCCCGCACAAAGCTCTGGTCTATCTTCACCTGGTCCAGCGGTAGCCGCTTGAGGTAGCTCAAACTCGAGTACCCCGTGCCAAAGTCATCCAGCGCAAAGCCCACCCCTTCTTTCTTGAGTTGCTCCATGCGCTCTATCGTGTCTTCTATGTCTCCCAGCAGCAGGCTTTCCGTGAGTTCGAGTTTGAGTCGGCTTGGGTCGGCTTGGCAGTCTTTCAAGGTGCCCAGCACTTGGGCCACGAAGCCTGCTTGTCTGAATTGCCGGGCGCTGACGTTCACGGACAGGGTCAGGTGCGCTGTGGCCGGGTTTTGCGCCCAGGCGGCCAGTTGGCTGCACGCGGTGTGCAGTACGGTTTGCCCCAGCGGCAGGATGAGGCCGGTTTGCTCTGCCAGGGGGATGAAGTCTGCCGGGCTGATCATGCCGCGCTGGGGGTGGCGCCAGCGGGCCAGTGCTTCTGCCCCCACGAGTTTGCCGTCTTGGTCCACCACGGGCTGGTAGTGCACCATGAGTTCGCCCCGCGCCAGGCCTTGGCGCAGGTCGGCTTCCAGGTTGGAGCGGGCGTTGACTGCCGCTTGCATGTCGGGGTCAAAGAAGCGTTGGGTGTTGCGTCCTGCAGCTTTGGCCTGGTACATGGCCAGGTCTGCGCGTTTGAGCAGTTCGTCTACGCTCAGGCGTTGTTCCCCGTACAGGGTGATGCCGATGCTGGGGGTGCTGTAGTGTTGCCCTCCGTCCAGCGCGAAGGGTTCGTTCAGGCTGGCCAGCAGTTTGTCGGCGACGATTTCTGCTTGGCTGGCGGCTTCGTGCAGGTCGGCGCTGAGGTTTTCCAGCATGACGACGAATTCGTCCCCCCCAAAGCGCGCGACGGTGTCGGCTTCGCGCACGCTGCCCACCAATCGGGCGGCCACTTGGGACAAAAGCTGGTCGCCCATGTCGTGGCCCAGGGTGTCGTTCAAGTCTTTGAAGTTATCGAGGTCGATGAACAGCAGCGCCCCTTGGGCTTTGGTGCGTTGGCCTGCGGCGATGGAGCGTTGCAGGCGGTCCAGCAGCAACCTGCGGTTGGGCAGCCCGGTCAATGCGTCGTAGAACGCCAGCCGCTCGATCTCTTGCTCTGCTCGCTTGCGGTCTGTGATGTCCATGGTGAAGCCATGCGACAGCACCGTTCCATCAGGTTCCTTGTGGGGCACGGCGCTGGTCATGTGCCAGCGCACGTCGCCCTCGGGCGTATTGACGCGGTATTCGCACTGCCAGGGCACCATGCGACGCACCGACACCAGAGCCGAGCGGCGCAGCTGTGGCGCATCTTCAGGAACCACATGCTTGAGCAGCAGGCCATGGTCTCGCGCCACCTCGCCCGGCGTGACGCCCAAAAACTGCCGCACGGCATCGCTGATGTACTGCACGCTGGCCGTGGAGCCATCGGCATGCAGGCGGTATTGGTAAATGAAGCCCGGAATGCGGCTGGCAATGCGCTGGATGAACAGTAACTGCTCACGCAACTGCTCGGCAGCGCGGTGCTCTTCCGTCACATCCTGCACCACACCCATTTGCACCGACATGCCGTCCCGCGACAGCGAATGCCGCACGCGCGAACGCATCCAGCGCACCTCGCCATCGGGGCGTTGCCAGCGGTACTCCATGTCAGAGCCATCACCCAATCGGCAGGCCTTGTCGTAAACCACACGGTCTTCGGCAGGGATGCCACTGACTGCACGCTCCGTGCTAAGCCACTCCTGGCGCTCGAACCCAGCAATGTCACACAGGCCGGGCGACCACAGCAACACCGTCTCACCCGGGTCTTCAATGCGGCGCCAGTGGCCTGCGTGGGCCAGACTCTCCATGGTGTTGAAGACCTCGGTCTGCTCGTGCAGGTCGCGGCGCGCATCGTCCAATGCGGCCTCGGCGCTGGCCAATGCCACGCGCAGGTTTTCGGCCTCAGAGGCGTCGCGCACGCTCACCACGATGCAGTGGTCGGCCACGCGCCGGGCCGACAAGTCCCACGCCAGTTGCACCCGTGTGCCCTCGCGCACCACCTGGCGGCAGTCCAGCGGCACGCCCAGGCGGGCCACTGCGCACAGCTGCTCCACCAAAGAGGTGCCTGCGAGCAAATCAAAAACGACCTCGGCCAGCACGCCCTCCTCACGTACTGCGCCCAGGCCCGGCATGCGCCGGGCGGCGGCGTTGGCCGCCCACAGGTAAAGGTGGTCTTCCTCCAGGCGGAACTCCAGCAGCGCGACAGGCACCACGTCCAGCAGGGCTTGCATGCGCCCATGCGCATGCGGGCCCATTAGGCTGTCGCCCTCGGGGTAGAGAAGATCTGTCAGCAGTTCGGAAGAAATCACGATCGCTCTGGAATCTCTGAAAAATGAAAGTCTGGGCCTGGCGATGGGTGACGACAGCCGCCGCAATGATGACAGTATGTCAAAAGGTAACAGCAAACCGGAACAAAAAGGCAGAGATTTCTCAAACGCGCGCCCTTCTGTACCCTGCTACAGTCCACGCCTCATCGCCGCAGCCCCCTGCCAAAACGCCATCTCCAGCCACTTTCAGCCCGCATGTCCGAGACGCTAGAACACCACACACCCATGATGGTCCAGTATTTGGGCCTGAAGGCCGCGTACCCGGACACCCTGCTGTTTTACCGGATGGGCGATTTTTACGAGGTGTTCTGGCAAGACGCAGAGAAGGCAGCCCGCCTGCTCGACATCACCCTCACCCAGCGCGGCCAATCGGGCGGGCAGCCGGTGGTGATGGCGGGGGTGCCCTTTCACGCGCTTGAAAACTACCTGGCCCGCCTCATCAAGATGGGCGAATCGGTAGCCATTGCCGAGCAGGTGGGTGAAGTGGGTGCCACCAAAGGCCCCGTAGAGCGCAAGGTGGTGCGCGTGGTCACCCCCGGCACGCTGACGGACACAGAGCTGCTGTCTGACAAAACCGAATCCATGCTGCTGGCCGTGCACCAGGGCCCGCGCGCGCGCTGCGGCTTGGCGTGGCTGAGCGTGACGCAGGGCCGTGTGCACCTGGCCGAATGCACCCAGGACGAGCTGGCCCACTGGCTGGGCCGCGTGGCCCCGAGCGAAGTGATCTACAGCGCGGGCGTGACCGAGCGCTTTGAGCAGCAACTGCAGGTGATGCGCCAGGGCGGCGCCTTCACCTGCCCCATGAGCCTGCGGCCCGACTGGCAATTTGACAGCGCCCTGGGCGAGCGCAAGCTGCTGGAACACCTGGGCGCAGCCAGCCTGCAGGCCTGGGGCGCGCACGGGCTGGGCGAGGCCCATGCCGCCGCCGCCGGGCTGCTGGCCTACGCGGAGCACACCCAGGGCCGCCAGCTCACCCACGTGCACACGGTGCAGGTGCAGCGCGGCGACGACCTGATCGACCTGCCCGCCACCACGCGGCGCAACCTGGAACTGGTCAAGACCTTGCGCGGCGACGACGCGCCCACGCTGTTCTCGCTGCTCGACACCTGCATGACGGGCATGGGCAGCCGCCTGCTCAAGACCTGGCTGTTGGAGCCCCAGCGCGACCGCACCGAGGCCCGCCGCCGCCTCTCGGCCACCACCACACTGCGCGGCGCCGGGGGTGCGGGCGGTGGATCGGGCCCCTGGGTGCAGCTGCGCGGCGAACTCAAGGGCGTGAGCGATGTGGAACGCATCACCGCCCGAATCGCCCTGCGCCAGGTGCGCCCCCGCGAACTGGTGGGCCTGTGCAAGACGCTACAAAAATCAGAGCTGCTTGCGCACAATGCACAAGTGCCAGAGCCGTATTTGGCCCAGATCTTCAGCCAGCTGCAGCCGCCTGCAGGCTGCACCGACCTGCTGTGCCGCGCCATTGCCGAAGAGCCTGCAGCCTTGGTGCGCGACGGCGGCGTGATCGCCAGCGGCTTTGACACCGAGCTGGACGAACTGCGCGCCATACAGACCAACTGCGACAGCTTTTTGCTGGAGCTGGAAACCCGCGAAAAAGCACGCACCGGCATCCCTAACCTGCGCGTGCAGTTCAACAAGGTGCATGGCTTCTATATTGAAGTGACCGGCAGCTACCTGGACCGCGTGCCCGACGACTACCGCCGCCGCCAGACGCTGAAAAACGCCGAGCGCTTCATCACGCCCGAGCTGAAGACCTTTGAAGACAAAGCGCTGTCGGCCAACGAACGGGCGCTGGCCCGCGAGAAATGGCTGTACGAGCAGATCTTGGACCAGCTGCAGCCCCATGTGCCCGCCCTCACGCAACTGGCGCAGGCCCTGGCCACGCTCGATGTGCTGTGTACGCTGGCCGAGCGCTCGCTCACGCTGAACTGGTGCGCGCCCCAGTTTGCGCCCGAGCCCTGCATCGACATCGAAGGCGGCCGTCACCCGGTGGTGGAGGCGCGGCTGGCCGAGACATCGAACGCCAGCTTCATCGCCAACCACACGCGGCTGACTGCCAACACCCGCATGCAGATCATCACAGGCCCCAACATGGGCGGTAAATCGACCTACATGCGGCAGGTGGCACTCATCACGCTGCTGGCTTGCATGGGCAGCCACGTGCCCGCCACCCACTGCCGCATTGGCCCCATCGACGCCATCCACACCCGCATTGGCGCAGCGGACGACCTGGCCAACGCGCAGTCCACCTTCATGCTGGAGATGACCGAGGCCGCGCAAATATTGCACGCCGCCACGCCCCACAGCCTGGTGCTGATGGACGAAATTGGCCGGGGCACCAGCACCTTTGACGGCCTGGCCCTGGCCAGCGGTATTGCCACGCACCTGCACGACAAGACCCGCGCCTTCACGCTGTTTGCCACGCACTACTTTGAATTGACCGAGCTGCCCACCAAGGCACGCCACGCCGTCAACATGCACGTGAGCGCGGCCGAAGCGGGCAGCGACATCGTCTTCCTGCACGAGATCCAGCCCGGCCCGGCCAGCCGCAGCTACGGTATCCAAGTGGCCAAGCTGGCTGGCATGCCCTCGCCCGTGCTGCACCACGCCCGCCACACCCTGAGCGCGCTGGAAGAGCGCGCGGGCGAGGACGAAGCCCAGGTCGACCTGTTTGCAGCCCCGCCCGAGCCGGAAAACGCAGGCGCGAGCCCCGTGGAGGCCGCCCTGTCGGGCATCAACCCCGATGCGCTCAGCCCGCGCGAAGCGCTGGATGCGCTGTACCAGCTCAAGCGGTTGGCGGGTTCGCACTCCTGAATTGCAGTCAAATGGGGCTCCAGCGCTTGATATCAAAGCGCTAGCAGCTATATATTTAATAGCATCGATGTCTGCACAGAGGGCCTGCAGGTGCCTGCAAACCCACCTGTATCGTCGTCCACAGGCCCCTTGGCGACAACTGGGTGACCGCTGACTTGCTGGGCGGCGCACTACACTCCACGCTTTGTCTTTTTCCCGATTCGATCCAATGACGTACTGCGTCGCCATCAAACTCAATGCCGGACTGGTGTTCCTGTCCGATTCCCGAACCAACGCAGGCCTGGACCAGATCAGCTCGTTTCGCAAGATGATGATCTACGAGAAGACGGGCGACCGCTTCATGGTGCTGCTGTCGGCAGGCAACCTGAGCATCTCCCAGTCGGTGCGTGAGATCTTGCAAACCACCCAGGTCAAAGACCGCGAAGACGGCGAGGCCGTCACCATCTGGAACGCCAAAAGCATGTTCGACGCTGCCCGCGTGCTGGGCGCGGCCGTGCGCCATGTGCACGACCGCGACGGCGCCGCCCTCAAGCGTTCGGGCGTGGATTTCAATGTGTCGATGGTGTTTGGCGGCCAGATCAAGGGCGAAGGCATGCGCCTGTTCCAGGTCTACTCAGCGGGCAACTTCATCGAAGCGACCTCTGAGACGCCTTACTTCCAGGTGGGCGAATCCAAGTACGGCAAGCCCGTGCTCGACCGTGTGCTGACCCCTGAAACGCCTCTGGAAGAGGCCGCCAAGTGCGCGCTGGTGTCCATGGACAGCACGCTCAAATCCAACCTCTCGGTGGGCCTGCCGCTGGACCTGGTGGTGTACGAGGCCGATCGATTCGCCACCGACAAGGTGGTGTGCATTGACGAGAACAACCCCTACTTCCGCATGCTGCACAACAGCTGGGGCCAAAAGCTGCGCGAGGTGTTCGACAGCATTGAAGACCCAGCCTGGAACGGCGGCAGCACCCAAGCGCCGATTCTGTCCCACACCACGCGCGCCAAGCCGCTGCGCAAAATCACCACACCGCAGGACAAGCTGATCTGAGCCACCTGCGCTGAGCCGCTTCACACCACCATGCCACGCACGCCCAGCCAGACCCTCCCGCCCAGCCAATCCGCGCCGCAGGCGCTACCCCTGCCTGTGGTGTTTTCGCACGCCAACAGCTTTCCGGCGGGCACCTACCGGCTGTTGTTCAAGCACCTGCGCGAGCGGAACATGGACGTGAGCGCCGTGGAGCGTTTTGGCCACGAGCCGCAGTACCCGGTCAGCAACAACTGGCCCCATCTGGTGCAGCAGTTGGCCGACTTTGCGCAAACCCAGGTGCAGCGCGTCGGGGGGCCGGTGTATTTGGTGGGGCACTCGCTGGGCGGCTTTCTGAGCGTGATGGCCGCTGCCCGCCACCCCGAGCTGGTGCGCGGCGTGGTGCTGATCGACTCGCCCCTGATTGGTGGCTGGCGCGCCAATGCATTGGGCATGGCCAAAAGCACGCAGGTGGTGGGCTCTATCTCGCCCGGCAAGGTCAGCAGCCGCCGCCGCGAAAGTTGGACCAGCAACGAAGAGGCCCTGGAGCACTTCCGCAAAAAGAAGGCCTTTGCCCGATGGCATCCCCAGGTACTGCAGGATTACATTGAGCATGGCTTGCATGACCACGCGGGCAAACGTGTGCTGGGGTTTGACCGGGCGGTGGAAACCGCCATCTACAACACCCTGCCCCACAACCTGGGCCGCCTGCTCAGCGCCCACCCGCTGCGGTGTCCCGCAGCATTCATCGGCGGGCGCGATTCGGAAGAAATGCGCCAGGTGGGCATGGCCATGACCCAGCGCGTAACCCAGGGCCGCACCATGATGCTGGACGGCAGCCACCTCTTTCCCATGGAGCAGCCCCTGGCCACGGCAGCGGCCATCGAGGCATCGGTGCTGAATCTGCAAAGCCTCGGCGACATGGGCGGTGGCAAGGCAAACCAGCGCCCAGCGGGCTAGCCTGCGGCAGCCGGGTCAGGCAGGGGTCTTCAGGCGCGAGTGTGCCGTGCTCGCCGCAGACAAGCGGCCAGGAGACCGCAGGTTCGCCAACACGGCGCGCAAATAATTGCATGGGGTTGTCGTACGTTTACCCTACACTGAGCAGCTAGTTACAGTGTGATACACGCCCATGCCCTGCCCCTTTGCCCCAGTTGCCGCCCCACGTGCTGCCCGTGTTGCTGCTCCTGTCGCCGCATTGAGCGACTTGCGCTTCCCAGGCGAGGGGGAGCGGCTGTGCGTGCGGACTGCAACCCGGCCTGCGCCTTCGCCTGAGCAGCTGGGGCAACTGCAGCTCAGGGCCCATGCCGCGCGCATAGCCGACCAGGCCACACTGCCCCAGACGAGACGCACCGAAGGAACCCCTCGATGAATCCGCATCTGCGTGCTGCCAATGAGGCAGAGCTGAATGCTATGCAACTGGACACCGATCCGCTGGCCGACGACACCATCGCGCGCATCCTCGGGCCCTGGCCTTCGGGCATGCCCACGCTTGACGCACAGCAGTGGCAGGCCATTGCCACCGTCAACCGCCTGCTGGGGCAATGGAGCAGCAATGCAGCGCTGCAGCATTGGCGCGCCGAAGGCGAAGGGGTGACGCCCGCCATGGCGCAGGCCTTGCAAGACTATGTGGCGCAGGGCCAGGTCCTACCGCCCTGGGCAGACCACCGCAAGATTGAGCGGGCCGAGCAGCTGTTCATGCAGCACGGCGCACTGTCGTGCATCTTGCTGTTTTGCTCCAGCCTGCCCGAGTGTTACGTGATCCCGGACCTCTCCAGCGTGCTGCACACCACGGGCCAGCTGGAGCAACACACCGAATATCGCATTCGCGCAACCGCCGCCATGATTTTTCCGGTCATGCTACTCGGCGGACTCACCCAGCCCAGCGGCTCTGGCGTGGCGCAGGTGCTGAAGGTGCGGCTCATTCATGCCACCGTGCGCAATCTGATTTTGCGCGGCAAGCCGCAAGACGCGCGCAGCCGCATTCGTGACAACGGCGTGCTGCCCCCCCTGCCGCTGACAGGCGCCGCAGCGACCTCCATGCACCAGGTGCTGTACGCCCGGGGCTGGGACTTGGCCCAGGGCGCGCCTTGCAACCAGGAAGAGCTGGCCTACACCCTGCTGACCTTTGGCTATGTGTTCCTGCGCAGCATGCGCAAGCTGGGCATGGGCCTGCGCCCTGCCGATGAGGAAGCCTATCTGCACGCATGGAACGTGGTCGGCTACGTGCTGGGCATTGACCCGGCCCTGATGGTGCAAAACATGCACCAGGGGGAGTCGTTGATGGCCCAGATGCAGGCCCGGGGCCGCGCCCAGCCGGTGCAGCCCGATCCGCGCCCCGCCCTGGGGGCGGCGCTCATGCAGACCATGAGCCAGGCCATCCCCTGGTCCATCGCCAAGCCGTTTCCCCCGCTGATGACACGCTACCTGTGCGGGGCACAGACAGCGAAAGACCTGGGCTTGGACTCAAAGCAGATTCCCTGGCTGTCGCGCTGCGCATTCTGGTGCGTGATGCTGGCAGCGCGGGTGGTGGACGATGTGGTGCAAACGATGCTGCCCCGGTTTTCCATCACCCGGGCACTGGTGCGCATCGTGGGTTACCACTTCATGAGCCGCGTGCTGATGAACCAGACCCGACCGCTGCAGCTGCCCGACCAACTTCTGAACCAGATGGACGACACCATGGCCAGCTGGAGCGACGACCCGCATGCGCCCGACTGGCTCAACCGACTGGAAGACCGCTTCACCACCGCCGGGCAGTGGTCGCTGCGCCGCAAGGCTCCAGCAGGTACCCCGACATGAAGGCCGCCACAACCACCACAGCCGCCAAAGCGGCTGGGCTGCTCTAGGCGCGGCACGGTCGGTGCAGCCTGTCACACCGTGTTTGTACAAGCACTCCTCCCCCTTGTTCACTGGCTGACAGGCCGGGGCAGCCGCATGGGGAGGGTACGCAGCGCCTGGCGCGCCGCAGCGCTGTGCTTGCTGGCCGGGGCATGGGGCGCGAGCGCGCAAGCGGCGGATCCCCTGTTCTTGAGCGATGCCCAAGGCAGAATCCAGGCTTGGCCCGTCGTCACGCTGCTGATCGACCCGCCCGGCACCCTGAGCGTCGAAGAAGTGCGCCAGCAGCCGGACCGCTTTGAGCGCCCGACCCAAAGTGCCACGCTGGGCGTGCGGCCAGACGCCGTGTGGCTGCGCATTCCGCTCAAGGTCGACCCCACCTCCGAAGGCCGCTGGATTCTGGACATCAACCACCCCGACCTCAACCGCATTGAAGTGCTGCTACTGCACAAAGGCGAGGTGATTCAGCGCAGCTTGCTGGGCACCGAGGTGCCCCCCGCCGAACGGCCACTGCGCGGCCGCACGCCGGCGCTGCCCCTGGTGCTGGCACCGGGTGAAGCCTACGAGTTGCTTCTGCGCGTCACAACGCAGGGCGCCATGATTTTGCCCATCACGCTCAACACGCCTTCGGGCATGCTGGGCGCAGCCATTGACGAGCAAATGCTGCAGGGCGTGCTGACAGGATTGGCGCTGTGCCTCATTCTCTACAGCCTGGCACAGTGGGTCAGCCTGCGCGAGCCGTTGTTCGCCCAGTACGCGCTGCTTACCAGCGGCAGCCTGGTGTATTCGCTGCACTTCTTCGGGGTGGGCCAGCAATACCTGTGGGGCCACAGCCCCTGGGTGACCAGCCATGCCGTAGGGCTGTCGTCGTTGTTGGCTCTCACCGGGTGCTTTTTGTTCATGGGCCAGGCGCTGGAGGGACACAACCCCCAAAGCCGATTCCTGCGCATCATGCGCTGGGGCGCGGTGCTCACCACGGCGCTGGCGCTGGCGCATGCGCTAGACCTTCTCACGCTCAAGGCCGTGGCCGTCATCGTGAGCCTGCTGGGGACTGTGCCTTCCCTCCTGAGCGTTCCGCGCGCGTGGCGACGTGCGCGCTCTGGCGACAGCATGGGCACCACCTTGCTCATCGCCTGGCTCGTGTATGGGGTGGGCTCGGCCGTCGCCATTGGCGTGATCAATGGGGGTATCCCCGTCAACTTCTGGAGCCTGCACGCCTTTCAGATATCGGCCACGGTGGACATGCTGCTGTTCATGCGCGTGCTGGGCCTGCGCACCAAGGCGCTGCACATCAAGGCACAACTGGCCAGTGAAGAGCTGGACGCCATGCATTCGCTGGCCCACACCGACCCTCTGACGGGGCTGCCCAATCGGCGCGGGCTGCAAATGGCCCTGTCAGCAGCCCTGTCGCGCGTGGCCCCTGAGAGCCTGCTGGCGGTCTACGTGATGGACCTGGACGGCTTCAAACCCGTGAACGACCAGCACGGCCACGATGTGGGCGACGAACTGCTGGTTGCCGTGACCAAACGACTGCAGGGCCACCTGCGCCAAACGGACGTGATTGCGCGCCTGGGGGGCGATGAATTTGTGGTGATGACAGGGCACCTGCCAAACCCGGCGCAAGCGCACGAGCTGGGCCTGAAGTTACTCGACGCTTTCAACTCTCCGTTCTCGCTGGGCTCGATCCAGGTACAAGTGGGCCTGACCATTGGCTACGCCATTGCCCCCGATGACAGCCAGGACGCCGCTGGGCTGCTCAAGCTGGCAGACGCCGCCATGTACAGCGGCAAGCAAGGTGGCAAGTTCTGCGTACGGCGCAACACCGGAGATTTGGCGCTGTCGTCGGTTTGAGAACCTGATCAGCGCGAGCTTGACCGTGTCAGTGGAAGGGGCTGATGCTGCGACATGGTGTCGGTATCGGGCGCGTCAGCCACTCTGCCAACTGCGCCCACGCCGCAGAGCACTACAGCAAACCGCAGAACACCAAATCCATGACCTGCCTGAACGTGGGGCACTGGCTTGGTTTCGATCAGGGGGTCAGTCAGCCCACTGCACCCAGCCCAGCCAAGCGGTGACCAGCACCACCACACCGAACACAATGCGGTAGTAGGCAAACGCCACGAAACTGTGCGTGCTGATGTAGCGCAGCAGCCAGCGCACACACAGCCAAGCGCTGATGAACGAAAACACCAAGCCGGTCAGGAACATCGGCGCATCGGCCATCGACAGCAGGGCCCGCTCTTTGTACAGGCTGTACACGCCCGCACCAATCAGCGTGGGGATCGCCAGAAAAAACGAGAAGTCCGTCGCAGCCTTGCGCGACAGCCCCAGCAGCATGCCGCCAATGATGGTGGAGCCACTGCGGCTGGTGCCAGGCACCATGGCCAGGCACTGCACCAGGCCCACCTTCAGGGCGTCCATCGGGGTCATGTCGTCCACCGCCTGGATGCGCGTGGCCACGGGCGCACGGCGCTCGGCCCACAAGATGATGAAGCCGCCCACGATGAACGTGGTGGCCACCACAACGGGCGTGAACAGGTGCGCCTTGATGGCCTTACCAAACAGCAGCCCCAGCACCACGGCGGGCAAAAAGCCAATGAACACATTGAGCGCAAACCGTTGCGCCTGCCGCTCGGTGGGCAGCGCCACCAGCGTGGCGCGGATCTTTTGCCAATACACCAGGATCACGGCAAAGATGGCGCCGGTCTGGATGGCGATGTCAAACACCTTGGCTTTGGCATCGTCAAAACCGAGCAGCGAGCCCGCAAGAATCAAATGGCCAGTGGACGAAATGGGAAGAAACTCGGTCAACCCCTCTACCACCCCCATGACAGCGGCCTTGGCCAGCAAAACGATATCCACGCGCAATTCCTTCCAGCCCGGCGGGCCGCCAAAAACGCAAATTATCGTCCCACCATGGCAGGCTTTGGCTCCTGCTGTACGGCCCAAGAGGGCCTGCGACCAGGCAGCGCCCCTGCCACTCGCGCACAGCAGCCTGCATTTCACGCCACGCCCCTGCAGTTCGTCGCAAACCGGTGGTGGCTGTGTGCGGGCATCGGCACAGTCACGTCCATCCCAGCCACACCGCAGAGATAAACGCCATGACCACCGCCCTGTCCACCACCCTGCCCACTACGTTCTCGACCCTCAGCCCCTCCATCGCCATCCACCTCACGGCCGCGCTGCTGGCCACCGCCATGGGCCCTGTCGCGCTGTGGGCGCGCCTAGGCAAAACCCAACGGACACGGCTGCACCGCGCCGCGGGCTACGCCTGGGTCACGCTCATGGTCGTTACGGCCTTGTCCGCACTCTTCATCCATGGCAACAAAGGCCCGCACATCGCTGGCTTCGGCCCCATCCATCTGCTGGTGCCCGTCTCGCTGGGGCTGATTGCACTGTCTTTTCGCTACCTCGTGCGAGGCAACATCCAGGGCCACCGCAAAACCATGCAGGGCGTGTACATCGGCGCCTGCCTGGTGGCAGGGGCCTTCACCCTGCTGCCCCAGCGCCTGCTGGGCCACTGGCTGTGGAGCAGCCTGGGGCTGATCTGAACGCGCTCCCTTCGACCTCCACGCCTTCGCTCACCACAGCCGCAGCAACGGCGGCACCTCTTTTCACTTGAATACCCGCCTTCAAACTTACACCAAGGAGCCTGCAATGCCACATGACCTGAACCCCTGCAACCCCCACGCCTCGCTTGACCCATTGGAGCGCATGGCCCGCCGCCGTGCCTCAGCCAAGCTGGGCTGGTTCATCCACGCTATGGTGTTTGTGGCGATCAACCTGCTGCTGGCCGTGCTATCGGCAGCGTCAGGAAAGTCATGGGCCGTTTTCCCTGCCATGGGTTGGGGACTGGGCTTGGCTATCCATGGCATGGTGGTTTTCGTACGCGCCGGCGGCTGGTACGAGCGCCTGCTGCGGGCTGAACGCGCACGCCTGGGATAAAACCATCATGCACGCCACTCTCAAGCTACACGCGCACTTTGCGCGCCTTGGCCCGCGCCTGCTGACCATGGGCTTCGCCGCCCTGCTCGCCGCCACCAGCTGGGCAGGCACGGGTCTTGCCACTTTGCCGGGGCAGCAAGGCGACGAGCCCGTCACCGTGTTCTACCCCACCCAGGCGCCCAACCAGTCGATCCAGCGCGGCCCGTTTTCCCTGCAGTTGGCACCTGACGCGGCCCCTCAAGCCGGCAACGGGCGGCTCGTCGTGTTCTCTCATGGATCGGGTGGCAACCCCTGGGTGCATGCCGACTTGGCCCAGCGGATGGTGGAAGCCGGCTTCGTGGTGGCCATGCCGCTGCACCGGGGCGACAACTACCGGGACACCTCCACCCCAGGGCCTGAAAGTTGGCGCCGACGGCCTGCAGAAGTGTCCAGAGCCATCGATGCAGTCGCAGCATCGTCCCAGTTCGGCCCCATGCTGCAGCTGGACCGGGTGGGTGTGGCGGGCCAGTCTGCTGGCGGCCATACGGCCCTCAGCCTGGCGGGCGGCGTGTGGTCTGCGGCCCGGTTCGTAGCACATTGCCAAGCACACATGGCAGAGGACTTCAATGCCTGCGTAGGCACCTACACCCGGCTGACAGGGGGCTGGCTGGACGGCCTCAAAAAGGCATCGGCCAGCGGTGTGCTGCGGCAGCGCTTCAATGACCCCGAGCCCGTGAGCGCGCACGACCCTCGCATTGCCGCTGCGGTGGCCGGCGTCCCTGCGGCAGCGGACTTTGATCTGGATTCGCTGCGGCACCCGCGCGTTCCGCTGGGCTTGGTCACTGCGGGGCAGGACCTATGGCTGACACCCCGCTGGCATGGCGAAGCCGTGGCCGCTGCATGCCCCGCTTGTGAACGCATTGCCCACCTGCCCCAAGCAGGGCACAGCGTCATGCTCTCGCCCATGCCGCCGATGGAGCTTTTGGACAGCACAAGCCAGCACCTGCTGGCCGACCCCGAGGGCTTTGATAGATCGGTGCTGCCAGACATGGACGCTCGCATCATCGCGTTCTTGAGGCGGCATCTTCTGTTGCCAGCCCCAGCGCATGCGGTGATGGCAGACGTCGTGCATTGACCGGATCTGCGGGAGCGGCGGAAACAACGGGGCCAGAGAAAAGCCGTCATCCACCCGTGGTTTCTCCCTAGAATCTTCCAACACTTTGATGAACCAGTCCGCCATGCCCCTGCCCCTCCCTCCCGACGCACTGGAGGCCCTGGCCCACCGGCGAGCCCAGGCCAAACTGGGTTGGTATCTGCATGCTGCGGCCTACCTGCTGGTCAACGCCGTGATGTTTGCGCTGTCTGATCGCGCATTTGGCACCCGGCCGTGGTCGGTGTATCCCCTGCTGGGCTGGGGGCTAGGGGTAGTGATGCACGGTATTTCTGTATTTGCCCTGGGCAGTGGAAGCGGGCTGCGCGAACGCATGGTGCAACGCGAGCGCGATGCCCTGCAACGTGAGCACAACCGCACGGACCGCCCATGACCCTCTGGCGCGCCACAGACTGGATCAGCAAGCTGAGGCACTTTCTGCAAGTGCTGGCGTTCACACTGGCCGTTGCCACCATCCAGTACGCCTTCATGCCAGACCGGGCCTACGGCCCGCTGGTCGTGTATTCGGTGCTGATAGGCACCTTCACCTGGGCCATCATCGACCTGGGGCGCGAGTGGATTCCTTCTGCAGCAGAGACCGGCTGGCCCGCAGGCTGGCAAGGGTTCGCCTTGGTGTTTGCAGGCATTGCCGTGGGCTATCTGGCGGGTAGCGCGCTGGCAGATGCGCTGTGTACCCACTACTTTCGGTTTACCTCCAGCGGCGCGCCCAGCCTGCGGTCATCCATCCTCATCACTGCGATGGCGGGGATAGCGGGCTCTTACTACTTCTACAGCACCCACAAATCTGCCTACCTGGAGGGCAAGATGGCCGAGGCGCGGCTGCATGCCAGCGAGGCACGCCTGAAGCTGCTGGAAACCCAGCTTGAGCCGCACATGCTCTTCAACACCCTGGCCAACCTGCGCGTGCTGATTGCCCTGGACCCGGCCCGCGCCCAGGCCATGCTCGACCACCTGATTGCCTACCTGCGCGCCACGCTGGTGGCATCGCGCGCCACCCAGCACCCCCTGGCCGACGAGTTTGACCGCCTGCGCGACTACCTGGAGCTGATGGCCGTGCGCATGGGCCCGCGCCTGCACTACACGCTGGACTTGCCCGACGCCCTACGCCAGGTGCCCGTGCCCCCGCTGCTGCTGCAGCCACTGGTAGAAAACGCCATCCGCCATGGGCTGGAGCCGCAGGTGGCGGGCGGACACATCACCGTGCGGGCCAGCATGCAGCCTAGCCCAACTTCATCGCCGCCATCGCCAGCCACCCCATACCTGGTGCTGGAAGTGGCCGACACCGGCGTGGGCCTGGGCCATGGCGCCCACCCCACGCCCGGCACCACCGACCCCGCCGCCAGCACTCACTTTGGTCTGGCCCAGGTGCGCGAGCGGCTGGCCACCCTGCACGGCAGCGCAGGCACTCTCGATTTAATAGCTGCCAGCGCTGGCGGTACCAGTGCTAGCGTGCGTTTTCCTTTAAAAAGTCAGTACCCATGACACCCGCAGCCCCGCGCGCCCTCATCGCCGAAGACGAACCTTTGCTGGCCGCCGCGCTGCAACAAGAGCTGCACACCGCTTGGCCCGAGCTGCAGATTGCCGCCACCGTGGGCGACGGCCTCTCGGCCGTGCAGCAAGCGCTGGCGCTGCAGCCCGACGTGCTGTTCTTCGACATCCGCATGCCCGGCCAGACGGGGCTGGACGCCGCCGTAGCGCTGGCAGACGCCTGGCCCGCCGACCGGCCCTTTCCGGCGCTGGTGTTTGTCACCGCCTACGACCAGTACGCCGTGCAAGCCTTTGAGGCCCAGGCGGTGGACTACCTGCTCAAGCCCGTGCAAAGCGCCCGGCTGCAAAAAACAGCGCAAAAACTGCGTCTAGCGCTTATAAATAAAGCGCAAGCAGCTACTGATTTAATAGCAATTCCAAGCATTGCCCCCCCGGCCCCGGCACACACCCAGACAGACATGCAGGCACACACGCAGGCGCTGGAGCCCAGCCTGCAACGCACCGTAGACCAGTTGCGCCAACTGCTGGCCCAGCCCAGCCTGTGGCCCGGCGCGACACCTGGCGCCCCGCTCGCACCCACGCCACTGGCAACACCGCAGCAGCCCCCGCGCCTCAACGTCATCCAGGCCAGCCACGGCAGCCAGATCCACATGGTGCCCGTGGGCGACGTGCTGTACTTTGAGGCCGCAGACAAGTACGTGCGCGTGCTCACCGCCAGCGCCGAGTACCTCATCCGCACCCCTCTCAAAGAGCTGACGGACCAACTCGACCCGCAGGAATTCTGGCAAGTGCACCGCAGCACGCTGGTGCGAGCCAGCGCCATCGCCACCGTGGTGCGCGACGAATCCGGCAAGCTGCACCTGAACCTGCGCGGACGCCCCGAACGCGTGGCCGTGAGCCGCCTCTACGCCCACCTGTTCAAGGCGATGTAGCAGCGCCCGTACGCCAGGGCGCCCTTCTCCTACGCAGGTGCACAGCCCCAGCCGTTAAAATCCCCGCTGGGTGTCTGCGCAAACCGGCGCAACAGGTACAGCGAAGGTCGGGCCGCCTCGCGGCTTTTCTACGACCGCTTGCCTGCATGAACACCCCTCTCATCCAATGGATTGCCGCCGCCCTGTTTGGCCTGGCGTTGCTGCACACCTTCTCCGTCAAATTCTTCGAGCGGCTCTCGCACCGCTACCCGCGCCACGCCGGGCTGTTTCACCTGCTCGGCGAGGTCGAGGTGGTCTTTGGCTTCTGGGCTATGGTGCTCATCGTGGCCATGGCGCTGGCTGTAGACGGCCCACAGGCCCTGCAGTACGCCGAATCGCGCAACTACACCGAGCCCCTGTTTGTGTTCGTCGTCATGGTCATCGCCGCATCGCGCCCCGTGCTGCGCACCGTGATGGCGGCCGTGGGCACGCTGGCGCGCATCACCCCCCTGCCCACCCCGCTCGTCACCGCCTGGCTTGGCCTGGCCGCCGTGCCGCTGCTGGGCTCGCTCATCACCGAGCCCGCCGCCATGACCATTGCCGCCCTCATGCTGGCCCCGCAAATCTTCCGCCCCACCGTGCCCGAGCGGCTCAAGTACCTGGCGCTGGGCGTGCTCTTCGTCAACGTGTCCATTGGCGGCACGCTCACCTCGTACGCCGCCCCCCCCGTGCTGATGGTGGCCGCCACCTGGGGCTGGGACAGCGCCTTCATGCTCACCACCTTTGGCTGGAAGGCCGCCCTGGCCGTGCTGGTCAACGCCACCGCCTGCGCCTTTGCGCTGCGCCACCACCTGCCCACGGCCGCAGCCCTGCAGGCCGATGAAGCCGCAGCCGACCAACGCCCCGTGCCCGCATCCGTCGCTGCCGTGCACATCGCCCTGCTGGCAGGTGTGGTGCTGTTTGCGCACCACCCGGTCGTGTTTTTAGGAATTTTTCTGATGTTCCTGGGCTACACCCAAGCCTACGCGCGCCACCAAAGCCCGCTCATCCTCAAAGAGGCGTTGCTGGTGGGCTTCTTCCTGGCCGGGCTGGTGGTGCTGGGCGGCATGCAGCAATGGTGGCTGCAGCCCATCGTCTCCAGCCTGCAGCCGCTGGCCCTGTTTGCCGGGGCCCTGGGCCTGACGGCCATCACCGACAACGCGGCCTTGACCTACCTGGGATCGCTCATCGAGGGCATCTCCGACCCCGCCAAGTACATGCTGGTGGCCGGCGCCGTGGCCGGCGGCGGCCTCACCGTGATCGCCAATGCCCCCAACCCGGCGGGCGTGGCCCTGCTCAAGCGCGGCTTCGCCGATGAGACGATTGGCGCAGGCGGCCTGCTGCTGGGTGCACTGGCGCCCACGGCGGTGGCGGCCGCTGCGTTCCTGCTGCTGTAATCAGTCAGCCTTCAATTGCATGGCCGGGCGCGCCTGCACCCGATCGAGCCAGGCTTGCACATGCGGGTGCGATGCCACCGGCGCACCGACGTAGACGCTGTAGCCGATGACCGCACCCACGATCAGGTCCACCAGAGAATAGTCGGCGCCCAGCATCCAGGGCTGTGCGGCCAGGCGCGCATTGAGCACGGCCAGCAACTGGTCCAGGCCACTGCGCGCAGCGGCCGCATGCACCTCGCTGCGCAACGCCTCCTCCCCCTGCGTGGCCAGGTGCAGGCGCACCAGCACCGCACCGTAGCTCACATAGGCCCAGGCGGACCAGGACAGGGCCTGCATGCGCTCGGCCGTGCCCTCCCTGGGCCACAGGCCGCGCTCCACCCCGTACTGCCCGGCCAGCCAGAAGTGGATGGCCAGGGTCTCGAACATGGGGTTGCCGTCCACCACCATGGTGGGCACCTTGCCATTGGGGTTGAGGGCCAGGAATTCGGACCGATGCTGGTCGCCGGCCTTCAGGTCCAGCGCGATGCGCTCGTGGGGAATGCCCAGTTCGACCAGCGCGCTGGCGATGGGGGTGGCGCTGGACATGGGATGCCAGTAGAGAACGATGGACATGGGAGGCTCCTTGACGTGGTTTGTTGAGGGTTCAATCCGTTTCGGCACTGCGCCGGGAACGTGGATGCAATGTAGGATACATTGCGGACAGATTCAGCCCTCAATTCGACGTACATTCATTTCCATGCTGTCTTCGACTTCCCGCCTGCTGCGCGTGCTCTCCCTGCTGCAGACCCGCAGCCACTGGGCAGGTGCCGAACTGGCCGAGCGACTGGAAATCCACCCGCGCACGCTGCGCCGCGACATCGACCGGTTGCGCGAGCTGGGCTACCCCATCCACGCCAGCAGCGGCGTGGCCGGTGGCTATGCGTTCCGCGCCGGCCAGGCCCTGCCACCGCTGCTGCTCGACGACGAGGAGGCCCTGGCCGTGGCGATCGCCCTGCGCCTGGCCACGGCCGGCACCGTGGGCGGGGTGGAGGAAAGCTCGCTGCGCGCCATGGTCAAGCTCGAACAGGTCATGCCTACGCGCCTGCGCAAGCGCATCGATGCACTGCGCTCGGCCATCCTGCCCACCGAGCATGTGGGCCCCACGGTGCATGCTGCAGTGCTCTCGGTGCTGGCCACGGCCTGCCGCGACCAGTTGCGGGTGGATTTCGCCTACCTGGACGGCAAGGGCCAGGCCAGCCAGCGCAGCGTGGAGCCGCAGGGCCTGGTGCACAGCGGCCAGCGCTGGTACCTGGTGGCCTGGGACCCGGCGCGCAGCGACTGGCGCACCTTCCGCATCGACCGCATGGCCGGGGATGCGACGGCGGGGGCCCACTTCGCGCCCCGGCCCGGCCCGGACGGAGGGAACCTGCGCGCCTATGTCTCGCGCTCGGTGGCGCTGTCGCAGTACCCGCAGCAGGCGCGCGTCGTGCTGCACCAGCCGCACGCCACAATGGCGCGGCGCATACCGCCGTCGGCCGGCGTGCTGGAGGCGCTGGACGACGCAAGCTGCGTCCTGTCCTGCGGCGCCCACCAGCAAAGCACGCTGGTGCACTGGCTGCTGGCACTGGACGTGGAATTCGAGGTATTGGAGCCGCCCAGTCTGCGCGACCTGCTGCAGGCCGCCATCGAGCGCGTGGCGCGTGGCCTGGCGCGCAGGTCTGGCAGCATAAAGCCCTTGCAATGAGCCAGCACAACACCATGCCACCCCTGCCCTACCCCGACCTGTTCCAGATGCTGGGCCGCCCGCTCACACCCACGGATGCGGTGGACCCGCATGCCATTGCACGGGCAGAACAGTCCCTGGACCTCACGGTGCCACAGGCGCTGCGGGCTTTCTACCTGCTGGCCGGCAACGCGCACGACTTCACCACCGTGTACGACCAGTTCCTGCCGCCAGCCGACTGGAGCGTGCAGGACGGCAAACTGGTGTTCCTGGAAGAAAACCAGGATGTGGTGCGCTATGGCGTGGACTGCGGTGCCGCGGCGGGCGACGACCCTTGCGTGTGGATCACCACCACGGGCGATGCCACGCAGTGGCACCTCGTGTGCGAGCAGTGCTCGGAATTCCTCGCCACCATGCTGGTCTGGCAGGCCACCTTTGGCGAAGCGCTGCCGCATGCTGCTTCGGGTCTGGCGGGACCCGCAACCTTGCGCATGCTCGACACCCATTGGCACCATGCAGGCACGGTCAACGAAATGCGCGCCTATGTCCAGCCCGGGCATGCCGCCTGCCTGGTGGAGTGGAGCGATGGCATGCGGGTCTTCGTGGGTGCGCTGGGCGATGAGGCACTGTGGGCCCTGGAGGATGCGCTGGACGTGACCCTGCAAGCAGACGACTGATCGCAGTGCACCACTATGCCAGCAGACAGTCCAGCACCTTGGCCAGCAGGTCGTCCAGGCCGCTGGCGGGCACGGCCCCCGGCAGCGCCACGCCGCCGTACAGCACGAACACGGGCTTGCCCCACTTGAGGCCCATGGCCATCTCCGACAAGGTGCCCATGTTGCTGCCGATGGCCACCAGACAGACGCCTGCGCGCGCGATGATGGCATTGCGCATCTCCCCCATGCCGGTGGGCACAGCCACGCTCAACCACGCATTGGCCTGGGAGTCATCGTCCTCAGGCAGGATGCCGACGGCCATGCCCCCAGCCTCGGTCGCCCCGCGCGATGCGGCGGCCATGACCCCACCACGCCCGCCGCAGATCACCACCATGCCGGCGCCCGCCAGCGCATGCGCCACAGCATAGGCGGCGGCGCACTCGGCCTCGTTGGCATCGCCCGGCCCGATCACGGCCACCGGCTGGCGGTGGCGCCCAGAGCTCTTCTGCTTCGCGGCCAGACGCTGCAGCGCCTGTACCACCGGCGCCGGCCAGGCCGCCATGGGCCGTTCAATGGCCTGCATTGCGCTCGCGCCTTCGCGTAAAGACATCACCCACTCCCATCACCACCACACACACCACCATCAGCACCAGCGACAAGGCCGCTGCCACCGCGAAATCCGACCCGCCATCACTGACCTGCGCCAGCAGCATCAGCGGAAGGATGTTGAGCTGCGTGCCCACTAGCGCCAGCGCCGTGCCGTAGGTGCCCATGGCGATCGCTGCCACCATGCAGGCGTTGGACAGCACCGAGGGCAGCACCTCGGGCACCACCGTGTCCCAGAAGGCCCGCGCGCGCGACGCGCCCAGCGTGCGCGCGGCCTGCACCGGGCGCAGGTCCAGGTTGGCGAACACCGGGTACAGCGACAGCGCCACGCGCGGGATCAGGTAGTAGGCATAGGCCACGCCCAGGCCCGAGACGCTGTAGATCCAGCTGCCGATCACGGCCGGGTCACCACCCAGGCCCGCCAGCAATTGCGTGACGAAGCCCGCGCGCCCGAAGGCCAGGATGAAGCCGTAGGCGATCACCAGGCCCGAGAAGGCCAGTGGCAGGCCCAGCAGGGTCATCATCCACTGGCGCCGCGATGGAACCTGTCGTGCCAGTTCGATGGCGATGCAGGTGCCCACCAGCGCCGACACCGCGCCCGCCGCCAGCCCCAGGGCCAGCGTGTTGCGCAGCGCACCGAGGAACAACGGGTTGCCGAACAACCGCGCGAAGGCACTGCCGCCGTCGCCGAAGGCCTCGGGCAACAGCGCGGCCAGCGGCACCGCGAAAAAAAGCGCCATGAAGGCCCATGCGGGCCAGGCGCCGAAGCGTCGCATGCCGGCGAACCTACTTGCTGCCCAGTGCGGCCAGGGCCCACAGGCGGTCCACCTCGGCCTTGCGTTCAGAGGCCTTGACCACGTCAAGCGGGCGGATCTGCGGTGCAGAGGGCATCTTCGCGGCCACGTCGGCGGACAGCGGCGTGCCCGGCACGGCAGGGCGCACGAAGCCCTGGGCGAACAACGACTGACCGGCCTCGCTCATGATGAAGTTGAGCCAGAGCTTGCCGGCATTGGGGTTGGGGCCATTCTTCACCAGGCTGATTGCATAAGGCGCGGCCACGCTGGCCTCCTTGGGGATCACCACCTCGACCGCATCGCCCATGCCGTCGACATGCTTGGCCTTGAGGCCATCGTTCTCGTAGCTGATCCAGACGGGAATCTCCCCCTTCAAGAACTTGGCGTAGGGCGTGGTGCCCTCCACCCGCAGCACGTTGCCGGCCGCATGCAGCTTGCCCAGGTAGTCGGTGCCGGGCTGCACGTTGTCCACGCTGCCGCCGTTGGCGTAGGCTGCAGCAAAGGTCAGCACCTGGCCGATGCCGGTGGAGCGCGGGTCCAGGTAGACCACCGTGTTCTTGAACTCGGGCTTGAGCAGGTCGGGCCAGCCGCTGGGCACGTTCTTCACCAGCTTCTTGTTGACCAGGAAGGCGATGTTGAGCGTGTGGATGGTGAACCAGCGGCCCTCGGCCTCGCGGAACACCGGCGGCAGCTTGTCGAAGTTGACGGGCTTGAAGGGGGCGACCACGTCCTTCTTCGCCGCGTCGACGGCCGATGCCGCGAAGTAATAGGCGGTGTCGGCCTGGGGGCGGCGTTTGGTCTTTTCGAGCGCCACCACGGTGGCGGCGGAGCCGAGGTCGTTGTAGGTCAGCTCGATCTCGGGGTAGCGCTTCTTGAAGTCACGGAACAGCGACTTCCAGTTGGCCCACTCGGGCCCCGTGTCGAACGATACGCACAGGCCTTCCTTCTGCGCCTCGGCATACAGCGCTTTTTCGCCCACATAGAGTTCGGGGCCGTCGAAGGCAAAGGCGGTGCGGGCGGCAAGCGTTGCGAATGACAGTACAGGCAATGCGCCGGCGGCCTGGATCAGTTGTCTGCGTTGCATGGTGGCTCCTCGGTGAGGTGGGTTGGGAGAGAAACGATCGGGATCAGTGGTCAAGAAGGCGGATGTGCTCGGGCGCGATGGCAATGGCTTGAACCGCCGGTACGGGGGACTCGGCCAGGAAGGGCTTGGCCGCGCCGGGCACCTCGAAGTCGTAGCGCGTGAGCGCGCCCAGGTAGCGCTGGGCACCAGTGCGCCCGGCCAGGCGGTTCACGCTGTCCGGCGATGGGTCAGGCCGGATATGCTCGGGGCGCACCAGCACGTGCACCTGGGCGCCTGCAGCGCGGGTGCCCGTGCCGGCCGCCAGTTGGGCAAACCCCAGGTCGAGGCGTCCGGGCGATAGCACTTTGGCAGACAGGATGGTCGAGAGGCCGACGAACTCGGCCACGGCGCGGCTGGCGGGCTGCTCATAGATATCGCGCGGGGTGGCTATCTGCAGCAGCCGGCCATCCTTGAGCATGGCCACGCGGTCGGCCATCACAAGCGCCTCTTCCTGGTCGTGCGTGACCAGCAGCGTGGTGGCGCCAAAGCGCTGCTGGATGGCGCGGATCTCGTCGCGCAGATGGCCGCGCACGCTGGCATCGAGGGCAGAGAGCGGCTCGTCGAGCAGCAGCGCCAAGGGGTCGATGGCCAGTGCACGGGCCAGTGCCACCCGCTGCTGCTGCCCGCCCGAGAGCTGGGCAATGCCGCGCTGTGCGTACTCCGCCAGCCCCACGATGTCGAGCAGTTCCTGCGCGCGCCGGTGGCGCTCGGCCGTGGCCACCTTGCGCAGCTTCAGACCATAGGCCACGTTGTCGAGCACCGACAGGTGCGGGAACAGCGCATAGCTCTGGAACACCATGCCCATGCGGCGCTCATGCACCGGTGTGCGGGACATGTCCTTGCCATCGAAGGCGATGTGGCCCGTGTGGCCGGTCGTGAGCCCCGACACCAGTTGGAGCAGCGTGGACTTGCCCGAGCCGCTGGGCCCGATCACCGCCACCAGCTCACCAGTGCGTACCTGCAGCGACACCCCGTGCAGGCCGTGCGCACTGCCCGGGTAGTGGTAGCTGACGTTGTCGAGGACGAGGCTCATGGGCGCTGCTTTACCAAAGAGGAGGACAGGAGAGCCGATGCGCCGGCCAGCACCAGCAGGATCACCGTGGCGGCGCAGGCAAAGCCCGTGGCACCGTAGAAGGCCTGCAGCAGCACGACCGGGTAGGTGCGGTTCTGGAAGCTGGTGAGCAGGTTGGACACGCCGAATTCGCCCACCGAGATGGCGGCCACCATGACCAGCCCGCTGATCAGGCTCTGGCGCAGGCTGGGCAGCACGATGCCGGTGAACTGCTGCCAGCGCGAGGCGCCCAGCGTGGCCGCAGCCTGCTCGAGCCGGCCAAGGTCCAGGTGGCGCAGATCGGTCAGCAGAGTGTTGCTAAGGTAGGGCAGCGTGAGGATGGCGTGCGCGGCAATGAGCAACGGCATGGAGCCGAGCCAGGGCGCCAGATCGGTGTTGAACACCACCATGTAGCCAAAGGCCAGGGTGATGGCCGGCACGGCCACCGGCATGGCGCTCACGATGCGCGCCGCCAGCCCACCACCACGCCGTGCGCCGTGGTACAGCGCATAGGCCAGCGGCAGGGCCAGCACGGTGTTGATGGCGCAGGCGGCCATGGCCACCACCAGGCTGCTCATGAAGGCCTTGCGGAACGAGGTGTCCTGCCACAGGTCGAGGTACCACTGGCCCGTGGTGCCCGTGGGCAGCAGCGTGTTGGTCCAGTTGCCGCCCACGCTACCGACCATGAGCAGTGCGATGGGCAGCAGCAGGTAAAGACCGTAGATGAGGGAAATGCCGCGAACCAAAGGTTCTCTCCGATACTCTTGTTGCCCGGAACACTTTCCGGATACGCTACTGTCGGCAAAGGCATGCCGCAATGCCAGCCAAATTCTAGGGAGCAAAGACCCATAGATGGGTGAAACTTGGATGAAGACACTTGAGCAATTGGAAAGCGTTTTTCACACTGCTTTCATCAAACCCGTATATGAAACGCGACTGCCCCACCATCCAGGAACTGCTGGCCTTTGACGCCGTGGCCCGGCACCAGAGCATCACCCTCGCCTCGGGCGCACTGTGCATCACGGCCAGCGCGGTCAGCAAACAGATCGCGGGGCTGGAGGCCTTTCTGGGCCGCCAGTTGCTGCAAAAGAGTGGCCGCGGCGTGGAGCTCACCCCGCAGGGCCGCGTGTACTGGCAGAAGATTTCGGGCGGGCTGCGCGCCATCGAGGCAGCCACCTTCGAGGCCCGCTCGGGCGATGCGGGCGCAGGCCTGCTCACGCTGGCCAGCGTGCCCACCTTCCTCACCAAGTGGCTGATTCCGCGCCTGCCCGCCTTCAGCCAGCAAAGCCGCCACGTGATGCTCAGCTTCAGCCGCCACCTGGAGCCCAGCGACGGCATACCGGCCGGCGTGGACGCCGCCATCCGCTACGGGCCTGACGGCTGGCCGGGCGTGGTGTCTGAATACATCGCAGGGCGCGAGTTCGTGCTCATCGTGGCGCGCAGCCTGGTCGAGGGGCGCCACCGCATCGCCCAGCCGGCCGACATCCTGGGCCACACCCTGCTGCACCACGAGGGCGCCCCCACGGCTTGGCGGCAGTGGGCCGCGCAGCATGGCGTGCCCGAGGTGCAGACCCTGGCGGGCCCGCGCTTTGCCCAGTATTCGGCGCTGATCCAGGCCGCCTTGAATGGCCTGGGCATCGCACTGGTACCTGCACTCCTGGTGCAAAAGGAGTTTGCCGAAGGCTCGCTGCTGAGCCCTTGCGGTAGCGCCATCCACGTGGACCAGGGCCACTACCTGTGCTACCGGCCCGACCGTATGGACCTGCCAGCATTTGCAGCGTTCCGCGAGTGGCTGCTGGCGGAAGGCGCGCGGTCGCGTGGCGCGTCGGCCGTCTGATGGCCGCTACAAGAGCCCAAGGCATGGGTCAGCGCACACGCGGCGCCCAGCTCCCCGCCACGTTCTTAAGCAGCGTGTTCACGGACGCCAGTCGGCGGTTTTTAACGTCTATCAGGCTGCGCTGCGCCGATAGCACCGAAGCCTGGGCGGTAATGACGTTCAGATACCCCACGGTGCCCGCGCGGTACTGATTGCTCACCACATCCAGCGCGCGCTGGGCGGCGGCCAGGGCTTCGGTTTGCAGTTGCTGCTCTTGCGCCAGGGCGGTGGCAGCGGTCAGGTTGTCTTCCACCTCTTGCAGGGCCGTGAGCACCGTTTGGCGGTAGGTGGCGGCGGCTTGTTCGTTGGCGGCGCGGGCAGATTCCACGGCGGCAGTGCGGGCACCGCCATCGAACAGCGACAGCGCCAACTGCGGCCCCAGCGACCAGAACAGGTTGGGGGCGTTGAACAGGTTGGACAGCTCCGAGCCCCGGTACCCCGCCGTGCCCGACAGCGTGAGCGCCGGAAAGAACGCGGCCTGGGCCACGCCGATTTGCGCGTTGGCGGCGGCCACGCGGCGCTCAGCAGCGGCGATGTCGGGGCGGCGCTCTAGCAACTGCGATGGCAACTGGGCGGGCACCACGGGCGGCTGGGGCAGCCCGCCGGTGGCAGGCAGGCTGAAGCTGGCGGGGGCTTGGCCCAGCAGGGCGGCCAGGGCGTGCTCTAGCTGGGTGCGGTTGCTTTCAGATTCGAGCAGTTGCACCTGGGTGGATTTGTATTGCGACTCGGCCTGCGCCACATCGGCCACCGAGGCCACGCCCGCTTGCTGGCGGTTTCGTGTCAGCTCCCAGCTTCGGTCATAGGCTTGCAGCGTCTCGCGCAGGATGTGCGCATTGGCCTCTGCGGCACGCAATGAAAAATAGGTTTGCGCCACGCTGGCCTGCACCGACAGGCGGGCAGCGGCCAGATCGTCGGCGCTGGCCTGGGCGCTGGCGCGGGCCGCATCCACGGTGCCTGCAATGCGGCCCCACAGGTCCAACTCCCAGCTGGCATTGAGGCCGATGGAGTGGCTGGTGCTGATGCGGGCGGTGCTGCTGCCATCGGCCGCCTGGCTGCCGCTGCGCGCACGCGATGTGCTGGCGCTGGTGCCCAGCGTGGGGCCCTGGCTGGCGCGGCTGCTGGCCACGGCGGCCTGGGCAGCGCGCAGGCGGGCCAGCGACAAGGCAATGTTCTGGTTGCCGCTGGCGGCCTGCGCTTGCAGGGTGTTGAGCGTGGCGTCGCCGTACAGCGTCCACCACGCGGCGGGCACTTCTGCGCCGGGCTGCCCGGCTGGGCCAGATGGGCCAGATTGGGCGGGTTGCCACACTCCGCCGGCCGTGGCGGCCAGGGCTTCCTTGTAGTGGGCGGGCACCGTTTGGGTGGGGCGCTCGTACACCGCAGGGGTGCTGCAAGCGGCCAGCACGGCTGCGGCCAGCAGGGTGGGTACGCAACGCCAGGCAGCAGGCGATAAGGCAAAGGCCAAGGCAAAGACCAAGGACGGAGATGCGGTAGAGGGAAGCTCCGCAGAGGGTTGTGCGGCAGACGAGGTGGACAAGGCAGGCATCAATCGTTTCCTTCAAGCGCAGGGGCCGCAGAGGTGGGCACGGCGGGTACGGCGGCCTGGGGCGAGCGCCCCCGCAGGCGGCGCACGGTGCGCAGCACGCGCTGGCGCAAGCGGTCAAGCGCGACATACACCACGGGCGTGGTGTACAGCGTGAGCCACTGGCTGACCAGCAAGCCGCCCACCACGGCAATGCCCAGGGGCTGGCGCAGCTCGGCCCCATCAGCGCGGTTGATGGCCAGGGGCAGCGCACCAAAAATGGCGGCCAGGGTGGTCATAAGGATGGGGCGCAGGCGCAGGCTGCAGGCGCGGTAGATGGACTGCGCGGCAGTGATGTGCCCCGTGCGCTGCCGCACCAGCGCAAAGTCAATCATCATGATCGCGTTCTTCTTGACGATGCCAATGAGCAAGATGACGCCGATGAGCGCGATGAGCGAGAACTCGGTTTTGAACCACATCAGCGCCAGCAACGCCCCCACCCCGGCCGAGGGCAGCGTGGACAGGATGGTGATGGGGTGCACCAGGTTTTCATACAAGATGCCCAGCACCAGGTAGATGGTGATGATGGCCGCCAGAATGAGCAGCGGCTGCCCGGCCAGTGCCGACTGGAACGCGCCCGCCGTGCCGCTAAAGCTGCCCCGAATGCCCACGGGCACGCCCAGCTCGGCCACGGCGTTGTTCACCGCGTCGGCCGCCTGCGACAGCGACACGCCCGGCGCCAGGCTAAAGCTGATGGTGCTGGCAGGCGTGCCCCGCTCGTGGTTGACGGACAGCGGTGTGTTGGTGGTGGTGATGCGTGCAAACGCGGTGAGCGGCACCTGCTGCCCTGCACTGTTCACAAAGAAGAAGCCGCGCAGCGTCTCGGGGCTTTGCAAATATTGCGGCGCGGCTTCCATCACCACGCGGTACTGGTTCAGGGGGTTGTAGATGACGCCCACTTGACGCTGGCCAAAGGCGTCGTTCAAGGTGGCGTCAATCTGCGCCATGGTCAGCCCCGCGCGCGTGGCGGCGTCGCGGTCGATGACCAGCGTGGTTTGCAGGCCGTAGTCGGCCACGTCGCTGTTCACGTCTTCCAGCTCGGGCAGTTGCGACAAGGCCTGGCGGATGCGTGGCTCCCAGGTGCGCAGCTCGGCAATGTCGTCAGCCTGCAGCGTGTAGTCAAACGACGCGCTGCTTTGCCGCCCGCCAATGCGAATATCGCGCTGCGGCGACATGAACAGGCGGGCGCCGGGCTCGTTCTTGAGCTGCTCGCGCAGCCGCGCAATGACGGCCTCTGAGGACTCTTGCCCCGGCCCGCGCTTGAGCGTCATGAACATCATCGCTGCATTGCGCTGCCAGCCCCCGGTGGAGCCTGTGACGTATTCCACCGCCGGGTCGGCCTGCACAATCGACAAAAAGCGCTGCAGCCGCTGCTCCATGGCTTGGTACGACGTGGCTTGGTCGGCCCGGATAAAGCCAGAGATGCGGCCCGTGTCCTGCTCGGGCATGAAGCCTTTGTCGATGGCGGTGTAGAGGTACACGTTCAAACCCACCACGCCCGCCAGCACCAGCAGCACCACCGGCTGGTGGCGCAGGCACCAGGCCAGGCTGTGGCGGTAGCCCCGCAGGCCACGGGCCTGCAAGCCATCGACCCACCGCGAAAAGCGCGCCCACCACCCCGTGCGCGGCGCAGCCTGTGCAGGCGCGGGGTGCTTGAGCAAGGCCGCGCACATCATGGGCGTGGTGGTGAGCGACACCAGCAGCGACACCAAAATGGCCGCCGACATGACGATGGCGAATTCACGAAAGAACCGGCCCACGATGCCGCCCATGAACAGGATGGGCACAAACACGGCGATGAGCGAGATGCTCATGGACACGACGGTGAAGCCGATCTCGCGCGCGCCGTCGAGCGACGCCTGCAGCGCAGACTTGCCCCGCTCCATGTGGCGCATGATGTTTTCGAGCACCACGATGGCGTCGTCCACCACAAAACCGGTGGCAATGGTCAGCGCCATGAGCGAGAGGTTGTCGAGCGTGTAACCCGCCAGGTACATCACACCAAACGTGCCCGCCAGCGACACCGGCACGGCCACCGCCGGGATAAGCGTGGCGCGCCCATTGCGCAAGAACAGAAACACCACCAGGATGACCAGCGCCACGGCGATGAGCAGCGCGCGCTCCACCTCTTTGACCGAGGCGCGCAGCGTGGGCGTGCGGTCGGAGACGATCTCAATGTCGATGGCCGCCGGGATGGACGCCTTTAGCTGCGGCAGCATGGCGCGCACGCGGTCTACCGCCTCCAGGATATTGGCGCCGGGCTGCTTGAACACCTGCAGCAAGATGGCAGGCTTGCCGTTGGCCACGCCAAAGTTGCGCACGTCCTGCACCGAGTCCGTGACATCGGCCACGTCGGACAGGCGAATGGCGTTGCCGTCCTTCCAGCGCAGCACCAGCGGCGCATAGTCAGCCGCCACGCGGGCTTGGTCGTTGGCGGCGATTTGCCAGTAGTGGTCTTCGCGCTCCACCGCGCCCAGGGGGCGGTTGGCGTTGGTGGTGCTGATGGCACTGCGCACCTGCTCCAGCGACACGCCGTTGGCCGCCAGCCGCACCGGGTCGAGCGACACGCGCACCGCAGGCAGCGCCCCGCCGCTCACGCTGGCCTGCCCTACCCCTTCGACCTGCGAGAGCTTTTGCGCCAGCACCGTGGAAGCCGCGTCGTACATCTGCCCGCGCGTGAGCGAGCCGGACGTGAGCGCCAGGATCATGATGGGCGAATCGGCCGGGTTGACCTTGCGGTAGGTCGGGTTGCTGGGCATGCCCGTGGGCAGCAGCGTGCGCGCGGCGTTGATGGCGGCTTGCACGTCGCGCGCGGCGCTGTCCACGTCGCGGTTCAGGTCAAACTGCAGGGTGATGCTAGTGCTGCCCAGGATGGAGCGCGAGGTGATTTCGTTGACCCCGGCGATGGAGCCCAGCGCCCGCTCTAGCGGTGTGGCTACGGTGGCGGCGACGGTGTCGGGGCTGGCACCTGGCAGGCTGGCGCTGACGGAGATGGTGGGGTAGTCGACCTGCGGCAGTGGAGCGACGGGCAGGAGAAAGTACGACACCGCGCCCACCAGGGCCAGGCCCAGGGTGAGGAGCATGGTGGCGATGGGGCGGTGGATGAAGGGGGTGGAGAGGCTCATGGGGTGGGCCTCTGGGTTTTAGAATGTTTTTGGGCTCTAGCACTTATGAAATAAGCGCAGGAAGCTATTAAATTAATAGCACCCGCATGCAATGCCACCGCCCGTTGGGGCTGAGCCTGTCGAAGCCGGGGCTTGCTCGCTGATCTTGCGGCGTGCCTGATTTGAGGGCGGGTGCCGGGATGTGCCCCCGGCGGGGCACCTTCTTTTCTTGCGTCGCCAAGAAAAGAAGGCAAAAGAAGGCGACCCCACTGTCTGCGTCCCCAGCGCTGCGCACTGGGGCAACCTGCGGTGCTCCCGTCCAGCGGGGTCTCGCTCAAACTCGCTGCGCTCAGACAGTCGCGAGCCCTGATCCGCTGGCCGCTGCGCTCCTCGGCGCATACAGAGGGGCGGGGAAGCGAACATCCATTCGGGCCATTGCTCCGCTCGGCCCAGCCTGCGCAGCGCGTGGCGCTTGCGCCCGCGAGGCTGGGCCGAGCCACGCGATGGCCCGTGTGGATGTTCGGCTGTTCGGCTGTCCACCCCCTGTGGCTGCGCCTGCGTCGGGGCAGTTGCGGGGTGGCATGGGCGCAAGTGCGCCCATGCTTCGTCATCTGACTCGCTGCTGCTGTCTGAACGAAGCGCAAAAGGCGCGCAGTGAGTTCCGCAGCGCACCCCGCAACTGCCCCGACGCAGGTCTGCCCCTTCGCAAAGCGAAGGGGTCGCAGACTTGGGGTCGCCTTTTCTTTGCTTACTTTCTTTTGGCGAAGCAAAAGAAAGTGAGTCGCCCGCCGGGGCGACAACCCGGCTCCCGCGCCATGCAAAAGCACAAAGAAAAAAAGACCTCCAGCGCAGAAAAAACAAGCGCAACCAGCTACAAAAACAGGAGCACCCATCACACAGCCCCCCGCCGCGCCCGCCACCTCTCAGCCCACCCCTCAAACGTCAAATAAATCACCGGCGTAGTAAACAGCGTGAGCAACTGACTCACGATCAGCCCGCCCACCATCGTCACCCCCAGCGGATGCCGCAACTCACTGCCCACACCCCCACCCAACATCAACGGCAACGCCCCGAGCAAAGCGGCCAACGTCGTCATCAAAATCGGCCGAAACCGCAGCAAACAGGCTTGGTAAATGGCTTCCCGAGCAGGCAACCCCTGATCCCGCTGCGCCTCCAGCGCAAAGTCGATCATCATGATCGCGTTCTTCTTGACGATGCCAATCAAAAGCACGATGCCAATCACCGCAACGATGTCCACATCCAGCCCCGCCATCCACAACGCCAGCAACGCGCCCACGCCCGCTGAAGGCAAGGTCGACAGAATCGTGACCGGATGGATCGTGCTTTCGTACAGGACGCCCAGCACGATGTACATGGTGATGACCGCCGCCAGAATCAGCAGCAGCGTGTTCGACAACGACGCCTGAAACGCCAGCGCCGCGCCCTGGAAGTTCGTGTCCACCGACAACGGCAGCAAGCCCGCCGCACGCGCCGCCGCTTGCTCGGCCTCGATGGCCTTGACCGCATCGCCCAGCGCCACGCCCGGCGCGGTGTTGAACGAAATGGTGGCCGCAGGCAACTGGCCCACATGGTTCACCGCCAGGGGCATGGGGCGCTCCTCGATGCGGGCTACGGACGACAGCGCCACGGGCTTGCCCGCGCTCGACGTGACGTAGATGCTGTTCAAAGCTTCGGGCCCCAGCTTGAATTGCGGTGCCACCTCCAGCACCACGCGGTACTGGTTGGACTGGGTGAAGATGGTGGAGATGAGCCGCTGGCCAAAGGCGTTGTACAGCGCGGTGTCGATGCCCGCCACCGTCACGCCCAAGCGGCTGGCCTGGGCGCGGTCAATCTGCACAAAGGCTTGCAGGCCCTGGTTTTGCAAGTCGCTGGCCACGTCGGCCAGCTGCGGCAAGGCGCGCATGCGCGCCACCAGGTCGGCGGTGCTGGTCTGCAGTTGGGCCATGTCGGGCGACGAGATTAACAACTGGTACTGCGTGCGCGCCACGCGGTCCTCAATGGTGAGGTCTTGCACCGGCTGGGCATACAGGCGAATGCCCACAATGTCCCGCGTGTCGTCGGCCAGGCGGCGCAGCACCACGGGGGCCCGGTCGCGCTCGTCGTGGGGCTTCAAGTCGATGAGCAGGCGGCCCGTGTTGAGCGTGGTGTTGGCACCGTCCACGCCAATGAAGGACGACACGCTTTTCACCGCCGGGTCTTTCAGGATGCGCTCTGCCAGCTGCTGCTGGCGCTCGGCCATGGCGACGAACGAGATGGATTGGTCGGCCTCCGTCGTAGCCTGCAGCGTGCCGGTGTCTTGCACCGGAAAGAACCCCTTGGGCACCACCAGGTACAGCACCACCGTCAGCACCAGCGTGGCGCCAAACACCAGCCAGGTCAGGCCCCGGCGGTTCAGCACCCACTGCAGCGCACGGCCATAGTGGGCAATGGTGCGGTCAAAAAACCGACCAGTGGCACGGTACAGGCGGCCATGGCTTTCTTCAGGCGTGTGGCGCAGCAGGCGCGCGCACAGCATGGGCGTGAGCGTGAGCGACACCACCGCCGACAGCAGAATGGCCACCGCCATGGTGATGGCGAATTCGTGAAACAGCCGCCCCACCACATCGCCCATGAACAGCAGCGGAATCAGCACTGCAATCAGCGAAATGGTGAGCGAGATGATGGTGAAGCCAATTTGCTTGGCGCCCTTGAGTGCGGCCTGTAGCGGTGGCTCGCCCTCTTCCACATAGCGGGCGATGTTCTCGATCATCACGATGGCGTCGTCCACCACAAAGCCCGTGGAAATCGTCAGCGCCATCAGCGTGAGATTGTTGATGGAAAAGCCCGCCAAGTACATCACGCCGAACGTACCCACCAGCGACAACGGCACCGCGAAGCTGGGGATGAGCGTAGCCGAGGCGCTGCGCAAAAACACAAAAATCACCGCCACCACCAGGCCAATGGCCAGGGCCAGTTCGACCTGCATGTCCTTGACCGAGGCGCGGATGGTGGTGGTTCGGTCGGTGAGCACCTGCACGTCCATCGACGCGGGCAGCGTGCTTTGCAACTGGGGCAGCAGAGCCTTGATGCGATCGACCGTCTCAATGACGTTGGCACCGGGCTGGCGGCGGATGTTGAGAATGACGCCCGACTTCGAACCCGTCTCGGGCGTGCCCGCCCAGGCAGCCAGGCGGGTGTTTTCAGCATCGTCCACCGTCTGGGCAACATCGCGCAGGCGGATGGGGTTGCCGTTTTTGAACGCGAGGATCAGGTCACGGTATTCCTGCGCGGACTGCAGTTGGTCATTGGCATCGATGGTGGAAGCGCGCGCGGGCCCATCGAAGCCGCCCTTGGCCTGCTTGACGTTGGCCGCTGCGATGGCGCTGCGCACGTCTTCGAGCGTGAGGCCCAGGTTGGCCAGCGCGGTGGGGTTGGCCTGGATGCGCACCGCCGGGCGGCGCCCGCCAGCAATAGCCACCAGCCCCACACCATTGACCTGCGAGAGCTTGGGCGCAAGGCGGTTTTCCACCAGGTCGTTCAAGCGAATGACCGGCAGCGAGGGCGAGGTGATGGCCAGCGTAAGCACGGGCGCATCGGCCGGGTTGACCTTGCTGTACAGCGGCGGCATGGGCAGGTCGCTGGGCAGCAGGTTGCTGCCCGCGTTGATGGCCGCCTGCACTTGCTGCTCGGCCACGTCCATCGACATATCGAGTGCAAAACGCAGCGTGATGACAGACGCCCCGCCCGAGCTGGTGGACGACATTTGCGACAGACCCGGCATCTGGCCAAACTGGCGCTCCAACGGCGCGGTGACGTTGGACGTCATCACATCGGGGCTGGCGCCAGGGTACAGCGTGGTGACCTGGATGGTGGGGTAGTCCACCTCGGGCAAGGCCGAGATGGGCAGCAGCCGGTAAGCCAGCAAGCCCGCGATGAGCAGCGCCACCATCAACAGCGAAGTGGCGATGGGGCGCAGGATGAAGAGGCGGGACAGGTTCATGGCGACAAGGGCAATGGTGGCAGCGGCAACAACTGGGCCTGCGCAGCGCGGTGAGGGAAGGCGCGCGACCGGTCAGCGCGAGGCAGCCGAGGCCGGGGCCGTAGCCGCCGAGGCCGGAGCACTGGCGCGGGATGCCCCGGTAGCCGGCGCAGCCGGTGCAGGGGCCGCAGCTCCGCTGGCCGCCCCTTGCGGGCCCGCTGGGGCCTGTGCACGCCGGTTACGGAAGAAGGCGCGGCGTTCTTCCTGCGACATCTTCGCAACCTGCTCACGCTCCTGCGGGGTCAGGCTGGCCATCAGCGCGGCGCGCCGGGCGCCCGCGTCCTGCGCAGCGGCGTCGGCACGGGTGGCCACGGCGGCATCAATCACGGCCACCTTGGCGCCTTCGCGCAGGCGGTCAATGCCATCGGTCACCACCTGCTCACCGTCTTGCAGCTCGCCCTCTACGCTCACGCGGTCGCCATCGGCCACACCCACGCGGATACGCCGCTGCGTCACGGTGCCGTCGGGGCGCACCAGGTACACGTAGTTGTTTTGCACCGCCGTGCTGGGCACCGTAAGCACGTCTTTGAGCAGGTTGACCTGCAGCTTCACGTTGACGAACTGGTTGGGGAAGAGCAGGCCCTCTTCGTTGTCAAAAGCCGCCTTGGCCTTGATGGTGCCGGTGGTGGCGTCGATGGCGTTGTCTACCGCGCCCAGGCGGCCACGCGCCAGGCGTTGCTTTTGGTCACGGTCCCACAGCTCCACCGGCAGGCTGGCGCCGCTGGCCAAGCGTTGGTTGATGGCGACCAGTTGGGCCTCGGGCACCGAAAACACCGCATCAATCGGACGCACCTGGGTGATGGTGACGATGCCCGTAGCGTCTGACGGGCCGACCACGTTGCCCCGGTCGGCCTGGCGCAGGCCCAACCGCCCACCGATGGGCGCGGTGATGCGGGTGTAGCTCAGCTGCAGCTTGGCCGCATCCACCTGGGCCTGGTCGGCCGCGACGGTGCCTTCGAGCTGGCGCACCAGGGCTTTTTGGGTGTCTACCTGCTGGCTGGCGATCGAGTCTTTGGCCAGCAGGTCCTGGTAGCGCTGCAAATCGAGTTGTGCGTTCTTGAGCTGGGCCTGGTCGCGTTGCAAGTTGCCCTGCACCTGGGTCAGCGTGGCCTGGTAGCTGCGGGGGTCGATCTCGGCCATCAGTTGCCCGGCTTTGACCTCGTCACCTTCCTTGAACTTGATGGACAGCAGCTCGCCACTGGCCTTGGCGCGCACCACAGCGGTGGCGCGGGCGCTCAGGGTACCAATAGCGCTGACCATGACGCGCACATCCTGGCGCTGCACCACGCCCACCGACACGGGCTGCGCCCCCCCTGCCCCGCTGAACCGCCCCGGTGCCCGTGCCGCGCCTGCAGCGGGGGTACCAGCGGCAGCAGGGGCTTGCTGCTGCTTCCACCACCAGCCGCCCGCACCGGCCAGTGCGAGCAAGACCAGCAACACAAACCACCACAGGGCGCGACCGGTTTGGAGCGCAGCAGAAGGGAAACGGCGAAGGAATGATTGGGCAGGCATGAAGGCGCAGCAAAGTGAAAACCGGAGCCGTATGGTAGCCACGCACTCCAATTTGCCCCCGGCAGGGGGCTGGATTTACCAAGGCTTTACGAAGGCCCCGCATACAAGCGCTGAAGCATGCAGGCTTCAGCGCTGAGAGGCCAGCAGCAGGCCACCCGCCCCCATGAAGAAGCCGCCTGTGGCCTTGTTCAAACGCACCACCCCACGCGAGGTGCGGATGAAGCGGCGAATCTGGCGCCCGCCGGTGGCATACACCGCCGTCGAGACAAATTCAGACATCAGATAGATGGAGCCCAGTACCAGAAACTGGGACGCTGCGGGCCGCGATGGGTCGATGAATTGCGGGAAGATGGCCGCAAACAGCACGATGGCCTTGGGGTTGGTGATGCCCAGCAAAAACTCCTGGGAGATCAGCGCCTTGATCTGCACCGGGGCCTGGGCTGGCGCCACCTCACCGTTGTCCAGCATTCGCAAGCCGCCAAATTCGCGACTGCGCCAGGCGCGCCAACCCAGCCAGAACAGGTAACAAGCGCCCACCCATTTCACGACCGAGAAGGCGGTTTCAGATGCCAGCAGCATGGCGCCCAGGCCCACCGCAGACACGGTCAGAAAAATCGCAAATGCGGCCACACGCCCCAGCGTCGCAATCAACGCAGCGCCCACCCCGGCGCGGATGCCGTTGTTCAAGCCGCAAAAGTTGTTGGGGCCGGGCGTGAGAGAGATGGCGATCGCCACCGGGACAAAAAGCAGGGCATCCATGCTGTGCATCTCCAGGAAGGGTCTGCCCACGATCTCCCAGGGGCCGCGCACCGGTCTTTGCGGGATCGTAAACAGGCTCAGAGTGTAGGCCCGCGCACCCGGCCCTGCAGTGCGGGGGCATTGCGGGCGGCGACGTGACCTACAGATCATTGGCGCGGGGGCAGCTCCAGCAACTGTGTCCACCGCACCCCAGGCAAAGGCGCGTAGTGGGCCACCACCACGGCGCGCTCGGCGCCCTGGCAACTGCGGCCCAGGGCCTGGGCCAAATAGGCCACCGAGGGCTTGTCCAACCCGGCAATAGGCTCGTCGATCAGGGTCAGCAGCGCCTGGCTGGCCAGGGCTGCGGCCATGCAGACCTTGCGGCGGGTGCCGGTGGACAGGGCGTAAAAGGTTTTGTCCAGGTGCTCTGCCAGCGCAAAGCCCTGGATGTGCAGCGCCAGGGCTTCAGCATCCCAGCCAGGGTAGCGCCGGGCCTGGGCGTCCAGCCAGGCCTGTGCGGTCTGGGGGTCGAGGGCCTCTGAACGTGGGTCGGCATGGAACACCTGGGCGCGATACGCCTCAGGGGACGGCCCTGCGCTGATGCCATGCAGCGTAAGGAGCCCTTGCTGGGGCGTCAGCTCTCCCGCCAGCAAGCGCAGCAAGGTGGTCTTGCCCGTGCTTTCGTCCCCGCACACCAGCACCAGACCGGCCCCAATCCGGGCTTGGAAGCCTGAAAAAACAGGGGCATTGGGATGACTGAAATACAGATCGTCGATGGACAACAAAGGGCTGGCGGATGGCATGGTGACAAGCAGATGAAGGTGGCGAGAGCCGGGGCTTGGGTGGCGCATTGTGCTACGCCACCGCCGCGACAAGCCGCACAATGCCTGCCCTAAGCGCCCGTTCCAGCCACCATTGCACCCCACCGACCATGACACTCAGCTACCTTGATTTTGACTACAGCGAAGACTATGAAGGCGCCGGCACCTTCGACGCGATGGCCAGTGTCAGTCCCCAGCAATGGCCGGCATTGCAATCCGAGGTGGCCCAGGTGCTGACGTGGTGCCAACAGCAGTTCCCGCAAGGCCCGGCTCCCTTGGAAGACGGAGGCGACTGGGACTACGACCTGCAAGGCAGCGAGGAAACCGTTGCACCGTTGGCGCTGCAATTCAACGCCGCTACAGGCGCCATTGAACGCAGGGCCGGAGCCCCAGGTGCGCCCCGCATCACCCTCACCCTGTCCGTCAGCGGCAGCCCATCGTTTTGCCAAGCCCTGCGCAGCGCGTTTGACCTGTCGTAATCCCCCCCGCAAACCCCCTTGAGGGCAAGGGACAAAGCATCGGCGCAGCAGGCCCTGCGGCCCAAAGCTACAGTTCGAAACTTAACGGTTTTTAAATGACTGGAGAGTATCGATGCTGAAACGCCGCCAATTTCTGGGTGCTGGCCTGGGCGCATGCGCCTACGCCGCTGGCTCGTTTGTGCCTGTGTGGGCCCAAAACGCGCCGAACTTGGGTACCCCCGCACTGCCCTCGCCGGGCTTTCGCCGCACCAAACTGGGCGATGCCGAAGTGATTGCCGTAATCGACGGCATTGCACGGCGCCCGCTGGGTGAAGAGTTTGTCAAAAATGCCCCCTTGGCCGAAGTGCGCGCCCTGCTGTCGGCACAGGGCCTGCCCACCGACTACATCGACGTGCCCTTCACGCCTTTTGTGGTGATCGTGGGGGGTCACAAAGTGCTGATCGACACCGGGCTGGGCGATTTTGGCGGCCCTAACGCAGGCAAGTTGCTGGAGAACCTGCGCGCAGCGGGCGTACCGGCCTCTGACATCGACACGGTGCTGATCAGTCACTTCCATGGTGACCATATCAACGGTCTGCGCAACAAGGCAGGTGAGCTGGCGTTTCCCAAGGCCAAGGTGATGGTGCCTGCGGCTGAATACGCGTTCTGGATGGACGACGCCCGCATGGCCGCGGCCCCCGCTGGGCAAAAAGGGGCTTTCGAAAATGCACGCCGCACATTCAACGGCATGGCGCCGGACATGCTGGTGCAGTTCGCTGCGGGCAGCGAGGTGCTGCCGGGAGTCCGTTCTGTGGCGGCCTACGGTCACACCCCTGGGCACACGTTGTTTGAAGTGGCATCTGCCGGCCAGAACTTCTTTTACCTGGCCGACCTGACCAACGTGCCTGCCCTCTTCGCCCGCAACCCCGATTGGGCAGTGACCTTTGACATGGATGCCGAAGCGGCCCGCAAGGTACGCCGCGAAGTTTTTGCGCGGGTGACCGCGAGCAAGGCACTGGTGGGCGGATTCCACTTCCCGTTCCCGGCTTTTGGCAAGGTGGCCGCTTCGGGCAATGGGTTTGCCTTTGAGCCTGGCATGTGATGATCCTGAGTCCCATGCTCCATCGGCCCTCCCGGCGTACTTTGCTGGCGGCAGGCCTGGGCATGGGAGTCCTCCCCGCTTGGGCCGACGGCGATGTGCAGGCCCTGTTGCGGGCAGGCGGCGTGGTGATGGCATTTCGGCACGCCACTGCGCCTGGCACCTTCGATCCACCGCAGTTCCGCCTGGACGACTGCGGCACCCAGCGCAACCTGAGCGAGGCGGGGCGATCGCAGGCCCGGCGCATGGGTGACTGGTTTACGCAGCGCCAGTTGCAGCCAGCGCAAGTCAAATCCAGCCCTTGGTGCCGGTGCATCGACACTGCTGCACTGGCCTTCAGGCCACCCGAGATCTGGAGCGCCTTGGGCTCGCCCCATGGGGCGCCGGAAACCACCGGTGCCAGCCACTTGCGCGAACTGCGCGATGCACTGCATTTGGCTTCGCAGCGCACTGGACGGTTCGAGGTGTGGGTGACCCATATGTTCGTCCTGCAGGATTTGGTTCAGGCCAATACCCAGTCGGGCGAAGGGCTGGTGCTGCAAGCGCAGGCATCTGGTGCGGCGCGCGTACTTGCTCGGCTGCAGATTGCATAGCACAGCGCGTCTATCCGAACCACTCACCGAAGACTTCAAATAGCGCTACTCAAAGGCACTGAAGCACGCGTGCGACAACCTTTTTTTGGTGGTGGCCCGCGACCTATGGCCTAATATCTGTTTTCCACCATTTTTCCAGAGACCTTCCATGGGCAACAAGATCGTTACCGAAGCAGACCGTAAGCGCACCCCTCGCCCCACGCCCGTGCCCGGCTACTCGCTGGCCACCCCCGGCCGTGGCCAACGCGTGAGCCTGGAGCGCGGTGTTGCAACCCGCAGCAAGAAGAACCCTGGCAAGCGCTCCAAAAAGGGCGGCTAAAGCCTGCGGCGACGCCCTCTCAGGGCGTCAGAATAAAAAAGCCAACCGCTCGGTTGGCTTTTTTCATGGCCGATGCGCAACCACCGTCACAGTGGGGCTGGCTGCGTCTCGGAGAACCCGCGAGCTGGCAAGACGATATGGAATGAAGCACCTTTGGGTGACAAATTACGGGCAAATATCTGCCCACCCATAGCTTCGATGATTTTTCGGCAAATGGCCAGGCCCAAGCCCGTACCGCCCGAGCCATCCTTGGTTTTGCTGGACTGAACGAAGGCCTCAAAAATCGTCTCCAGCTCTGCCTCGGGCACCCCGGGGCCTTCGTCACGCACTTCCAGGTGCACCTGCCCCTGAGAGTCGACCTGCCCAAGGAGCGTAATCGCAGAGCCTTGCGGCGAAAACTTAATGGCGTTGGCCACCACGTTGCGGATGACCTGCTGCAACCGCAAAGGGTCCACCTTGGCCACCAAGGGCAGATCGGACATTTTCACATGCATAGCCTGCTGGTTGCGGGTGAGCAAAGGCTCTAACTCCTGCACCACCGGACGCACCAGCCCCCGCAGGTCAATGCGTTCCAAATGGAAGGTTCCCACCGTGCTTTCAAGCTTGGAGACTTCCAGCAAATCATTGACCAAGGCCAGCATGCGCTGCCCGGCCGAGTGAATGTCTTCAAACATGCCCGCCAGGCGCGGCTCTGCACGGCCCCTCAGAGCCCCCAGTTCGGCAAACCCCAGGATCGATTGCAATGGGGTGCGCAATTCATGGCTCATGTTGGCGACGAACTCAGACTTGGCCCGCGACGCCTCTTCGGCCGCGTGCCGCGCTTCCTCGGTGGCCCGTTCAGCTTGGCGAAATTCGCTCACATCCACAAAAATGGTGAGAACTCCCGACGCTTTGCTCTGCACGTCAGGGACTGCTGCCTTGATGACCCGTGTTTCACGCCGCGCGCCATTGCCATGCAGCACCTTGGTTTCGTAGAACGTTTTCCCCCCTGAAGCCAAAAGCTGCTGGTTGTACTGCAGCTCCACCTGGGCCTCGTCTGCAGGCAAAAAGCCCGTGAGACGCCGCCCCACCACCATGGCCCGCTCCAGCCCTTTGTACTCTTCCCAGGCACGATTGACCTGTACTACCACGCCGTCGGCCTGGGTGACCGCAATGGGCAAGGGGTTGGTGTCCAGCAGCACGTTCTGAAAAGCAATCTGCTCCTGTAAGCGTCGCTGGGCGGCCCATCGCTCGGTGACATTGACAGCGCTTCCTGCAAAACCGACAAAACGCCCATCGGCCTGCAAGGCCACCAGGGCCACGTCGAACTGCAACTCACGCCCGTCACCCAGGCGGACCATGGCTTGGCAGTTTCGCACCCCCGCAGCGGCCAGCGGGTCCAAGGCGGCCGTGACGGCACTGCGACTGGCGGGGTCTACGATGTCCTGCAAGCGCTTGCCAATGGCCTGCTCGGCAGGGCTGCCACTGAAAGCAAGCCAATGGGCATTGACGTAGGTGATGACCCCATGCACGTCAGTGCGGAAGATCAGCTCTTGCACGCTGCGCATCAGCACGCTCAGTTCACGCTCGCTCTGGGCAATGCGCTGCTGCGCACGGTCTGCGGCCAGGCGGGCAGACTCACGCAGCCGCACCGTTCGCCAAATAGCAAAAGTAAGCCCCACCACCAGCAGCACCAGTACGCCGCCCACCCCCAGCAATGCACTGGCACTGTGAAACCAATTCCAGGCGGCATGCCTGTACGACTCCTCCACAATCACCACCAGCGGCTTGGTAACCGAGGTGCGAAACGCCAGGATTTGCCGCTCGCCCAAGGCGCCCTTGCCGATGTAGGAAGCATGCTCGCGCGCAGGCAGAAAATGGGTAAACACCGGGATGCTGCCCACGCTGGAACCCACCAGGCGTGCACCTTCCCGAGACCCTGCCAGCACGCTGCCCCGGTAAGTGGTGATGACGGAGTCATAGCTTTCGGTCTCCAGCGTCAGGTACTGGAAGTTGGAGAACGCATCCGGATTGGCCAAACCCACCAGCACCAGGGGCCGGCCAGCCTCGGTCACAAAAGACTGCAGCAGTGGAATGAAGGCCAAGCCTTTGGGCACCTCTTGCGCGGCCCCTGTGGCACGTATGGCAGCCAACCCACGGCCCATGATCAACGGCCCAATGCTGCTGCTCCCCACGGGGCCTCGCGGCCCGAGCTGGTCCATATTGATGCGGATGCCCGCTTCGCTGCCATTGGTGCTGGTCACTACATTGCCATGCACGTCCGTCACGGCAATCGCCCGCAAAAAGGGCAAACCCAACAGCGCCTGGTTCAGCGCAGCCTGCATGCGCTCAGCGTCCGGTGCAGAGGCTCGCAAGCCAGGGGATGCCGACAAAGCACCCAGCGCCATCTCACCCGACTCCAGCGTGCGCGTGGCTTGGTCTTCCAGCACCCGGGCCAGCAATGCCGCGTGGGCTTGGTTTGCGGCAATCGTGCTGCGAAAGTCATTCACCGCCAGCAAGACCACTGCCAGCAACGCGCCGAGCGCAGCCAAGGCACCACCCACCAGCACCAAGGTACTGGCCTTTGACCAACGCCCCTGCGCGGTGGCAGAAGTGCTGGCAGGTGCGGGTGTGCGGGCCATGCTTATCGCACCACGATCGGCCCCAGGCCATGGTTACCCGCCGCACGCTCCAGCCGCCCATCGCGTTTGATGCGGGCCACAAAATCGTCGACCGAGGCGAGCCACTTGGCGTCACCCGGCTTGACCGCGTAGGCATAGGGAATCACCGAAAAGGGGGTGGGCGAGGTGATCAGGCGGGCCCAGTCTGCGTTGTCCAGCAAACGCCGACTGTACGGATAGTCCGTCATGAACACATCCACCCGGCCAGCCACCAGCTCGCGCTCGCGGGTCGCTGGCAGCTTCACCCGCACCAGCTGCGCGTGCTTGAGGCGCTGCTCCATGACGGGCTCCATGAAAGTGCCTGCCTGCACTGCCACCAGCACCCCGGGTTTGTCAATGTCAGCCCACTGCCGAATGACTTGGTTGCTCTTGGTGGTGATGCCGTAGATGTCACTGCGCAAGTACGGCTGGGTGAAGCGCAGCTTCTCGGCGCGCTGCTCAGTCACCCCAATTGCAAACATGGCCACGTCGCAGCGATCTGCAGTGAGGTCCGCCACCAGCGTGGGAAAAGATGAATCCACGTACTCCACGCGCACTTTCAGGTCGGACGCAAGCTGGGCAGCCAACTCAATGTCCACGCCCCCCAACTCCTGCGTGCGCGCATGGCGGTAGGTAACGCCGTAGTACTCAGGCCAGATGCACACCCGCACCACGCCACTTGCACTCACCCTCTCAAGTACCGTCTGCGCGTGGACTGCCACAGCCGCCAACAAGCCACCAGCAACCGCTGTGCAACGAAGCAACGATAAAAACCGCATGGCAATCGCTCTCAAAAGAGAAAGGAAATGATGAGGAGCAAACGGCACTCAGCCCCGATCGACAGGGACCCGGCGAAGCCGGGCGCGCAACCAGGCCACGCTGGTTGCACTTAACACGCAGGCAGTGATCCAAATCATGCTGCGGCCTCTATGCGGTAGATGGTTTCCAGCACCTGCAAGGTGCTAAAAGGCTTCATCAGGTAGTCATCCGCGCCGGCCTCCATGCCCGCCTCGCGGTCACCGGCCTGCACACGCGCTGTCAACAAAATCACTTTGGTGAAGCGGGTGGCTTGGTCGGCTTTGATTTGGCGGCATACATCCAGCCCATTCAAGGTGCCGGGCATCATGATGTCCAGCAGCACGATGTCAGGACAGATCTCCCGACTCAAGGCCAAACCCGCATCACCGGTCGATGCTTCATGGATTTCGAAATCATCGAATTCCAGCGTCATCTTCAACAGTTTGCGAATGTCGGCATGGTCTTCAACGATCAGAATTTTTTTCATGGCATGCTCTTGCGAATGTTTTAACAATCTGCTCCACAGCGAAGCCGGTTGCCGCCAGGGTTTAATCCTAACGTGAAGCAATCATATCAATCATTTGTATCAAATGCAAATCCTTTTAAAGCGATAAAAAAAAGAGGAAAATGCGCAACTCATGAAATCTGAAAAAACTCCACCACCTTCGTTGGTACAGGATCACTACACCACCCTGGAAGTCGCCAGCATGCTGGGCTTGGCGGTGCGCTCGGTGCAGCTGATGGTGGACCGCAATGAACTGGAAGCCTGGAAGACCCCAGGCGGTCACCGGCGCATTTCGCGGGCCTCGGTTGAACAGTGGATCAATGCCCGTACAGGCGCTAGTGGCAAAGCTGCTGCTGCAACGCAAGCAACGGCACACGCGGCCAATGGAAGCAGTCCCAGTGCCCTACCCGCCCGAACACGCGGCAGTGCCCAAATTCTGCTGATCGAGGACTCCATCCACTTCCAGAACCTGGTGACGCTGCTCGTCAACCAGCACTTTCCTGGCGCCGTGCTGCACACGGCCAACGATGGCATCACGGGGCTGGCCATGTACGGCCAGATTCAACCCGATGTGCTGATCGTGGACATCCTGTTGCCCGGCATTGACGGCGCCACCCTGATCACCACCCTGCGCTCGCACCCTCAATTTGCACGCAGCCGCCTGATCGTGGTGACCTCGCTGGACGAGCAACAGCGAGAGCCTTACGCCTTTGCCTTGCAAGGCGTGACCGTCATCCACAAGCCGCAACTGGTCGCAGAGTTGCCGGCAGCCTTGGCGCAAACCCTGCCAGCCAAAGCCGCATGAGCCACCCCGCCGCCCCCTGCGTTTTGCTGGTGGAGGACGACTCCTCCATCACTCGCTTTGTTGAGATGGCACTGGACCAGTTGCCCATTGAGTTACTGACCTGCACCACCGTGCCTGCCGCTGTCACGCTGCTGCAGCAACGCGATGTAAAGCTGGTCATCACCGACTTGATGCTCCCAGGCGAATCTGGCATTTCGCTGGTGAAGCGCATGGCGGCAGACCCACTGCTGGGGCGTGATACGCGGGTGGCGGTGTTCAGCGCAGGCCTGACGCCTGCCGTTAAGGACCAGCTGGAGGACTTGAACCTCTGGCGCGTGTTGTCGAAACCCATTGCGGTGCAAGAGCTGGAAAACTGCGTGCTCGATGCGCTGGCAACCCAGGCTGCTGCAGACGCCTTGGCCTCAGAATCCGCTCCAGCGACCTTTCCCCCAGCGCCAGCACCCATCGATGCAGAGGGGTCCAGCGCGCCTTGCACGCCAGCAGAAAAGCTGGCCATCACCACCCACTTTGGGGGCGATGCCCAGCTGTTCACCACCTACCGTGCCGCCTGCCTCAAGCAATTTGCCGCCGATGTGCACACGGGGGACGCGGCTGCACAAGCGCAGGACTGGCCTGCCTTGCGCAGGCTGGCCCACAGCCTGGCCACCGTGCTGCTGACCTTGGGCCGTCCCGAAGACAGCCTGACCGCCCGCGCCCTGGAAGACGCTGCAGCGGCCAATGCAGCACCCGCCTGCCTCACAGGCTGGGGCCAACTGCGCACCCGCCTTGGCGCAAGCGCCTGAAACACAGCGAAGGGATGTCCTGCATCACCCTCGCGAGTCGGTGGTAGTGCGGATCGGGATAGGCCGCAAGGCGTCTTTTGGCAGCCAATAGCCGGGCTATTGGCAAGAAAAGCAACGCAGTGGACTGCCCGAGGCCGCGCTATCACAGACCACAGGGAGTTATGCGGGACATCCCTAGCGCCAACCCGCTGTCACCCACAGGATCAAGGGCGCGTGGACAAAGCGGGCAAAGCTGTTCCAATACGCGCACCATGATCACCGTTCACCACCTCGAAACCTCGCGCTCGCAGCGCATCTTGTGGCTTTTGGAGGAGCTGGGGCTCCCCTACGAACTAAAGGTGTACCAGCGTGACCCGCACACCAAGCTGGCGCCCCCGGAACTCAAGAAAATCCACCCCTTGGGCAAGTCCCCGGTGATCACCGATGGGGATACGGTGGTGGCAGAGTCCGGGGCCATCATTGAATATTTGGTGGAGACCTACGCAGCCCAGGCTCCACACGCCATACCCACCCTGCAACCGGCACTGGGTACGCCCGAGTACCGCCAGTGCCGCTTTTGGATGCACTACGCAGAAGGGTCACTGATGAACTGGCTGGTGATGAAGCTGGTGTTCATGAGCATTCCCAAACAGCCCATGCCCTTTTTTGTACGCCCCATCGCCAAAGCGCTGTGCGGCACCGTGCAACAAAAACTGGTGGACCCGAATGTGGACACAGCCCTCGACTTCATGGAGGACCATCTGGCACAGCACCCCTGGTTTGCAGGCCAGCACCTCACCATGGCTGATTTTCAGATGAGCTTTGCGGTCGAGGCAGCCCTTTCACGGGCCAAGCCGGGCAAACCCCGCCCGCACCTGCTGGCCTACCAGCAGCGCATGCAAGCCCGCCCAGCCTACCAGCGTGCCATCGCCAAGGGCGGGCCCGTGGTGATGTCCAGCTGAGCACGACAGCAGGCAAGCGTTACAGCGTCCGCACCCCGCACACCAGCGCGCCTGCATCGCTCTGCAGCACTTCGCGCTCGTTCTTGGCCTGAGCCACGGCCATGTCGCGGGGCAAGGCCACCCCGTTCTTGACGGCCAAAATTTCGGCCATTACGCTCACTGCGATCTCGGGCGGCGTCTTGCTGCCGATGTACACCCCGATAGGGCCCCGCAAGCGCTGCAGTGACGCCTCTGTCTGCCCAAAGTGCTCCATCATGCGGGCGCGGCGCGCCTCGTTGTTGCGCCGCGAGCCAATGCCGCCGATGTAAAACGCCTCAGAGGCCAAGGCCTCCAGCAAGGCCAGGTCGTCCAACTTGGGGTCGTGCGTGAGGGCCACCACGCAACTGCGCCGATCGGGCTTGAAAGCCGTCACCACGTCGTCGGGCATGTCGTTCACCACCTTGGCGCCCGGCACATTCCAGCTGCCCCGGTATTCCTCACGCGGGTCGCACACCGTCACGGCAAAACCGTTGAACAGCGCCATGGTGGCCAGGTACTCCGCCAATTGCCCTGCACCGATGAGCAGCATGCGGTACTCAGGGCCAAAGGTGTTGGTGAGCTGCTGCGCGTCCACCGTCAGCTCGGCGGGAGCAGCGGCAGGCTGCAGGCTCACCGCCCCATCGGCCAGCTGCACAGTGCGCTGCACCAGCTGGCCCTGCTCCAGCTGTGCCACCAGCTGGGCCAGGCTTTGGGGCTGGGGGTCGTATTCCAGCAGCAGCTCCAGCGTGCCCCCACAGGGCAGGCCAAAGCGGTGCGCTTCGTCGGCGGTGATGCCGTATTTGACGAACGTGGGCGGGCCGCTGGGGATGGTGTGGGGCAAGCCCCGGTCGGCCCCGGCGGGCTGCGCATAGGCGCGGGTGTGGCGGTCGATCAGGTCGTCCTCAATGCACCCGCCAGACACGGAACCCACCACCGCCCCGGTCTCGCACAACGCCATGATGGAACCCACCGGCCTGGGGGAAGAACCCCAAGTGCGCACCACCGTGGCCAGCATGGCGCGCTGCCCGGCCACGCGCCAGCCCAGCAAAGTGCGCAGCACCATCACATCCAGGTTTTCCATACGGCCTCCGTCATCCACGCACTTGGCAACACCGATCGCTCACTTGGTCAGCCAGACAAGTGCCGCCATCCCCCCCGCGCCAATGGCCACCCACACCCAAGGGGGGAAAACACTGGGGTTGTTGGAGGCTGCCGCTGCAGGCAGGGCCTGCAGCGCATCGGGCTGGGTGGGGGCTTCCAGCATCACGGTGTCTTGCAACAGGGTGTCCTGGATCTGGGTGTCGGCGGCGTCTCGGGGGTAGCGGCGTTGCATTTCGTTGTCGAACCGTTTGAAAAAATCTTCCGCCATGGTCTTGGCGGCACCATCGATCAGCCGCTGACCCAGCTGGGCAATCTTGCCGCCCACCGTGGCATGCACGGTGTAGTGCAGCTCACAGCTGGACTGCCCAGCGGCATCTGCAGGCAAGGACACCAGCTTGACCTGCGCTTGGCCTTTGCCAAATCCGGCCACGCCGCCCGAGCCATCGAAGGCAATGGTGTAGCTCTCGGGTGGCACGATGTCTGCCAGGGTGATCTTGCCTGCGAACTTGGCAGACACGGGCCCAATCTTGAGCGCCATGGCCACGGCGTACTGATTCTCGCCGCTGGCCTCTACCTTGTCGCAACCGGGGATGCATAGTTTGAGAACCTCAGGGTCATTGAGGGCATCCCAAGCCTGCTGCTGGCTGACGGCAAGGGTGCGGCTGGCTTGCATTTCCATGGTGGTTTCCTCTTGGCTTTTGGGCGGGTTGTTCTGAAATCGGTCATTGATCGGTTATTGCCGCAGCGCAGCAGCCAGGCTCGCCGCAAGGTCCTGCAGACGGCCCAGGTTGTGCACCGCCACCATGCCATGGGCCTGGCGATGCAGCTCGCTGGCACCCCGCGCCGTGGGGGCATAGCCCTCGAAGCGCAGCAGGGGGTTGAGCCAAAGCAGGCGGCCACCGTGGCGACGCAACCAGCCCAGCTCCTGCGCCAGCACCTCGGGCTCGCCAGTGTCCAGCCCATCGCTGATCAGCAGCACCAGCGTGCGCCGCCCCACGAGGCGTCGGGCGTGCTGCTGCCGCAACTGCGCCAGGCTGTCGCCCATGCGCGTGCCGCCTGCAAAGTCGGTGATGGCATGGCTGGCCACCTGCAGCATGGCGTCCGTATCGGCCAGGCGGAACGCAGGCGTGAGGTCCGTCAGCCCCGTGCCGAATGCGAACACATCGCGTCGAACACTTGGGCCCAAGTTGCGCGGCGCGGTAGCGGCATGCAAGAAGGCCAGCAGCAGCCGCGCATAGCGCTCCATGGAACCCGACACATCCACCAGCACCAGCAGCGGCAGGGGTTGCTGGCGCCGCTGCAGCAGGGGCACACGCAGCACCTCGCCACCGCTGCGCGCCGCGAGGTGCATGGCCCCCGGCCAGTGCGGGCGGTGGCCCCGTGCACCGGGCCGGGTGCGGCGGGCCGCGTAGTGCGGCAGGGGCAAAGGCACCTCGCGGGCCAGGCGCTCCACCAGCAAGTATTCGCTGGCGGAGAGCTGGTTGAAATCGGCCTGCCGCAGGCGCTGCAGGTCGCTGGCCGTCATGGCGGCGTCGAAGTCCACCTTGTCTTCTTCGCGAGGCGGCGATGCATTGCGGGCAGCACGCACCGGGGCCAGCGCCTCGCTCACGCGCGGGCGGCGCTTGGCGGGCTCGGCCTTGGACTCGGCGCTGGGCAGCATCTGCGCCAACAGTTTCTGCGCAATGTCGGGGTTTCGAAAGTAGGCGTCGAACAGCTCGCGGAAGACCAGACGGTCCTGCTCGCGGCTGAGCAGCACGGCCTCCAGCGCGGCGCAAAAATCCTCGCGCTGCAGCCCCACCAGCATCACGGCCTGCTGGGCCAGCGCCATGCGGGCGGCGTCCACCCGCACACCGGCGCGGCGCAGGGTGCGGCCAAAACCGCTCAGGTTGTCGGCGAGCTTGCCCGTGCGGGCATCGCCCAGCTGGGAGATCGTCTTGCCCTCTGCCACGGCTGCGCCTTCATGCATCAGTGTCGGCAGGCTGCAGCAGTTGCGCCGCCATGTCTCGTGTGAGCGCCGCCACGTCCTCGCGCTGCTTGAACAAGATGCCTGCGGTGTCGGACACCACCTCCGGGTCCACCACGATGGTGTCGAGCGCCACCAGCGCCTTGGCCCACTCCACGCTCTCGGCAATGCCGGGCGCGCGCTGGAAGGCGTTGGCAAACGGCTGGCTGCGCAGGCGGCCCACAAAATCGGCCACCTGCTGGGCCAGCGCCGCGCTGGCGCCCGGCACCTGCGCACGCACGATGGCCAGTTCGCGCTCGCGCTCGGGGTAGTCCAGCCAGTGGTACAGGCAGCGGCGCTTGACGGCGTCGTGCAGGTCGCGCGTGCGATTGCTGGTGAGAATGGTCACCGGCGTGGCCGTGGCGCGCACGGTACCGATCTCGGGGATGCTGATCTGGTACTCGCCCAAGTATTCGAGCAGGAAGGCTTCGAAGGGCTCGTCGGCACGATCCACCTCGTCGATCAACAGCACGGCGCCCGGCGCGGGCGCCTGCAGCGCTTGCAGCAAGGGGCGGCGAATCAGGTAGCGGTCTTGATAGACCTCGCGCTCCACCTGCGCCATGTCGGCACTGCCTTTGCCTTCGGCGGCACGCATGTGTAGCAATTGGGCGGCGTAGTTCCATTCGTACAGCGCCTCGCGCTGCTCCAAGCCGTCGTAGCACTGCAGGCGGATCAGGCTGCGCGCCAGCACTTCCGAGAGGGCTTTGGCCAGCGCGGTCTTGCCCACACCGGGTTCACCCTCCAGCAGCAGCGGGCGCTGCAGCTTGAGCGCAAGAAACACGGCCGTGGCCAGCCGCCGGTCGGCAAAGTAGCCCACGCTTTGCAGGGCTTGTACCAGGGCATCAACAGAGGCTGGTGAACTCATTGCTTCTCTTTTGATAGCTGCTTGCGCTTGATAGATAAGCGCTAGAGGCCAATTTCACTCAAACTTTAATAGAGCAAGCAGGCCGTAGAAACTGGCGCGGACCAAATCAGTGACCGCCGCGCAAGAGCCGCCCCGCCGCGCTGGCGGTGTCCCCCTTCCCGAATGGCATCGCCATTCGAGAGAAGGGGGAAGGCGCGAAGCGACTCAGGGGGTTGCCATCAATTTCTCCACCGCCCGCTGGGTTTGCACGCTGATGAGGTTGGCGCGGTAGGCGGCACTCGCGTGGATGTCGCTGTTCAGATCGCTGGCGTCAATCTGAACGGCAGCGGCGGCTTGTGGGGTGAAGCTCTGGCTGAGCGCGGCCTCCAGCCCGGCGTGGCGAAACACGCTGGTGGCCGCACCGGTGATGGCCAACCGCACGCCGCCGTCGGTCTGCGCCACAAACACCCCCACCAGCGAGAAGCGCGATGCTGCCTGCTTGAACTTGAGGTAGGCCGCACGCTTCGGGATCGGGAAGCGGATGGCGGTGATGATCTCGCCCTCTTCCAGCGCCGTGGTGTACATGCCCACAAAGAAATCATCGGCCGCAATCTCGCGCTGATTGGTGATGACCGTGGCGCCCAAGCCCAGCACCGCGCTGGGGTAGCAGGCGGCAGGGTCGTTGTTGGCCACCGATCCACCCAGCGTGCCGCGTGCCCGCACCTGGCGGTCGCCAATGTGCGCGGCCAGATCGGCCAATGCGGGAATCGCAGCCTTCACATCAGCGCTGTTGGCCACGTCCATGTGGCGCGTCATGGCGCCAATGACCAGCGCATTGCCCTCGCGGCGGATGCCCGCCAGCTCGGGGATGCTGTTGAGGTCAACGATCTTCTCTGGATTGGCCAGGCGCAGGCGCATCGACGGAAGCAGGCTTTGGCCACCGGCCAGCAGCTTGCCGCCCTGGGCGATGAGCTGTGCAGCGGCTGCGGTGGAGGAGGGATTTTCAAAGGTGAATGCGTACATGCTGGTTCTCCTCAAGCCTTGGCGTTCTGAATCGCTTCCCACACGCGGTGTGGCGATGCGGGCATGTCGAACTCTTTGACACCCAGCGGGTGCAGCGCATCGAGCACCGCGTTGATCACCGCCGGTGGGGAGCCAATGGCCCCCGCCTCGCCGCAGCCCTTGGTGCCCAGCGGGTTGTGCGTGCACGGCGTGCACACATGGCCCAGCTTGAACTCGGGGAAGTCGTCGGCGCGCGGCATGGCGTAGTCCATGAAGCTGCCGGTGAGCAACTGGCCCGTCTCGCGGTCGTACACGCAGTTCTCCATCAGCGCCTGGCCGATGCCCTGCACCAGGCCGCCGTGCACCTGGCCCTCCACGATCATGGGGTTGATGATGGTGCCGAAGTCGTCCACGGCGGTGAACTTGTCCACCCGCGTGGCGCCCGTGGCCGGGTCCACCTCCACCTCGCAGATGTAGGTGCCTGCGGGGAAGGTGAAGTTGGTCGGGTCGTAGAACGCGGTTTCGTTCAGCCCCGGCTCCAGCTTGTCGAGCGGGTAGTTGTGCGGCACATAGGCCGTGAGCGCCACCTGACCGAACGGGATCTTCTTGTCCGTGCCGCGCACGGTGAACTCGCCGCCGCTGAAGTCGATGTCGGCGTCGCTGGCCTCCATCAAATGCGCGGCGATTTTCTTGGCCTTGGCCTCGATCTTGTCCAGCGCCTTCATGATGGCCGCGCCACCCACGCTGATGGAGCGCGAGCCGTAGGTGCCCATGCCAAACGGCACGCGGCCCGTGTCGCCGTGCACGATGTCCACGTTCTCCACCGGGATGCCCAGGCGCGCGGCCACCACCTGCGCAAAGGTGGTCTCGTGCCCCTGGCCGTGGCTGTGCGAGCCGGTGAACACCGTCACGCTGCCGGTGGGGTGCACGCGCACCTCGCCGCACTCGAACAGGCCCGCCCGCGCACCCAGCGCCCCGGCGATGTTGGATGGCGCAATGCCGCAGGCTTCGATGTAGCTGCTGTAGCCGATGCCACGCTTCAAACCTTTGGCCTCGCTGGCCGCCTTGCGCGCCGCAAAGCCCGCCACGTCGGCCAGTTGCTGCGCCTGCGTCATGCAGGCGTGGTAGTCGCCCACGTCGTACTGCAGCGCCACAGGCGTCTGGTAGGGCCAGCTGGTGATGAAGTTGCGCTTGCGGATTTCGTCTTGCGGAAGGTTCATCTCCCAGCCGCAGCGCGACACCAGCCGCTCCAGCAGGTAGGTGGCCTCGGGCCGCCCAGCGCCGCGGTAGGCATCGACCGGCGCGGTGTTGGTGAACCAGGCATCGACCTCCACGTAGATCTGCGGCGTGGTGTATTGCCCGGCCAGCAGCGTGGCGTACAGGATGGTGGGCACGGCGCTGGCAAAGGTGCTGAGGTAGGCGCCCATGTTGGCGTCGGTGTGCACGCGCATGGCCAAAAATTTGCCGTCTTTGTCCATCGCCATTTCGGCATGGCTTACATGGTCGCGGCCATGCGCGTCCGACACGAACGACTCGCTGCGGTCGGCCACCCACTTGATGTTGCGGTTGAGCTTCTTGGCCGCCCAGGTCAGGCACACGTCCTCGGCATACAGAAATATCTTGGAGCCAAAGCCGCCGCCCACGTCGGGCGCAATCACGCGCACCTTGTGCTCGGGCAGCCCCATCACGAAGGCCGTCATCAAGAGCCGCTCGACGTGTGGGTTTTGGTTGCTGACGTACAGCGTGTATTCGTCGTTAGCGCGGCTGTACGAGCCAATGGCGGCACGCGGTTCCATCGCGTTAGGGATGAGGCGGTTATTGACCAGGTCGAGCTTGGTCACATGGGCGGCGTTGGCAAATGCAGCGTCCACCGCGCCCTTGTCGCCAATGGCCCACTTGTAGCAGTGGTTGTCGGGCGCGGCATCGTGCAAGCCTGCGCCCGCCACGGTGCCTGCTGCCGCGTCGGCCACGCTGACCACGGCGGGCAGCATGTCGTAGTCCACCTCCACCAGCTCGGCGGCATCGCGCGCCTGCTGCTGCGTGAGGGCCACGACGATGGCCACGTGGTCGCCCACGTAGCGCACCTTGCCCTGGGCCAGGATGGGGTGTGGCGGCTCCTTCATGGGCTGGCCATCGGTGCTGGTGATGAGCCAGCCGCAAGGCAGGCCGTTGATGTTGTCGGCCGCCACGTCGGCACCAGTGAACACGCCCAGCACGCCGGGCGCGGCCTTGGCAGCGTCCACATTGATGCTGTTGATCCTGGCGTGTGCGTGCGGCGAGCGCACAAACACGGCGTGGCTTTGTGCGGCCAGCACCACGTCGTCGGTGTACTGGCCCGCGCCGGTCAGGAAGCGGTAGTCTTCCTTGCGCTTGAGCGATTCGCCGATGTGCGGCAGCTTGGAAAAGTCGGATGCACCCATGGTCGTTCTCCTTTTTCCTGGTTAAGCAGATGCCATGGCCTTTTGGCCGACTTGCACCGCGCGAACGATGTTCTGGTAGCCCGTGCAGCGGCAAATGTTGCCTTCGAGCAGCTCGCGGATCTCGCCCTCGCTGGCGTTGGGGTGGCTCTTGCACAGGTCCACCGCGCTCATCACCATGCCGGGGGTGCAGAAGCCGCACTGCAGTCCGTGGCACTCCTTGAACGCGGCCTGCATGGGGTGCATCGTGCCGTCGGGGGCGGCCATGCCTTCGATGGTGGTCACCTCGGCCCCCTGAGCCTGCACCGCCAGCATGGCGCAGGATTTGACGGCTTGGCCATTGACGTGCACGGTGCACGCACCGCACTGGCTGGTGTCGCAACCTACATGGGTGCCAGTGAGCAGCAGGTGCTCTCGCAGCGCATGGACCAGCAGGGTGTTGGGAGGCACATCTACGCTGGCCGCACGGCCATTGACGGTGAACTGCACTTGCATCTGGCTGTCTCCTGGAGGGGTGTTGGCTGGATTCGCACACAGCATCTTGAAACGCACCTGCCCCCGCCTCCCTAGGGACAACCCTAGAAGCGCCCAGCGCCGCACGGGATATTCTCAAAATGAAACATGCTGCACTGCACACCAGCCCAGCATGGAACGCCCTTGCCACCCAGCCTCGCACGCCCCCGCCTCCCGGCGCGCCGCAGGCCCTGCTCCGGGGACTTCGATGCTTGCTGCTTCCGATCCACCATCCCATCGCCAGGCCCTGATCCAGAGGGCTCGGCAAAGCATGCTGCTGGGCGCGGGCGGCGAGGCACCGCTGGAGCCGTCGATCACCCGCTCGTGGCAGCGCTGCCTGGCGGCCGGTCTCAGCCCTGGCCAGCGCGTGGTGTTCGAGCCCATTACCGGCCCCACGCTGCGCCACCTGGCCGATGAGAGCCATGCGCTGGTGCATGCAGCGCGCCCGGTGCTGGAGCAGCTCACCCGCGCCATCGCAGGCATGCGCTACTTCGCCATACTCACCAACGCGCGCGGCGTGGTGATCGATGTGCAAGGTGCCGTAGACCGCCAAGACCCACGCACCCGGCTGATCGGCCGGGTGGGGGTCAACCTGTCCGAAGCCGCCGTGGGCACCACCGCCATCGGCACAGCATTGAACGAGCTGGCCCCCGTCTGGCTGCACCGGGGCGAACACTTTTGCGAAGACAACGGAGCCTATAGCTGCGCAGGAGCCCCACTTTTTGACCCGGAAGGGCACTGCGTGGGCATGCTGGACTTGACGGGAGTGGACGTGCCCGAGCGACCTGAACTGCGGCACCTGGTGGCGCGATCCGCCCGAGCGATGGAGGACGCCCTGCTGCTGCAGCGCCCCCACAGCCTGCGCCTGCGCTTGAATTGGCCCGGCAGCCCGCTGGGAGGAGACAACGACGGCCTGGTGCTGCTGGATGCGGACGGCTACCTGCTCGGCAGCAACAGCACCGCCCGCCAGCTGATTCCCACGCCTTTGCAGCCGCCAGGCACGCGCATGCACTGCTCTGATGTGCTGGCTCTGCCCTGGGCCCAGCTGTTTGATGCAGCAGCGCGCCACCACCCTGCGCCGCTGGATTTGCCGCTGTGGTCAGGGCTGCGCTTGCATGCCCTGGCGCAGCGCCCCAGCGCCGCCGCACCCACACCGCTGCGCGCCACGGAAGCCGCCCTGATCCACCAAGCGGTGCAAGACGCCCGTGGCAACGTGGCGCAGGCCGCACGCGCCCTGGGCATCAGCCGCGCCACGGTGTACCGCAAGCTGGGCAGGCACTAGGAGGCCTCTGCACATATCACCGCACCGCGTGCGTCTGCGTCTGCAGCCTTGGGCGGCGCGCATTGCAGCCAAGCCTCGCCGCCCCTGCCGATCTGCGGCGCTCACTTGCCGCCGTGGTGCGCAAAGCCCCCTGGGGCACCAAATTTCAAAACAAAAACGACCGCTAGCGCTTATTTAACAAGCGCAAGCAGCTATCAAATAAATAGCAAATCCAAGGCCCATCACCCCGCCACGGGTCCCCTCTTTGCAGCCCTGCGGGACCTTGCCTGATTGCCCTAAACCCGCCGCGTGCCCGCAGTGTGCCCGCAGCGCGTGGCGCCATAGTGGATGCCTTTTGCGCCCAAGGGGCACTGGCACCGCGCCGCCTTGGCTGGGGTATCTTTGGCACCCAAAGATATCCAAAACAACAGGAAAGGGAGAACCATGCCACACCCTCTGGACCGCACCCACTGGCCGTGGTGCCAGCAGGCCAACACCGCCCACCCAGGCCGACCATGAAGCACCTGCTGCTTTTGCTGGCCATCGCCCTGGGGCTGTATGGCGCATGGCAACTGGCTGGTGCCTCTGCCCGCCAACGCACGCAGCGGCTGCTGCACACCCATGCGCGCCGCGTTGCGGCCATCGTTGCACTGCTGCTGGCCTTGCTGGCACTGGCTTACTACCTGCCCGCCCTCCCCATTCTGTGAAGACCACCATGCCATCCATGAAAACCATCACCCGCCACCTGCGCACCCCTTTGCTGCTGGTTGCAGCCGCCTGGCTGAGTGCCTGCAGCCAGATCGACACCGGCAACGTCGGCGTCGAGCGCACGCTGGGCAAAGTCAGCCCCGAGGCGCTGCCCCCGGGCATCTACTTCACCCTGTTCAAAACGGTGGACGAGTTCACCGCCAAAGAGGTCAGTTTTTCGCTAGAAAACCTGACCCCGAAAAGCCGCGACAACCTCACCATGAAGGACGTGGACATCGACATCTATTACAAGACCACCCCAAGCGCGGTGCCCGGCCTGTTCACCAAGTACCAAGGCGACATGGTGCAGCACCGGCAGGTGGTGCGCGAGGGCACCGCAGACTACGTAATTGCCTACAGCCGCGTATCCCGCGAAGCCCGCGAGGCGATCTACAAGGCAATCGCCCAGTTGGACGCCACCACCATGCACACCAAGCGCACGGAGCTGGCCGAAATGGTGCGCGACGGTCTGCAAAAAGAGCTGGAAGCCAACGACAAAGGCGCCTTCACCGTGACGGCCGTGAACGTGCGCAACCTGCTGACGGACCCCGCCATTGAAGCGGCCATACGCCAACGTGCCGAGACCGACCAGGCCATCGAGCGCAAGCGCAAAGAGGTGGAGCTGGCCAAGGCCGAAGCCGAGCGCCTGGTGGTGGAGGCCAAGGGCCAGGCCGAGGCCAACGAGATCATCAGCCGCTCGCTCACCCCGGCCCTCAAGGAGATCAAGCTGGCCGAGTTGCAGCGCGATGCCGCCATCGCCATCGCAGGCAAGGCGGGCAACACGGTGCTGCTCAATGGCGGCACGCCGTTGGTCAGTGTGGGCGGTAGCAAGTAACGAGGCGTGGCTTGCGGCGGGTGACGGCAGGCCGCGCACTTGCCCCGGGCCCGCAGTGAAGATCCCCCGGCGCAAAAACTTCGACGGGCTCAGCTCAAAAAAATGGAGCCTGGGCAGCCTGAGACAGGCCAAAAATCAGAGGAATTGGCCTCTAGCACTTATGAATAAAGCGCTAAAAGCTATCAAATAAATAGCAAATCCATGACATGGCCTGCGTTTCACAGGCCCGACAGGGCCAGCACCACGGCCGTGTCTTCCACCACAAGCGCCACCCGGCTGCCCACGCGCAAGCCACTGCCCGGTGCCGCAAAGCCAACCATCTGCACGCCCGTGGAGCGCGCGCCCAGCATCAGCTCAGCGGACACCTCGTCGCCTAAGGCACCGCGCACCACCCGCACCACCTTGGCGGGCAGGCGGTAGGTGCTGGCGGGGGCCTGCGGCACGGGGGCGTACGGTGCCGCCCGCTCGACCCGCACGGCCGTCGCCTTGCACAGCGCTTGCACCGCAAGGCCGGGTTGCAGACCCAGCAACTCGGCGCTCTCGCGCGTGATGCGGGCGGCCAAAAAATCAGCCCCGCCGCTCCTGTCACCCTCAGGCAGCTCACCTGCGGCCCCGCCCGCCGCAGCCAGGGCCAAGCCCAGGTGAACCAGCACAATTTGCCCATGCACTTGCACGCCCTGCACCACGCAAGGCCACTGGTTGCGCATGCTGGTGCGCACCGCCAAGCGGGCCACGGCACGGCCTGCATGGGGGTCAGTCTGCCAACGTGCCAGCACTGCGCCGCGCGCCTGGGCCATGGCGTCGGCTGCAGTCAACAGCTGCTGGCCCGCCTCGGTCAGCACCGCACCACCGCCACCGGCGCCGCCCACAGCGCGCTTGACCAGCGGGGTGCCCGCCAGATTGGTGAGGGTGTCCACCGCCTGCCACGCGGCCTTGTAGCTCACGCCCACCGCACGGGCCGCTTGCGAGATGGAGCCGCCCTGGCCAATCTGGCGCAGGATGTCGATGCGTTTGTCAGACAGCGCATGGCCCAGCGCGTCAGAGAGAGAAAGAGAAGCAGGCATGGGTCGATGATGCCTGAGCGGTGATTGCGCGCACGTCTCTCCCGCAACTCATAAAGGCTTGCGCCGCGCCCCAGCCACGGGCTTCAAAGACTTCTGTTTGCGCTCCAGCGCCCCCGCCGCAGCGGCCTTGAGCAGCCGCTGGAACGACGGGCATTGCGCGTGACTCTCGGCCGGGCAAGCCGCTGCGTGCCGCAAACCATGGCTCATGGCCTTGAGGCGTTTGACCATCACATCGATTTCATCGGCCTTGGCCGAGAGCAGCTGCCGGTCGATGCTGGGCTGGCCGCTGGGCAGGAACATGGAGCGGATCTCGTCCAGCGAGAACCCGGCCGACTGCCCCAAGGCAATCAGCGCCAACTGCTCCAGCACGCCGGGGGCAAACCGGCGGCGCTCGCCCGGCTGGCCCACCGAACTCACCAACCCCTTTTCCTCGTAGTAGCGCAGCGTCGATGCGCGCAGGCCGGAGCGTTTGGCCACTTCCGAAATGTCCATGAAAAAACCTCTTAGAAATCTGTTGACTTCAAGTTGACTTGAACTTCTATAGTGAATTCATACCGTTCCTGCGTCAACCGTTCAAGGGGTTATTTATGGCTTTTCATTGGCAAGACTTTCTGCTCGCCCTGCCCGTCGGCGTGGGCGCCACCGCCGTCATGGACGCCTGGCTGGTGCTGCTGCGGCACCTGGGCGTGCCCACCCTCAACTTCGCTTTCATCGGCCGTTGGGTCGGGCATCTGCTGCGGGGCCGCATCGCCCATGCGGCCATCGCCAAGGCGCCACCCATCTGGGGCGAGCTGGCCTGGGGCTGGCTCACGCACTACGCCGTGGGTGTGGGCTTTGCCGCCGTGCTGCTGAGCATGGTGGGCGCGGGCTGGGTGCATCACCCCACCTTGCTGCCCGCGCTGGCCATGGGCGTTGGCACTGTGGCCGCGCCGCTGCTGGTGATGCAACCGGCCATGGGCTCGGGCATTGCGGCATCGCGCACGCCCACACCACTCAAAAACTGCCTGCGCAGCCTGGCCAACCACACCGTGTTTGGCTTCGGCCTGTACCTGTCGGCGCTGGCCATCGGCCTGGTTTCACGATGACCGCCCTCACGCTCAACTCCCAGAAACCCTTCAAGGAAACCACACCATGCAAAACATAGCCATCATTTATCACAGCGCCCACGGCCACACCGCCCACATTGCGCAGCAGGTCTGCGAGGGTGCCCAAGGCGTTCCTGGCATCCAGGCCGAGTTGCTTCGGGCCGAAGACCTGGCCCTCAATCCAAATGCCCTGCTGCGCTACGACGGCCTCATCCTCGGCTCGCCCACCTACCTGGGCGGGGTGTCCGGGCCGTTCAAGACCTTCATGGACGCCACTGGCGGCCTGTGGAAAACGCAGCAGCTCAAAAGCCGGCTTGCGGCGGGCTTCACCGTGTCATCGCTGCCTGCGGGCGACAAGCAATCCACCTTGCTGTCGATGTTTGTGTTTGCCATGCAGCACGGCATGGTGTGGGTGGGCAACCCCATCCTGCCCGAGCAGCATGCGGGTGTGCCGTACGACGAAGCCGCTAACCGGCTGGGATCCTGGTCGGGCCTGATGGCGCAGGCAGGCCATGGCTCGCCCGCTGACGCGTTTGCACCGGGCGATGTGAAAACGGCCCGGATGTTTGGCCACCATTTCGCGCAAACCCTGCAGCGCCTGGGGGCTGCGGCCACCCAGCAGCCACAAGACAAGGTCGCCGCATGATCCCCGCCCGCTATGGCCCCGTGCTGTTCAGCCTGATCCTGTCTGGCACCATGTCGCTGCTGGTGTCGGGCATTGCCACCTATCGCACGCTGCCGCTGCACCCAGGCTTTGCAGGCCTGTGGATGAACGCCTGGCTGAGCGGGTGGTTGTTCGCCTTCCCAGCGGTGATGCTGGCCGCGCCGCTGGCCCGCCGGGTAGTGGCCTGGCTCACCCATCCGGATCCTACAAAACTCAGTCCATAGCAATGCGCCCAGAAGGTGATTGCAGGCCAGTGCCTATACTCTCGCTATTCCATTAATGAATAGCGTTTTACGCCGCCACACCATGCTCCATCGCGTCGCGCCCCTGACCCGCCACCTTTTGCTGACGGGGTTCGCCTTCTCTGTGCTTCAGGCCGCGCACGCCGACACCGTCTCGGTTGCCGTGGCGGCCAACTTCACTGCCCCCATGCAAAAGATTGCGGCCGCCTTTGAGGCCGACACCGGCCACAAAACCGAGCTGTCGTTCGGTGCCACGGGCAAGTTTTATGCGCAGATCACCAACGGTGCGCCGTTCCAGATCCTGCTGTCGGCCGACGACACCACCCCCGCCAAGCTGGAGAAGGATGGCAAGGCTTTGGCCAACACGCGCTTTACCTACGCCATTGGCACGCTGGTGCTGTGGAGTGCCCAGCCCGGCTATGTGGACGCCCAGGGCCAGGTCCTGCAGACCGGAGACTTCAAGCACCTGGCGCTGGCCAACCCCAAGCTGGCCCCCTACGGCCTGGCCGCCACGCAAGCCATGGACAAACTGGGGCTGACTGCCAAACTGCAACCGCGCTGGGTGCAGGGCGAGAACATTGCCCAGACCTACCAGTTTGTCGCCAGCGGCAATGCGCAGCTGGGCTTTGTGGCCTTGTCGCAGGTGATGGTGGACGGCAAGATCGCCCAGGGATCGGCCTGGCGGGTGCCAGCGCAACTGCACGACCCCATCCGCCAGGATGCCGCGCTGCTGCTGCCGGGCAAAGACAGTGCGGCTGCGGCTGCGCTGCTGAAGTACCTGCGTGGCGACAAGGCCCGCGCCATCATCCAGGCCTACGGCTATAGTTTCTAGCCCGCCCTCCCCAGCCACCGCCCCACTCCATGCCTTTTTCCAGCGCCGACCTTACAGCCATTGGCCTCACGCTGCGGCTGGCGGGCACCACCATGGCGCTGCTGTTGGTGCTGGGCACGCCCCTGGCCTGGTGGCTGGCGCACACGCCCTCGCGCTGGCGCGGCGCCGTGTCGGCGGTGGTGGCCTTGCCATTGGTGTTGCCGCCCACGGTCATCGGCTTTTACCTGCTGGTTTCGCTGGGGCCCAACGGGGCCCTCGGGCAGTTCACCCAATGGCTGGGGCTGGGCACCCTGCCCTTCACGTTTTGGGGCTTGGTGGTGGGCTCGCTCATCTATTCCCTGCCCTTTGCGGTGCAGCCACTGCAGCACGCGTTCGAGTCCATCGGCAAGAAGCCCCTGGAGGCCGCCGCCACGCTGGGTGCGGGGCCGCTCGACCGATTTTTTACCGTGGCGCTGCCGCTGGCACGGCAAGGGTTCATCACCGCCGCCATCCTGAGCTTTGCGCACACCGTGGGCGAGTTTGGGGTGGTGTTGATGCTGGGGGGCAATATCCCCGGCGTGACGCGCGTGGTGTCGGTGCAAATCTATGACCATGTAGAAGCGCTGGAATACGCCCAGGCCCATTGGCTGGCAGGGGGCATGGTGCTGTTTTCGTTCTTGGTGCTGCTGGGCCTGAACCTCACGCGACGCCAACCCGCCGCAGCGTTTTGACCATGGCCCACGCCCCCCGCCCTGCCCAGGCTGCGCCCGCCCCGCCCATTGAAGTGCGCCTGCAACTGCAGCGCAGCGGCTTTGTGCTGGATGTGGACATGCAACTGCCTGGGCGCGGAATCACGGCACTGTTTGGCCCCTCGGGCTGCGGCAAAACCACCTGCCTGCGCGCCATGGCAGGGCTGGAGCACGCCCCCCTGGGCTGGGTGCGGGTGCATGGCGAGGTGTGGCAAAACGATGGTGTGCAAGACGGCCCGCGCATCTGGCTCCCAGCGCACCAGCGCGCACTGGGCTACGTGTTTCAAGACTCGCAGCTGTTTGACCACCTGGACGTGCGCGACAACATTGCCTACGGCCTGCAGCGCACCCCAGCGGCGCAGCGGCGGGTGGCCGTGGAGCAGCTGGTGGAGCTGCTCGGCATTGGCGCACTGATGGAGCGCAAGCCCGCCACGCTGTCGGGCGGCGAGCGCCAGCGCGTGGCCATCGCACGGGCCCTGGCCACCAGCCCGCGCCTGCTGCTGATGGACGAGCCGCTGGCCGCGCTGGATGCCCAGCGCAAAGCCGAGGTGCTGCCCTACCTGGAGCGGCTGCACAGCGCGCTGGACATTCCCGTGGTGTACGTCAGCCATGCGCTGGACGAAGTGGCCCGGCTCGCCGAGCACATGGTGCTGCTGGAGGTAGGCCGCGTGCGCGCCAGTGGCCCCACCGCAGAGCTGATTGCCCGGCTGGACCTGCCGCTGGCCCAAGGCGACGCCGCAGCCACCGTGGTCACCGGCACCGTCGCGCACCATGCACCGCAGGACCACATCACCAGCGTGGCGTTTGCCGGGGGTGAGCTGCTGCTGGTCAGCCCCCAACCCCGTGCGCCAGGCCAAACCGTCAAGCTGCGCGTGCAGGCCCGTGATGTGAGCCTGGCACTCACCCCACCGCAGGACAGCAGCATTCTGAACATCGTGCCCGCCACCGTGGCCGAGCTGCGCGAAGACAGCCCCGGCCAATGGATGGTGGCCTTGCTCGCTGGCAACACCCGATTGCTGGCCCGGGTCACCCAGCGCTCGGCCCACGCGCTGCAACTGAAACCCGGGCTGCCTGTGTTTGCCCAGATCAAGGGCATTGCCATCGTGAATTGATCCGGGGCCATACATGGCCCCGCCGTCACAAGCCTAGCGCTTGCGGCCCCAACAGCAAAGCGCGCCTCCAGGCGCGACACTCAGCGCCCGTCCTGAACGCCAAGACCCAACCGCGCTGCCTGCAGCCAGGGGGTATTTTTGCGCACCGCTTAAAATGTCAACAAAATGTATCTTGAGCGTTGCGCAGGCACCTCAATTGAAAGTCAATTGCATTCCCGTTGTACCTCAACCGTATGATGGCCGCATCAAACGAAGGTGAACACAGGGTGGAAGTAGTTTCGATCTGGCAAGGCGCCACGCAGGCGTTTGGGGTGGGGTTTCCGCCACTCATGCACAGCCTGCTGTACTGGGGCTTTGCCTCACTGGTCGTTCATGTGTGCCAACGGCTGGTAGAGCACACTGCATTTTCCGTAGACCCGTCCAGCCGCCGCATCAGCGCATCGCATGCGGCGCTGTGCACTGGTTGCATCGTCTGGGCGCTGGATGTGGTGGGCCTGTTCATGTACTCCGAGCTGTCTCACCACGCCCTGGAACTGGGGCCTGCGCTGGGCTGCTTGCTGGTCATGGTCTTCAGCTCCCGACTCACTATCCCGGCGCTGAGCACCAGCACCAGCATCCGCAGCCTAATTCCTGCAGGCTTGGTGCTCGCACTGGGCATGTTGTCAGGGCACTTTTTGCTGGCCCGCAGCTATGTGGCCCATTTTTCCGAGGTCAATGGTTTGGCCATTGCACTGGCCTTCGCCACAGCCTTTGGCGTGGCCTGCTACACCGCCATCCGGCACCGAGCTGCAAAGATGAGCGCACTCACCCCCCGCTACACCCCGCAAAACTGGATGGACAAGCTCATCTGCGGCGGAGCCATCCTGGTACTGCACTGGCTGCTGCTCAACTGCTTTCCCTTGCAAAAGCCAGCCGCGGGTGACCCAGCCAATGGCCTGACATTGCTGGCGGTGCTGCTGGTCTTTACCCTCGCCTTGACTGTGGAGCAGCTTCGCAACATCCGCTCTGACCAGGTTCGCCAGCATCTGCAGCGGCTGGGGTTGTCGCTCATGCGTGTCATCCCGGCACAACAAAAGCCGCCAGCGCACGATATCCAGCTGTCGCTGATTGCCGACCACCTGCCCCGGCTGCTCAACCGCAACAGCCTCACGCTGCACTTTCAGCCCATCGTCAACCTGTATGGTCCCCAAGTTCATTACGAGGCGCTGCTGCGCCTGAATGACCCGCTGCTGGGCCCCCTGAGCCCCGACGCATTTTTTTTGGTGTGCGAATTGCAGGGAAAAACCAGCCAGGTGGACCGGCTGGTTCTGGCCAATGCACTGGATGCCGCCCAGGGTTGGCTAGCCCAGGGCATGCGCAGCAGCAAGGTGTGCGTGAATGTGGCACCCGTCACTCTGCTGGAGCCCGACTTTGCCCAATGGCTGGGCGCCAAGCTCCGACGGCGCGGGCTGCCTTGGGGCATGCTGCAGCTGGAGCTGACCGAGCACGCCATAATTGCCTGCGGCACACACATGGTGCAGGCCATCAACGACTTACGGACGCTGGGCGTTGGCGTGTTCATGGACGACTTCGGGGCCGGCTATTCATCGCTCGGTGTGCTGGCCGACCTGCCCATCAGTGGCATCAAGTGCGACCGGCTTTTTGTGCGACAGCTGCCCCAAGACCCGCGCCGCCAATCCCTGCTGCGCCATGTGGTGCGGCTGGCACGGGACCTGCACCTCGAGGTGGTGGTGGAAGGGGTGGAGACAGAGCAAGAACTGCAGTCGGTGCTGGAGAGCGGCATTGGCAATGTTCAGGGCTATTTTTTCAGCAAAGCCATGCCACCAGAGGCCGTGCCCCAGTGGCACCAGGCCTACCGCCCAGCGCAGATCACGGTACTGCCCCCACGCCCCGCGGTGGCTGCATCGCCGTTTTTGGCAAGCCCTGCACCCATGCCCTCCTGACCTACCCAGTTGGCTCACGGCAGCCCTGCTCCTTGCATGCCACCTAACTAACACCGGGCTGCCCCGGGACAAAGCACCCCCACCACCTGCGCACTATCATCCCGGCATGCTCATCGAGACTCTGGACACCGCGCGCGACCTGGGGCGCCTCAAGGAAATTCTGGGGGTGATGGTGCGCCACGGCTTTGGCGACACCGTGCGCCGCCTGGGCCTGGCCGACAAGCTCGAACGCGCGGGGCAAGCCCTGCACCGCCCCCACGCCGCAGACCTGGCCCGCATCGAGCCCCCGGTGCAGGTGCGTATGGCCCTGGAAGAGCTGGGCCCGACCTTCGTCAAGTTTGGGCAAATTCTGGCGGGCCGCGCTGACCTGTTTGGCCCCGAATTCATCACCGAACTGGAGAAACTGCACAGCCAGGTGCCCGCCGTGCCTTTTGAGGCGCTGCGCCCCCAACTGCGCGAAGACCTGGGCGGCGAGCCCGAAGCCGTGTTTGCCTGGTTCGACACGGTGCCTCTGGCCGCCGCCTCCATCGCCCAGGTGCACCGCGCACGGCTGCACGATGGCACCGAGGTCATCGTCAAGATCCGCAGGCCCGGCATTGCCGATACCATTGCCGCAGACCTGCGCCTGCTGCAGCGCCTGTCCGCCTTGGCCGAGGCCGAGCTGCCTGCCCTCAAGCCCTACCACCCGCAGCAACTGGTGCGCGAGTTTGCCCAGTCGCTGCGGCGCGAGCTGGACCTGGCAGGCGAATGCCGCCAGGCAGAGCGCATTGCCGCCAACCTGAAGACCCTGCCTTGGATCACCGTGCCCCGCGTGTACTGGCACCACACCAGCGAGCGGGTCAACGTGCAGGACTTCATCGCAGGCACGCCCGGGGGGGCGCTGGATGCGCTGACGCCAGAGGCCGGGTTCAATCGCACCGTGCTGGCCCAGCGGGGTGCGCAAGCCGTGCTCAAAATGATTGTGCAAGACGGGGTGTTCCACGCCGACCCGCACCCCGGCAATGTGTTTTACCTGCCGGGCAACCAGATCGCCTTCATCGACTTTGGCATGGTGGGGCGCTTGTCGCAGCGGCGGCGCGATGAGCTGCTGCAGCTGCTGCTGGGCTTGGTAGAGCAGCAGCCCCAAGCCGTGGCCGATGTGCTGCTGGACTGGACGGGCGATGGGCCGGGCACGCCACTGGGCCAGCTGGAAACCGAGATTGAAGCCTTTGTCGACCAGTACCACGGCGTGCCGCTGGCGCAATTGAGCCTGGGCCAGATGCTGGCCGACGTGACGGCCATCCTGCGCGAGCACCACCTGGGGCTGCCCTCTGACCTGGCCCTGCTCATCAAGGCCTTTATCTCACTGGAGGGCATGGGCCGCAACCTCGACCCGGGCTTTCACATGGCATCCGAGGCGCTGCCCCTGCTGCAGCAAGTGGTCAAGGCCCGCTACCAGCCCAAGGCCGTTGCCACGCGCACCTGGCAAACGCTGCGGCGCGCACTGGCCACGGTGGAGCAGCTGCCCGACGACATCTCGCGCCTGCTGCGCAACGCCCGGCGCGGGCACTTGCAGGTGGGCATTGAACTGGCCCACCTCAAACGCGTGGGCGACCAAATCGACCGATCGGCCAACCGCCTGGCGATGGCACTGGTGATTGCTGCGCTCATCATTGGCTCGTCCATCGTGATGACGGTGAAAGGCGGGCCCACTCTGTTCGGCTTGCCCGCCTTCGGCTTTCTCGGATTTTTTGGGGCCGTGGTGTGCGGGCTGTGGCTGGTGCGTGCCATCTGGCGCAGCAGCCACCACCGTGATGATGAGACTTGAAGCAGTCTTAGTGTGGCTAACAAAACTCAGCACAGCGGCCCTGGCTGGGCGTTACGCGGCAGGCGGTACGAGGAGTACGACAAGGCGGAACAACGACGCCAGGGGAGTTTTGTTAGCCGCTCTTGAAACGAAAAAGACACACGCTGCACCCCACCAGGCTGGTACAGCGTGTGCCGTGCAAACTGCCAACGCCAAGCTAAGGCAAGGCGATTGAATCGCCTCCACACGGGGCGATTCAGGACCGTTCAAGGTCGCTCAAAACCCAGCCGCTGCAGCACAGCCTGCGCCGCTGGCTCGGTGAGCGACTGCGCAAAGGCTTTGGCCTGCGCCGAGGCATCTGCGCGCACTGCCAGGCCATAGGCGGCCCCCACCTGCAGCGTTGCCGGCAAGGGCACCACGCGCAGCGAAGGCACCTCGGCCTGGGCCGACACAGCATTGGTGCAGTAGGTCAAAAACACATCGGCCTGGCGCTGCTCCATCACCCACGCGTAGGTGCCGCGCCCTGCAGGTGGCTTGGGCGAGTCGGCCGCCCCCGTGAGCTTGAGCGCCTTGGCATCGAGCACCGCGTAGGCCCCTGGCTGCACAGCGTCGGCCTTGCGAAACAAGGCCCAGGCATAGTCGCCCGAGGGGTCTGCCTTGGGGGTGGAGGTGCCCAGCCGCACATCACTGCGCAGCAGGGTGGGCAGCAAGGTGTCTGGCATGGCGTCGATATGAGGCCCCGTCAGCGCGCACAGGGCGTTGCGCGTGAAGACGACGACAGGCTGCCAGCCCCCTTGGGCGGCCAGGCGCTGTGGGTGCTCGGTGTCTGCTGAAGCGAACACTTGGGCGGGTTCACCCTGCTCAATGCGCTCGCGCAGCAAGCCAGAGGCACCGAACGTGAGCCGCACGGGCTGGCCCGTGCGTGCTTCGTGGTTCAGCGCAATTTCGGTGAGCGCTTCGCGCAAGCTGCCTGCGGCGTACACCGCAATGGGCGATGCGTCAGCCATGGGTGCCTTGGCAGCCGGTGCAGAGCACCCTGCCAACCCCATAGTCAAGGCGGCCATCGCAGCGCAGGCCGACCACGCCGTGGCCGTGCGGCGGCTGTGTAGGGGCGTGCATCCGGGCATGGCCGATCACTTGGCTGCGTTAGGGAAGAACAATTGCTCGCCACCGATCTTGTAGGCGGCAATCACGTTCTGCCCGGCGGGTGACACCACCCAGTCCACAAACTTCTGCGCGTCTTGCGCCTTGACGTGGGCATGCTTGGCGGGGTTCACCACCATCACGCCGTATTGGTTGAACAGGCGGGTATCGCCCTCCACCAGCACGGTCAGGTCCGCACGGTTCTTGAAGTTGAGCCAGGTGCCCCGGTCGGCCAGCACATAGGCACCGCTGGAGGCTGCGATGTTCAGCGCCGGGCCCATGCCACAGCCGCACTCCTTGTAGCCACTGCCCTTGCTGGCTTCGACGCCCGCCAGCTTCCAGTAGCGCAGCTCGGCCGCATGCGTGCCGCTCTTGTCACCGCGCGAGACGAATTCGCCGTTGGAGGTAGCCAGCTTCTTGAGCGCTTCAACAATGTCCTTGCCCTTGGTGCCCACTGGGTCGGCCTTAGGGCCCACCAAGATGAAGTCGTTGTACATGACCGGGTAGCGCTTGACGGCCCAGCCATCGGCCACGAACTTTTCTTCAGCGGCCTGGTCGTGCACGAAGAGCACGTCCGCATCCCCGCGGCGGGCGGTGTCCAGCGCCTGGCCGGTGCCCAAGGCCACCACCTTCACATCCAGGCCACTGGCCTTTTTGAACTCAGGCAACAGGTGCGAGAACAAGCCCGACTGCTCGGTCGAGGTGGTGGAGGCCATGGTGATAGACTGCGCCGACGCGGCACCACACGCTACCAAAACAATAGCTGCCAGCGCTTTATGGACGGGCGCTAGAGCACACAAAAGCTTGAAATTCTTCATACCAATTCTCCTTTGACAAACAAACGGGCGGCCTCTGGCAAGGGGCCGTTGAAAAAGTCATGCACCGGCAGATCGGCCACCAGGCGCCCATGCTCCAGGTACACCACCCGGCTGGCCAGGCGCTTGACCTGCCCCAGGTTGTGGCTGCTGAACACCATGGTCACGGGCTGCGCGCTGGCTAGCTCGGCGTGCCCCTCAGCAAACTCCGCCATCAACGCCTCCACCTCGCGCTTGGCATGCGGGTCGAGGCTGGAGGTGGGCTCGTCCAGCAGCAACACATCGGCGCGCAAGGCCCAGGCGCGGGCCAGTGCCACACGCTGCTGCTGGCCGCCCGACAAGGTGCGGGCGTTTTGCAAGGCAATGGCCTGCAAGCCCACGCGGTGCAGCGCAGCCAGTGCCTGTGCGCGCGCATCAGCCCAGCGGCTGCCGCGCAGCCACAGCGCCAGCGCCACGTTGTTTTGCGCACTGGTGCGCAGCATGTGGGGGCGCTGGAACAGCATGGCCTGCTGGCGCGCGGGCGCCGTGTGGCAGTGCACGGCGCTGGCGGGCACCAGGCCGTGCAGCACGCGCAGCAGCGTGCTCTTGCCGCTGCCATTGGCGCCCACCAGGGCCACACGCTCGCCAGGGGCAATGCGCAGCGTCACACCCGTCAGTGCATGTACACGGCCAAAGCGCACGTCCACCGCCTGCAAATCCATGAGGGACGCTGTCACAGGGGATGTCATGGCGTCCAGGGGCAGGTCGGCCATCATGCGGCCACCCCAACGGGCAGATCGGTGCTGGCACCGTCCACCCGCTCGCGCCAACGCCGCAGCAGCGCAATCACCACGTTCAGCGCCAGCACCACCGCCAGCAAAATCAAGCCCAGCGCCAGCGCCAGGGGCAGGTCACCCTTGCTGGTCTCCAGCGCAATGGCCGTGGTCATCACGCGGGTAAAGCCATCGATGTTTCCGCCCACAATCATCACGGCGCCCACTTCTGAAATAGCGCGGCCAAACGAGGCCAGCAGCACCGTGAGCAAGGCGTAGCGCTCGTCCCATGCCAGCAACAAGCTGCGCAACAGCGGCCCTGCGCCCAGCGATCGCAGTTGCTCACCATGCGCACGTTCGGCATCGTCCACCACCTGCCGCGTCAGGGCCGTGGCCACCGGCAGCACCAGCAGCGCCTGGGCCAGCACCATGGCTTTGAAGCTGAACAACCAGCCCCAGCTGCCCAGCGGCCCGCTGCGCGACAGCAGCAAATACACCACCAGCCCCACCACCACCGAGGGCACGGCCAGCAAGGTGTTGAGCACCGCCAACACCGCGCCGCGCCCGGCAAAGCGCGCCACACCCAGCCAGGCGCCCAGCACCAAGCCCGCACCACAAGCCAACAGGCAGGCGGTGGCGCTGACAGACAGAGATCGGCCGACGATGGTCCACAAAGCGGGGTCGGCAGAGAAAGTGAGTTGCAGCGCTGTGTTCGCGCTTTCGGTGAGGGTGGACATGGATTCGACTATCGTATGCACCCAGCCAATCTCCAGCGATATGAAATCCTGTGCATAGGATCCAACTCCACTACACCTTGAGCCGCGATGCGGGCGACGCCCAGATCCGCAACCCCCTGCCCGAAATGTTGGAAGCCGTGGCGCAGCAGGGGTCCATCTCTGCCGCAGCGCGCACGCTGGGCATGTCGTACCGCCATGTCTGGGGCGCCCTCAAGCGGTGGGAGGAACAACTGGGCGGCGAGCTGATCATCTGGGGCAAGGGCCAGTCCGCCCAGCTCAGCGAGTTCGGCACCAAGCTGCTGTGGGCCGAGCGCCAGGCCCAGGCCCGCCTGGCGCCGCAAATTGCCGCCCTGCACGCCGACCTGGAGCGCGCCTTTGCCGTGGCCTTTGACGACAGCGCCCATGTGCTGACCATGTACGCCAGCCACGACGACGCACTGGCCACCCTGCGTGCCCACGCGGCCACGCCCGGCGAGTCAGGGGCGCTGCATCTGGACATCCGCTTCACTGGCAGCGTGGACGCCATACGGGCGCTGAACGAGGGCCGCTGCACGCTGGCGGGTTTTCATACATTGGAGCAACCCGCAGCCAGCTCACTGGCCGCCCGCACCTACAAGCCGCTGCTGCAACCGGGCCTGCACAAGATCATTGGCTTTGCCAAGCGCACGCAGGGGCTGATCGTGGCCAAGGGCAATCCGCTGGGCCTGCAGTCGTTGGCCGATGTGGCCCGCACCGGCGCGCGCTTTGTGAATCGGCCCCTGGGCAGTGGCACCCGCGTGCTGCTGGAAGACCAACTGGCCCTGGCGGGCCTGACCGGGCAGCACATCACGGGCTTTGACCACGATGAGCCCTCGCACACCGCCGTGGCACAGGCGGTGGTGGCCGGGGCTGCGGACGCAGGCCTGGGCATCGAGATGGCGGCCCGCGCACGCGGGCTGGATTTTGTGCCGCTGGTGGACGAGCGCTACCACCTGGCCTGCCTCAAATCGAGCCTGGAGCAACCTGCGACACGGGCGCTGCGCGCATTGCTGCTGTCGCCCGCCTGGCAACTGCACATGGCCCAGCTGCCCGGCTACACGCCCATGCGCAGTGGCGAGGTTCTGGCGATGAGCAGCGTGCTGCCGTGGTGGCAATTTGCGGGTCCCAAACGCACTTCGACGCCTAGGAAGAAACCCTAATTGCTACACTTTTAGTAGCTAAAGAACCAATACAGCCATAGGGATAACACCGTCACGCAGCTGTCAGACTCGGCTTACAGTGCTCCGTAGAATCGCGCCGTTGTAAAAGTTCGTGCCCCCTTTCGCCCTACCGGGACGAAAGGCCAGCGCGATGTCGGCAAAGCATTTTTATTGGAGACACCATGCAGGCTCTATTGAAGTTATCCAGGGGGATCGACTGGCTTAACACCCAGGTCGGTAAATACGTGGTCTGGCTGATCTTGGCCTCCACGGTCATCAGCGGTGTGAACGCCGTGGTGCGCAAGGCGTTCAACATCAGCTCCAACGCGTTCCTGGAAGTGCAGTGGTATTTATTTGCTGCCTCGTTCCTGCTCGCTGCGGGCTACACCCTCTTGCAGGGCGAGCACGTCAAGGTGGACGTGGTCTCGAGCCGCTTCTCCAAGCGCACCCAGATCTGGATCGATGTGTTTGGCTACATCGCCTTCCTCACGCCCATGTGTTTTGCCGTGCTCTGGTATGGCATTCCCTTCTTCACACGCGCGCTGGCCTCGGGCGAGATGTCAAGCAACGCTGGCGGACTGATCCGCTGGCCCGTGTACCTGATGATCCCCATGGGCTTCAGCTTGCTGTGGCTGCAGGGCATGTCTGAGTTGATCAAGCGCCTAGCGTTCCTCAAGGGCGTGATCGAAGACCCCACCTCCAAGAAGGCAGAAAAGACAGCCGAAGAAGAGCTGGCCGAGTCCATCCGCAACCTGGCCGAAGCTGCCAAGGGCAACGGCAAGAACAAGGCCGAGGCCCACTGAGCGGCCCCATAAGCGGAGACACACACCATGGAATTCATTGCACACAACCTTGCCCCCATCATGTTTGCGGGGCTCATCTGTTTCTTGCTGGTGGGCTTTCCTGTGGCTTTCAGCCTGGGCGCCTGCGGCTTGTTCTTCGCCTTCATCGGCATTGAGCTGAATGTCTTGCCCGAAGCCCTGCTGCAAGCGGTGCCGCTGCGCATCTTCGGCATCATGCAAAACGACACGCTGCTGGCCATTCCGTTCTTCACGCTCATGGGATTGATCCTAGAGCGAAGCGGTATGGCCGAAGACTTGCTGGACACCATCGGCCAACTGTTTGGCCCCATCCGCGGTGGTCTGGCGCTGGCCGTGATCTTTGTGGGCGCACTGCTGGCCGCCACAACCGGGGTGGTGGCGGCGTCGGTGATCTCGATGGGCTTGATCTCTTTGCCCATCATGCTCAGATACGGCTACGACCGCCGCCTGGCAGCGGGGGTGATTGCCGCCTCCGGTACGCTGGCTCAGATCATTCCACCATCGTTGGTGCTCATCATCATTGCCGACCAACTGGGCCGCAGCGTGGGCGACATGTACAAGGGCGCGTTTGTGCCCGGCCTGATGCTCACGGGTTTTTACGCCCTCTATGTGATCTTGCTGGCGGTATTCAAGCCACAGTGGGTGCCTGCCCTTCCCCCCGAAGCGCGCACCCTGCGTGAAGACAATGGAAAGAACGGCCTGCCCTCGTTGCTGGCTCTGACCGTGGTCTGCACGGCAGCCTCTGTCTACGTGGCCAAAAACATGCCAGCCCTGCACACATGGTGGTCTGGCGAAGTGGTGGAAAAGGTTGCGCTGGATGAGACCATCGTGGTGTCCATGTGCTTTGGCGTGGCTTTGGCCTTCGTGGCCGCCAGCATCAACAAGATCACCCGACTGGGCCTGCTGTCGCGCGTTGCAGAACGTGTGACCTTTGTCCTGATTCCACCGCTGCTGCTGATCTTCCTGGTACTGGGCACCATCTTCCTGGGCGTAGCCACGCCGACCGAAGGCGGCGCCATGGGCGCACTGGGCGCCACCATCATGGCCATCCTGCGGGGCCGCTTGAGCATGAGCCTGCTGACCCAGGCAGTGCACACCACGACCAAGCTGTCGTGCTTTGTGGTGTTCATTCTGGTGGGCGCCACCATCTTTGGTCTGACCTTCCAGGGTGTGGACGGCCCGCTGTGGGTGGAGCATTTGCTGTCAGGCCTGCCAGGTGGCCAATTGGGCTTCCTGATCGTCGTGAACATCATGGTGTTCTTCCTGGCGTTCTTCCTGGACTTCTTTGAGTTGTCCTTCATCGTGGTGCCCTTGCTGGCCCCCGTGGCCCACAAGCTGGGGATTGACCTGATCTGGTTTGGCGTGCTGCTGGCCATCAACATGCAAACCTCGTTCATGCACCCACCGTTCGGGTTTGCGCTGTTCTACCTGCGCAGCGTGGCCCCTGCCAAAGAGTACATGGACAAGGTCACCAAGAAGATGATCGCCCCGGTGACCACGCCGCAGATCTACTGGGGTGCCATCCCCTTCCTGATCATTCAGCTGACCATGGTGGGATTGGTCATCGCCTTCCCAGGCATCGTCTCCAGCGGTTTGGACAAAGAAGAGGTCTATGACCTGGACAAGGTGCGCATGGAAATGGAAGCCACCATGCCTGACGCCATGCCCGAAGCCGCAGACCCCACTGCGGGTATGGAAGGCTCGACCAGCACTGAACCCGCAGCACCCGCAGCGGCAGATGACCCGCTGAAGGCCCTGCAAGACTCTCTGGAACAAGAGAAGAAGTAAGGCACAACGAAAGGAGGCGCTGCCAAAACACCAGCGCCTATTCAAGCCCCGAGCCCCGGCAGACGCTGCGTCTGCCGGGGCTTTTTTGTGTATGGCTCCCAACGGTGAGCTACTCAGCCCCAACAGAGCCCACAGGCAGCAACACCGCCATCCTGTGGGGCACCACCTGCAGACAAAAAGTGCTCAATACCACCAGCCCATGCTCTCCACGCCAGGGCAGGAGCCACCCTACTGACCCCACTGGCGGCACTGTTGCATTGCCCCATCCACCGACGACTCCTCAAGCGCCGCTCACGGCTTTCCCAAGTCAGCGCACGGACAGGCCATTGAGGCCATTGCGCCCACCTGGATCAGGACAACAGCACATAAAAAAACCCACTGGCACGGAGTGCCAGTGGGTTCGGGGGCCTCGGCATGCAGGGCACAAAGCCCTGCAGCGCCAGCAACCGTCAGATCTTTTGCGACGACATGAAGGTGTCGTAACGGGCTTCGGCGAAGCGGAACCAAAGGATCTGGTCACGCTGGAACGAGCGCATGGCAGCGTAGATTTTCTTCCACTCTGGGCTCTTGGCGTCGTTCTCGGCGAACACTTCCATCGAAGCCTTGAACGAAGCGTCCATCACGGCTTGCGAGAAAGGCAGCACCTTGGTCTTGGCAGCCACCAGTTGCTTGAGCGCGGTGGGGTTCAAGGCGTCGTACTTGGCCAGCATGTCGTTGTGGGCCACAGCCGATGCGGCTTCGATGATGGCCTGGAACTCAGACGACACGCCTTCAAAGGCCTTCTTGTTGATGAAGAAGTCCACCTCAGGGCCACCTTCCCACCAGCCAGGGTAGTAGTAGAAGGGGGCCACCTTGTTGAAGCCCAGCTTCTGGTCATCGTAGGGGCCGATCCACTCGGCGGCATCGATCGTGCCCTTTTCGAGCGATTGGTAAATTTCGCCGCCAGGAATGCTCTGGGGCACAGCACCCAGCTTCTGCATTACCTCGCCCACCAAGCCGCCACCCAGGCGCATCTTCAGGCCCTTGAAGTCGGCAGGGGTCTTGATTTCCTTACGGAACCAGCCACCCATCTGCGTGCCGGTGTTACCGCCCGCAAAGCTGACCATGTTGTAGCCGCCATAGAACTCGTTCATGAGCTTGCGGCCACCACCGTGCAACATCCACGCATCCATCTGGCGTGCATTGAAGCCAAAGGGAATCGCCGAGCCCAGCGCGAAGGCGGGGTTCTTGCCGTAGAAGTAGTAAGGCACCGAGTGGCACATTTCCACCGTGCCTTGCTGCACACCGTCCACCACGCCAAAGGGAGGCATCAGCTCGCCACCGGCGTGCACGGAGATTTCAAACTTGCCGCCAGACATGGCCTTGACGGCCTTGGCAAACACGTCAGCGCCACCGAAGATGGTGTCCAGCGACTTAGGGAAGCTGGAAGCCAGGCGCCAGCGAACGGCCGCTTGCGCGTGGACAGCGGGCGCAGCACCTGCGGCCAGCACGCCGGCAATGCCTGCGCGCTTGATGATGGAACGACGATCCATGAGGTTCTCTCCGATATTTGATTGCAAAACCCAGCATGCACGCGCGGTACGCAGCCGTGCCGAGGACTTGTTTCAGCCACATTCATTGTAGGAATATGGCCACCCCGGGCTTTGGGGGTTTTCCCGCGAAAAAGCCCCTGCTGCGAGGGGCTTTCAGGGTTCTGCAAGCAAGCTGGCGCCGCGCTGTCAGGGCACCATGAGAAGGGGGTGCAGCATGCGCATTTCAAGCAAGAAAAGGGGATTGATGAATGGCCTCTATCGATGCCCAAGGGTGCAAAGCAAGGCGCTCAGCCCCAGGGTCGCAAGACCCCCATCAGAGGAACCGCTTTTCGATCGCAGCGCGAATCCCGGCGGCATCCAGCCCTTGCAACGACAACAGCTTGACCGGGTCGCCGTGTTCGATGAACACATCGGGCAGGCCCAGTTGCAGCACGGGCAACGTGATGCCAGCGGCGTTGAGCGCCTCGGTCACGGCGCTGCCTGCGCCGCCCATGATGGCGCCCTCTTCCAGGGTGACGAGCGCATCGTGGCGCGAGGCCACGTCCAGCAGCAAGTCCACATCCACCGGCTTGGCCCAGCGCATGTTGACCACGGTGGCGTCCAGCACTTCGGCGGCTTCCAGAGCGGGGTACAGCAGGGTACCAAACGCCAGAATGGCAATGCGTGGTGGGTTGCCTGCAGCCAGACCCGAGCGCTCGCGGCGCACCTCGCCCTTGCCAAAGGGCAGCCCCTCCAGCGTGGCCAAGGGGACTACGCCCGCGCCGCTGCCACGCGGGTAGCGCACGGCCACCGGGTGGTCTTGCCCAAAGGCGCTGCTGAGCAGCTGGCGGCATTCGCGCTCGTCGGCCGGGCAGGCCATGCTCATGTTGGGAATGCAGCGCACAAACGGAATGTCGTAGGCGCCCGCATGCGTCGCGCCGTCGGCGCCCACCAGCCCGGCGCGGTCCAGCGCAAACACCACAGGCAGGTTTTGCAACGCCACGTCGTGGATAAGCTGGTCGTAGCCGCGCTGCAAGAAGGTGGAGTAGATGGCCACCACGGGCTTGACGCCTTCGCAGGCCATGCCTGCAGCAAAGGTCACCGCGTGCTGCTCGGCAATGCCAACGTCGTAGTAGCGATCGGGAAAGCGCTTTTCAAACTCGACCATGCCCGAGCCTTCGCGCATGGCGGGGGTGATGCCTACCAGGCGCTCATCTTGCGCGGCCATGTCGCACAGCCACTGGCCAAACACCTGCGTGAAGGTCTGCTTGGGTGCGGACGCGCTTTTGACCAAACCCACTGCGGGGTCGAACTTGCCAGGGCCGTGGTAGGCCACGGGGTCGGCCTCGGCCAGCTTGTAGCCCTGGCCCTTTTTGGTGACCACGTGCAGGAACTGTGGGCCTTTGAGACCCTTGATGTTCTCCAGCGTGGGGATGAGCGAGTCCAGGTCGTGCCCGTCGATGGGGCCGATGTAGTTGAAGCCGAATTTTTCAAACAGCGTGGCGGGCACCACCATGCCTTTGGCCTGCTGCTCAAAGCGCTTGGCCAGCTCCAAAAGGGGCGGCACGGGGCGCAGCACGGTCTTGCCCACGTTCTTGGCAGCGGCATAGAACTGGCCGCTCATCAATTGCGCCAAGTACCGGTTGAGCGCACCCACGGGCGGGCTGATGCTCATGTCGTTGTCGTTCAGGATGACGAGCAGGTTGGCATCGGTCACGCCACCGTTGTTCAGGGCTTCAAAGGCCATGCCCGCCGTCATGGCGCCGTCGCCAATGATGGCCACCGCGCGGCGGTTTTCGCCCTTGCGCTTGGCGGCCATGGCCATGCCCAGCGCAGCAGAAATGCTGGTGCTGGAGTGCGCGGTGCCGAAGGTGTCGTAGGGGCTTTCGGCCCGCTGCGGAAAGCCCGAGATGCCCCCCAGCTGGCGCAAGGTAGCCATGCGGTCGCGCCGCCCGGTCAGGATTTTGTGGGGGTAGGTCTGGTGGCCCACATCCCACACCAAGCGGTCGTCGGGGGTGTTGAACACATGGTGCAGGGCCACGGTGAGCTCTACGGTGCCCAGGTTGGAGCTGAGGTGCCCGCCGGTTTGCGACACGCTCTCCAGCACAAAGCCACGCAGTTCCGTGGCCAGCACCTTGAGGTCTGCCCGTGACAGCTTGCGCACATCCGCCGGGTCGTTGATGGTTTGCAGCAGGGGGAAGGAGGTCGTGGCCATTTACTATTATTTTGATAGCTACCAGCGCTCTATTGATAAGCGCCAGGGGCTGATTGAATACACATTCCAGGCAACATGCACGGTGGGCCGCAGCGTCGCCCGGTCAGTGCGATCGGCGCACCACCATGTCGGCCAGGGCCGCCAGGGCACGCACGTCGGGCAAACCACTGTCTGCCAGCGCTGCATGGGCGGCGGCCAGCAACTCGCTGGCATAGGCCTGCGCTGCGGCCAGCCCCAACAGCGACACATAGGTGGGCTTGTCGCTGGCAGCGTCCTTGCCTGCCGTTTTGCCCAGCGTGGCCGAGTCGGCAATCACGTCCAGAATATCGTCGACCACCTGAAACGCCAGCCCCACCGCAGCACCGTAGGTCTGCAAGGCTGTTTTGGCCTGCGGCGGTACGCTGGCACAGGCAGCGCCCATCATGACGCTGCACTCTAGCAAAGCGCCCGTTTTGAGGCGGTGCATCTCGCGCAGTTGGCTTTCGGTCAGTGCCAGCCCCACGCTGGCCAGGTCAATCGCCTGCCCACCGGCCATGCCGGCAGAGCCTGCCGCATGCGCCAGTTGGCGACACAGGCTGGCCTGCACGGCGCCCGGAATGCGTTCGTCGTCGGGAGTGAGCAATTCAAAAGCGAAGGCCTGCAGCGCATCGCCTGCCAAAAGAGCCTGGGCCTCGCCAAACTGCACATGCACGGTGGGCTTGCCACGGCGCAGCACGTCGTTGTCCATGCAGGGCATGTCGTCGTGCACCAGCGAGTAAGCGTGGATCAGCTCCACCGCGCAAGCTGCACGCAAGGCGGCTTCGTCAGCACCACTGCGCTCAGCAGCACCCCAAGTGCTCTGGCGGGCGCTGAGTGCAGCCTCGTACGCCGCCATCACCAGCAGCGGACGCAGGCGTTTGCCACCGTCCAGCACGGCGTAGCGCATGGCATCGCCCAGCCCGGCCGGGGCACCCTGCCCCACCCAGCGCGACAGGGCCTGCTCCACGCACTCCAGGTGTTCCCGGCTCCAGCTCCCCAGGTCCCACGCGGTGCTCATTCTTGCCCCCAAGCCTGCAAGCTGCCTTCGTCCAGCACCTTGATCTGGTCTTGCACCGCGTCCAGCCGTTTGCGGCAAAACGCCAGCAGCACGGCGCCGCGCTGGTAGCCCGCCAGCATCTGGTCCAGGGGCATCTGGCCCGATTCGATGCGGGTGACCAACTGCTCCAGTTCTTCCAGCGCGGCTTCGTAGCTGGCGGGCTCATGGGGCAGTTCGGTCTTGGGGGTGGCCTTGGGCATGGGCTTGTGGGCAGTGCGCGCAGATGAAAACGGGCGATTTTAGGCGCAGCCTCTGCACCGAGACTGATTGCAGGGCCGTTTATTGCAAATCACAGCCTGCCAAGCCATCGCAAAAACTGCAAAGACCCTGTCCTCGATCAATTCTCAATACACGTAAGGGGGCTGCGGGAATAACCCCACCGCCTATAATCCCATTCCCGCCAAGCCGGCTCATTCAGTGAGCCGGTTTCTTTTTTATGGATGCGCTGCGGCGCACCTCCCGCACTTCCCTGTGGGGAGTCTTTAGGTCAGGTCACCCATGTCTGATTTAAGTCTTCAACTGCAGCAGGCTGCAAGCCAACTACCAGTTTCAAGCTACTTTGACGATGCGCTGTTTCAGCGCGAGCTGGACACCATCTTCCAGCGCGGGCCCCGCTATGTGGGGCACCAATTGTCTGTGCCCCATGCGGGCGACTACTACGCACTGCCCCAAGAGGGCGAGGGCCGCGCGCTGGTGCGCAACGCCCAGGGCGGGGTCGAACTCATCTCCAACGTGTGCCGCCACCGCCAGGCGGTCATGCTCAAGGGTAAGGGCTCTTTGCACACGCAGCAAAAAGGCAGCGCGGGCGGCAACATCGTGTGCCCGCTGCACCGCTGGACCTACAGCCCCAAGGGCGAGTTGCTGGGCGCGCCGCATTTTGCGCACGACCCCTGCCTGAACCTCAACAATTACAAGCTGCGCGAATGGAACGGCCTTCTGTTTGAAGACAACGGCTACGACGTGGCCGCAGACCTGGCGCAAATGGGGCCGCAGGCCGACTTGAGCTTTGATGGCTATGTGCTCGACCATGTCGAACTGCACGAGTGCAACTACAACTGGAAGACCTTCATCGAGGTCTATCTGGAGGACTACCACGTCGGTCCCTTCCACCCCGGCCTGGGCAGCTTCGTCACCTGCGACGACCTGCGCTGGGAGTTTGGCAAGAACTACTCGGTGCAAACCGTGGGTGTGGCCAACCGCCTGGGCAAGGCCGGCAGTCCCGTGTACGAGCGCTGGCACGAAGCCCTGCTGGCCTACCGCAATGGCGAGCCACCCAAGCACGGCGCCATCTGGCTCACGCTGTACCCGCACATCATGGTGGAGTGGTACCCGCATGTGCTCACCGTGTCCACCCTGCACCCCATCAGCCCGACCAAGACGCTGAACATGGTGGAGTTCTACTACCCCGAAGAAATCGCGGCGTTCGAGCGCGAATTCGTCGAGGCACAGAAGGCCGCCTACATGGAGACCTGCATCGAGGACGACGAAATCGGTGAACGCATGGATGCGGGCCGCAAGGCTTTGCTGGCCCGTGGCGACAACGAGGTCGGCCCCTACCAGAGCCCCATGGAAGATGGTATGCAGCACTTTCACGAGTGGTACCGCAAAAGTATGGGAAGCCCCCCCTGAGTCGCTGCGCGCCTTCCCCCCAAGGGGGACGCCCCCGGCGCACGCAAGCGAAGCGCCGCATCCGCGGCTTGGCGGCCCTTGCGCGGGGCACTGGGCTGGGCTGGTTCGCGCCAGTGTTGGGGGCCATCACCATCTCGCACGTTCTTTGGCCACTGAAGCGACAAACTGCCCTGCGAATGCCTGCCGAATCGCCGTACTTGTTGTGCCTGCTCTCATTAGAATAGCTGTCAGCGCTGGTCCAACCAGCCTTGGCGGCTATTTTTATTTCAACCCTCTGAACAGGTTCCCCCTCGATGCAAGCCCTCTGGATGGTGTTGGCCGCTTTCCTTTTTGCCAGCATGGGGGTGTGCGTGAAGATGGCATCGGCCCACTTCAACGCTGCAGAGCTGGTCTGCTATCGGGGCTTCATCGGCATCGCCATCTTGTGGCTGCTGGCCCGCTCGCAACGGGTGTCACTGGCCACCCAATACCCTGGCATGCATGCATGGCGCAGCCTGGTGGGCGTGGTGTCTTTGGGTGCGTGGTTTTATGCCATTGGCCAATTGCCGCTGGCCACGGCCATGACGCTCAACTACATGAGCAGCGTGTGGATTGCCGCATTTCTGGTGGGCGGCGCGCTGATCGCCTGGCGCCCCTCAGCCACCGCTCCACGGCCGGCCTTCCAGGGCTCACTGGTGGTCACAGTGCTCACAGGTTTCGTCGGTGTGGTACTGATGTTGCGCCCCAGCCTCGATCAAAACCAGGCGTTTGCAGGGCTCATCGGGCTCATGTCGGGCATGACAGCCGCCTTCGCCTACATGCAGGTGATGGCGCTATCGCGCCTGGGCGAGCCTGAGTCGCGCACCGTGTTTTACTTTGCCGTGGGGTCGGCAGCCGCTGGGGGGCTGGCAATGCTCTTTACCGGCACCTCGGCCTGGCCTGGCTGGCCCGCACTGTGGCTGCTGCCGATTGGGGTGCTGGCGGCGGGCGGACAGCTGTGCATGACGCGCGCCTACGCCACCGCCAAGACCCCACGCGGCACGCTGGTGGTGGCCAACTTGCAGTATTCAGGCATTGTGTTTGCCGCCATCTACAGCGTGGTGCTGTTCAATGACCACATCCCGACCATTGGATGGGTGGGGATGGTGTTGATTGTGGGCAGCGGTATCGTGGCGACCGTGCTGCGCGCGCGTGCCGCCCCTGACAGCCCAGCGGAAGAACATTAGGAGCGGCTAACAAAACTCAGCGAAGCGGTTATGGCTAGGCGCTGCGTCGCAGGCAGTACGAGTAGTACGACAAGACGCACAACGACGCCAGAAGAGTTTTATTAGCCGCTTTAAAGTGCCACCCATGGAGCCTTTGCCAATGACCTACACCACCCTCATCGCCCCCACCGAACTGCAGGCCCTGCAGGCCAGCGGCCATCCCTTGATGGTGTTCGACTGCAGCTTTGAGCTGATGCAGCCCTCGGCCGGGGCGCAGGCGTTTGCGCAGGCACACATCCCCGGTGCGGTGTACGCAGACCTGGACAAGCATCTAAGCGCCAAGCACGGCGCACCGGGTGCCCACGGCACCCTGGTGGCCCAAGAGGCAGACCAGCCTGCTTCGGGCGGGCGCCACCCCCTGCCCAGCCGCGAACGCTTTGCGACGTGGCTGTCGAGCGTGGGCTTTGCCAACGGCATGCAGGCCGTGGTGTACGACCGCAACGGCGCCAACTACTGCGGGCGCCTGTGGTGGATGCTCAAGTGGGCGGGCCACGATGCCGTGGCCGTGCTCGACGGTGGGCTGCAAGCCTGGCAAGCCGAAGGCGGCCCGGTGGCCAGCGGCGATGAACCCAGCCATTTTCAAA